>PWNH01000064.1 GCA_003557905.1 Methanomassiliicoccaceae archaeon | reverse complement strand
CTCTTTTCTTCATTTCCTCTATAACTTGTGTTGGATTTATGAGCGGTAGTGGGACTTCACCCACCACGGTCCCCTGAGCCTTCGCAGCCAAAGCACCCCGGGTATTTGAATAGGCAATGCTGAGAAAAGTAATAACCAAATGGTCGGGTAGTCGATTTATATCATCATTCTCTACACCCTTTAATTTGTAAACCGTGAAGGTTTCAATATTTGCCAATTCAACATTACTTTGTGGGCTTGCGGTAACTTTGATCTTAAATCCTACTATAAAAAGTTTCTTCTCTACATCAATATCGAATTGGTGTTGAATTTTGTAATCAAGCCTGTCTTTTCTAACCGATTCCTTGGGAACAGTATTTGAAAAGTTTCCAATCTCAAATTCATAGATCGAAAATTGTATCTCTTTTTTATCAGCCATATGTCCCTGTTGGTTTATGAACGTGCATTTGGTCAGCTGTGCTGTACTCATTTCGTTTCACTCGGATACTACCTTCATAGCCAGTGTTTACAACCACAAAGTCATTCCTTTCAAAGAACTCACTTCGAAAGGCCCCGGCAGTTACATGAACCGTTTTTTCCGGATGAATCCATCCTTTTTCTTCTAATTCCTCTTCATAGAAGTCTGGACTTACAATAATATCTTTGCCAAGGGCCTCCTCAAGATTGGTAATTGTTCTCAAAGTTGGGTTTCCATGGCCAGACATAATCTCGGTTAACTGACTTTGAGATTTGAACCCTGCTTTTTCAGCCAGCTCTTTTTGTGTCCACCCATACTCTTTAAGATAATTATCAATTTGAGCAGCAATGGTCATTTGCTTGTCGATGAATTTCTCATCAACACTTTCTAATGATAGAAACTCCTCTAAAATTCGGTCGTTCTTTTCTTTATTGTAAGCCATATTTTTCTATTGTCTCTTCATTAAAATTCATTATTCCGTACAGATTACCTGAATCAACAACATGTAAATCTCCATTACGCTGAGCAGCTTCAATACATGCATCAACCCATCTCATGTCAGCTTCTTTTTCCTTTAAATGAGAATCTTGTTGAGTTTTACCAACATGCTTTACGCCTCCATTTCCAAATATTACACACTGTTTACTTAGCCGGATACAGTACCATCGAAGTGAATTCACCTTTAAATATCCATCCCTTTTTGCTCCTGCATGCAATGCTTTTACAAGACTTTTTTGTACACCTTCATCTTTGAAAAACTCAAATATAGCTCCTGTTTTGTTTCTGATAGTGTTATAGCGCTTTTTGAGTCTATTGAAATCATCGCTTTTTTGATTTCTTACATTTTGCAGAAATTTTATCGCCTCCGTCAATTCATCATCGTCTTTTACGATGGTGTAAAACTGACATCGCTTATTGCTACTTCCTAAACGTTTTATTTTGAACGAAAAGTTCATTTAAAATAGTATAATTGTCAAGTTATTGACAGATATTTTACAATTGTGTGAATTTACACTCACAAATGGCCTTTAAACCGTCCTGAATTCAATTTCTTTGCTCTTAAATAGCTGAACCGCATTTGTCTTTAAGGCATCCGCATCATCGCCTGTAAATCCATTGTCTAAGCAAATTACCCGTTGTGGCTCTTTCTCTGAAATAGCATCCAAAACCTCAATGGTTAATTCTTCAGCCAGGCAGATCATGAGTTTACCATTTTCCACGTTGAGCACATGTTTACCGGCAAGTTCTATCTTTTCAATGTTGGCTGTGAGAGGGAAACCGGACTTAAGAATGAGTTCAAACAAGATACTTTCTTCTTCATTTTCAGGATTGAGATGATCAGAAAACGCATCCAGTTGTTCTTTTAATTTCTCCGGTTCAATATCCACTCCGGGAGCTTCCCAAACTTTGAAATTGGATGGTGTTAACTTAAATACTTTAAAGCCCAAATCAATTTCATCATTAGAATTCTTTTCTTCATCCAGTGCAAGTTGTTTATCCTTTTTGTGATCTTCCTTAATATGTTTTATAGTCCGTCTAATTCTTTCTTTGCCAATATCAGCTATGGTTTCGAAACCGGCTTTTTTAGCTTCCGTCTTTTCTTCGGTTATCTCTGGAAGCTGAACCATTATAAATTTTCGTTTTACTTTCTCTTTATTGCTAAGGTTTAAAATTGCATCTGCGGTTGAACAAGAACCTGCGAAAAAATCAACAATAATATCATCTTGTTTGGTGGTGGCTTCTACCAAAGTTTGAAGGAGTTTTTTAGGCTTCGGATATTCTACTATATCACTATTAAATAATGCCCTTAACTCTTCACTTCCTTGTTGGGTGCTAAATTCATTGCAGTATATACTCCTTAATGCTTTTCCTTCGTATTCACTTTGAAACTTTTTGTACCTTGGCAAGTTAGCTCCATTCAAATAAACTCTATTATCTTCAAATATTTTTCGCATTGATGTAGGGATGTACGCCCATCTCCTGATAAACCAAGCAACTTCTTTTTCGGCATCAAACATTTCATTGTAATCAGAATTTTCTTGCAATTTCCTAAAAATTACTCGATGATTTCCGTACTGAAATTCATCAATTATATCATATTTAAGATTAGTCCTTGATTTGTTTGAATTAAAGTTAACTTCAATTAAATACAGTTGATTTGGATTTCGATTTTTGGAAGGAGCAGTAATAGCACAACTCTCCCAATCACCTCTTTCATCATTATCAGGGTTTTTAAAATTACCATCATTCTCATTAGTAATTCTCCATTTCTCACCACTGTTGGAGTTTTTTACATAACTAATGACATATTCATGTTCTGAAAAAACTTTTTCTATTTGAGAGCCAGAGCCAGTTTTTTTCTTCCAAACTATTTGAGCTGTAAAATTCTCTTCTCCATATATTTCATTCATCATTTTTCTCAAATGATGAACTTCATGATCATCTATTGATACAAATATCACTCCATTCTCTTCCAGTAAATTTTTTGCTAAAAACAAACGAGGATACATCATATTTAACCATTTGGAATGGAATCGTCCTTCCGTTTCTTTATTCGATGATTGCCAATTACCCTCCGCATCTTTTTGCCCGGTGTATTTCAAATAAGTGTCTAAACTTTCTGTGTAGTTGTCTGGATAAATAAATTCATTACCGGTGTTGTAAGGAGGATCTATGTAGATCATTTTCACTTTACCGAAGTAACTTTTCTGGAGTAGTTTTAGAACCTCTAAATTGTCGCCTTCAATAAACAGGTTTTCCGTCTCATCAAAATTTACAGACTCCTCACGATCCGGCCGTAACGTAGCAATACTTGGCTGCTGAATGGTTTTCATGCGTTCCGCTTTTCCCGGCCATTGCAGTCCAAACCGTTCTTTACCGGGATCTACCCATTCGCCTAACACTCTTTTCAGATGATCGAAATCGATTTTATCCTCGCGGAATACTTCCGGGAAGAGTTGTTTTAACTGCTGCTTCTTTTCATCAGTGATGTCCATTGAGCGGAGATCGAGTTTTTCTGGGGTTTCTTTGGGCATGGTTTAAACTTTTATCCAGTTGAAAAAATCTTCTAATTGGTTTGGTTCAGCAATTTCATCTTTCCAGCTTTCAGAGGCTGAAATTCTTTTTAGAAGGTCGTCG
>PWNH01000115.1 GCA_003557905.1 Methanomassiliicoccaceae archaeon | reverse complement strand
ACTACCATGTTGATGTGGGGCTTCTCTGCTGCCATTTGTATTTCCTCCTACTAGTATACCTCAAATGGGTTCCTTGGATTCTTTTTCACCATAATATCTTTTGTATTTAAGCTTACCTTCAGGCGGAATAGTACCCGGCATCGTATGGCTCGGGGTTCATTCCCTTCCTCTGACGGATCTCCTTAACTACATCTTTCTGCAGTTCATGAGGCACGGTCACGAAGCCGGAGTTCTCAGTGGACCAGATGGCCCTTCCCTGAGTTGCACCGCGGATCGCACTCGCGAAACCGAACATCTCCGCGACGGGTGTGACGGCAACGACGACGGCGTTGATGCCCTCTTGACCCATCTCATCGATGGTCCCACGACGGGACTGGACCTCCCTGACTGCATCTCCCATGTAATCCTGCGGGACGTTGATGAACACCTTCTGGACGGGCTCTGTGAGAACCCTTCCAGCCATGCACATCGCGCCGTAGATACCGGACCTGACCGCCGGTATGACCTGAGCGGGGCCACGGTGTATGGTGTCCTCGTGGAGCTTGGCGTCCATCAGCTTGATCTTAACGCCACTGACCTTCTCACCAGCCAGGGGACCGAGGTTCATGGCCTCCTCGAAGGCCTGTTTTATCAGTTCCATGGTCTCATGCAGGTACTGTATACCCTTGGTGTTGTCGAAGAGGGCGTTGTTGTCCTTGAACATGACTATGCCTTTCGCATCGTCCTTCTCCATTCCCATCTCCACAAGCTGGCGGGCGACGGCCTTGGGGTCCTTGAGTTTGCCCTGGGGCAGGTCACTGGACTTTATGGCGTCGATGATGTTCTGCTCCAAGGGCTCTACGACAATGTAGAACTTGTTGTGCTTGTTGGGGGACTTGCCCTCAAAAGGCCCAGCGGACTTGGCGACAGCCTCGCGGTAAACCACGATGGGGGGGGAAGCGACTATCTCGATGCCCTGCTCCTTGCTGATACGGTACTCGGTGATCTCCAGGTGGAGCTCGCCCATACCGGATAGCAGGTGCTCACCGGTCTCGTTGTTGATCTCGATGTTCAACGACGGGTCGGCCTTGGCAACGGACCTGAGGACCTCGACCAACTTTGGCAGGTCCTTCATGTGCTTGGCCTCAATGGCCTTGGTGACCACAGGCTCAGAGTAGTGGGTGATCTTCTCGAAGGGTTCCATCTCCTTTATGGTCGAAACAGTCGAACCGGATATGGCGTCCTTAAGACCGGATATGGCCACGATGTTACCGGCACAACAGCTCTCGACCGGGATACGGTCGGCGCCGACGGCCAGGGCAACTGTCTGAACCCTCTGGGGGTTGGGCATTCCTGCCACCCACAGCTGCTGACCCTTCTTCACGGTACCGGAGAACAACCTACCGACGGCAACCTCACCGGCATGGGGGTCGACGATGATCTTGTTGACCATCAGCGACACATCGCCGTTGGGGTCGCAGGCGTACATCTGGGTTCCGATCTTGGAATCGACATCTCCCTTCCAGATGACAGGTATCCTGATCTTCTGGGATGCCACGGGGTCCTTGACATGGGTTATGGCCATATCCAGGACGACCTCGTGCAGCGGGGACCTCTTGGCCAACTCCTTCTGCTTGCCATCGACGCAGTAGTCGAAGACGTCCTTGAATGTGATTCCGCTCTTCTTCATGTAGGGAGCGGAGATAGCCCAGTTGTGGTAGGCGGAGCCGAAGGCGACGGTGCCGTCCTCGACCTTGACCTGCCACTCCTTGTTCAGAGGTGCGGGTAGCTGTGTGGCGACCCTCTTGTTGAACTCGGTGATGATCTTGCCGAACTTCTCCATCATCGCCTCAGGGGTGACCTGGAGCTCGTTGATCATCCTGTCCACCTTGTTGATGAACAGCATGGGCTTCACCCTCTCCTTGAGGGCCTGCCTTATGACCGTCTCGGTCTGAGGCATGACGCCTTCCACGGCACAGGCCAGGATCAGGACGCCGTCCAGGGCACGCATGGCCCTGGTGACGTCTCCTCCGAAGTCGACGTGACCGGGTGTGTCGATAAGATTGATGAGATACTCCTTATCACCGTATTTGTGGACCATTGAGGCGTTGGCGGCGTTGATGGTTATCCCCCTCGCCTGCTCCTGCTCATCGAAGTCCATGAACCTCTGCTTACCAGCCAGTTCCTCGGACATCATGCCGGCTCCAGCGATGAGGTTGTCGCTCAATGTGGTCTTACCGTGATCTATGTGGGCTGCGGTCCCGATGTTACGGATGAACTCCGGCTTGTTCATCAGGAGCGTGGCCCTCTTTATGTTATCCTCTTTCCTGCCCATGGATCATCACCTGTTGTATGCCCGCTCACCGTGCGGACTGGGCGACACGCTCGATCTCTTCCTTCTTGGAAACGCCGAAACTGTTCATCTCGTTCTTGGAAGCGAGTATCAGCTCGTCGGCGATGCATGCCGAAATCGACTTCTTGTTCTTGAATGACGCCTTGACCGCGCCCCTGCTTATGTTGCGCATAGCGATATCCAACCGGCGGGAGGGCGAAACGTCCACCGCCTTGGGCACGGATATGCCACCGAACTGCAGACGGGTGACCTCCTCACGGGGAGCGGCGTTCTGCAACGCCTCCACCAACACCTGCACGGGGTTCTTCTTGGTCTTCTCAGCGATTATGTCGAAAGCTTCAGAAACGGCCTTGTAAGACTTGGTCTTCTTGCCAGTGTAATCCTCGGTGCGCATCACGTTGTTGATAAGACGCTCCACGATGTTCACCTTGGCCTTGCCGAACCACTTGTTGGCATGCTTGCCGCCAGAGTGGGGTATGTTAGTGGGGGTGAGGTCTATGTACTTGGCCAGGCCGCCATCCTCGACAGTGACCTCAGCGAGGTCGTATTTCCCGAAAACGAGAACATCACCGTATGTAATTTCAGCCATTTAGAATCACCGTACCGGTTTCTCCTTGCGGCCCCTGACCATCTCATTCAGGGACACGTTGTTTACCTTGATGACTTTGTAACGGACACCAGGGATGTCACCGTATGAACGGCCCATCCTACCGCCGATACCTTCCACGAGCACCTCGTCGTGCTCATCGATGAAGTTGATAGCGCCGTCACCGACCGCGAAGGCGGTTATCTGACGGCCGTTCTTTATGAGTTGTACTTTGACGCACTTACGGATGGCAGAGTTGGGCTGCTTTGCCTCAATACCCACCTTCTCGAGAACGATACCTCTACCCTGGGCGGAACCCTCCAAGGGATCTGCCTTCTGCTTGGTTTTCATCATCCTCTTCTTGTATGCCCTGTCCTTCCATCGGAATTTCTGACGGTCGCTCGCCAGTTTCCTTGCGGTGTGTAGACCTCTTCCCACAGTTTCACCTCTATCTGAAGCATTTTCGCGATTCGTATTGTTATATTAAAGGTTGATGGTATCTTGACCTGGAATCAACCCAGTTGGTCTAACTTGAGATAGTATTAAAACCTTTGCCAGCCCAGTCAGATGCGCTGGAATGAGTTCAGCGTGGCCTTGTCCAACAGTGGATCGGAAGGCTTCTCACATCAGTTTTAGATCACCGGTTAGACGGTCCATGAGCACATCGTCAGCCGGACCGATTCCGATGCACGTGACCGTTCCCGGGGCCACCTCGGTGTGTCCGGCATCACTTATGACGGAGGTCACAACCCCCACGGACTCCGCCCTTGTCTTGAGGTCGAAGAGCTGTTGGAGATCGGTGACCCTGACCGCCACCTTCTTCTGCCCCTCGTCATGCCAGGCTTTGAACCTTTTCTTGTCGTTCTTGCTGGTGACCAGAGCACAGTTGACTGCGGCGTGTGCGACCTGTACGGCAGTCTTGCCTTTCGAGAGCTTCAGGTCGTCCCGCACCGCTATGACCATCTTGTAGCCGTAGGAGCTCATCTTATTGCTTGAGCACCACCCATGATAATAAATTATCGTAGCTAGCAACCTTTTTTTAACGCTTCGGAGAATGATGGTTCATGTTGGACTTAGAGTACCGGAAAAAAAGCTCCCTGGACCATCCTTATGAGGAGAGCCGCAGGGATGTCTATGATTTCAGCGAGTACCTGAATGACCTCGTCAAGGAGGTCAAGTTCTCGGGAATCAACATAAAGCTGCGTGAGACCGACCTTCCCGATGGCTCGGAAGAGAAGAACGCCCTGATAATAAACGGCAGGACGGTCAATGAGATACTGAACGGCCTGGACCTCGTCCTCCCCGGTTCCAAGAGCTGCGGCAACTGCAGCGGCGCCTGCGGGACTGGTTCCTGTGGTACTGAGGAAAGGGAGGAATTGGACTGGAATGAGGCCATAGTCGAGGACATCCCGGACATAATCCTCAAGAACGCCATCTCCAAGGCCTTGGCGGACTCCCGCGAAAGCTGAGCCTCACCAAACACCTTACGACTATCACAATTTATATACTGTAATCAATCGGGGAACCGATGTTCGAGATTATCAAAAGGGACGGTTTGGCGAGGATCGGGGTTCTGCACACCAGGCGCGGTAAATTGGACACCCCGGCCCTACTTCCGGTCGTGAACCCCAAACTGGCAACCGTTACTCCTGCAGACATCTATCACCATTTCGGGTTCCAGGGTCTGATCACCAACTCATACATAATCAAGAACAGCAAGGGTTTGAACGAAAGAGCCGTGGAAGAGGGTCTACACAAGTTGCTGGACTTCCCAGGCATAATAATGACTGACTCGGGGACATTCCAATCCCATATGTATGGTGAGGTCGAGGTCGGGAACCAGGAGATCATCGATTTCCAGAAGGCCATCGGCAGTGACATAGGGACTGTTCTCGACATCTTCACGGAACCGTATTGGACGGAGGAGCAGACCCGCGATTCCATAGAGGTCACACTGGAGAGGACCATGGAGGCCGTGTCCTTGAAAGAGGACATGATGATAGCCGGGGTGGTCCAAGGTTCGGTGTTCCCCAATCTACGTGAGGAGTGCGCCCGCTCCATGGCAACCATGGACGTGGATGTGCATCCCATAGGCGGTGTTGTGCCGCTGATGGAGCAGTACCGCTATCGTGAGCTTGTCGATGTGATAATATCGTCCAAGAAGGGTCTTTCACCGGACCGTCCCGTTCATCTTTTCGGTGCCGGGCATCCGATGATCATCGCTTTGGCAACCCTGTTGGGTTGTGACATGTTCGATTCCGCATCCTATGCCAAGTTCGCCCGTGACGACCGTTTGATGTTCCTGGACGGTACTTCGCGCCTAGAGGACATGTACGGATTGGAATGCGACTGCCCCGCCTGCCGCGACCATGACCTGGAAAGTCTGAGGGCTTTGCCAGCTGAGGAGAGGATGGTCACCATCGCGAGACACAACCTTTACGAACTGAAAAAGGAGATGGGGCGTGTCCGTAGAGCAATACTGGAGGGGAACCTCTGGGAATTGGCGGAGACTAGATGCCGATCCCATCCTGCGCTTCTAGACGGATTGAGACGTCTGAAGGAGCACGTCGCGTTTCTGGAGCGGTTCGAGCCATTGAGCAGGGATTGTGCCATGTTCCACACTGGCTCGGAGACACTCTCCCGTCCTTCATTCCACCGCTACTCTCAGCGTTCACAGGAACGCTACGTCTGCCCGACGGACAGATGCATGTTCATGGAGGAGACGGGGAAGCCACACGGCCGATACATAGGGAGGGAGTTCCGATCGTTGCTCTCAAAGGACGTGCTTCCGCTGGTCAGGACTGCCTTCGGCCCGGTCCCTCCGGACCTGGACGAGGTGTATCCCATGGCCCAGTCCCTCTTCCCGTCCATACGCGACGGTGAGACCGAAATGCTCATGGCCCGTGAGGAGCGGGCGTTCGTTGAGGCCCACGGACTCCAGTGCGTGACCGTTGGAACTGACGACGGGGATTTCGATATCAACATGATGAGGGCCCTGTCAGTTGCCCGCTACCAGTTCGGCAGAGAGGCCACTGAATTACTTTTCGATGGCCCGGTGGAGCTCGTTGTCTCCCGCAAAACCGACAAGATCCGCAACGTCCTCGTCTCCGGTGAGCACATACTATCCATGCGCGCATCCGATGGCTTCTACACACTGAGGGTTGAGGGAGCCAAGAAATTGATCGGTAAGCTGCCTGCGCCGGCTATGCGTGTGACGGTCATCGATGACGCCATACCCTTCAACCGAGAAGGCAGGAACGTCTTCTGCAACTTCGTCCACGACTGTGACCCGGACATACGGCCTATGGAAGAGGTCATGGTAGTCTCCAAAGAAGATGAGCTCCTGGCGGTGGGCAGGACCCTGCTGGTGAGAGAAGAGATGCTCAGTCTTAAGAAGGGGATAGCGGTCAAGGTCAGGGACGGCGTATCGTCACAGAAGTCCTGAGACCTCGTCCGCCACCTTCAAACAGGCAAGGAGGTCGTCAGCGGTCTGCCTGAGCCTGCCTGCGTTATCCGCCTCCATACTGAATGTCAAAACTCCTTCGGAGTGATTGGCTTGGACATAACCATCGTTGTCAGGGCCGAGAGATGCCAGTATGGAGGTCGCCCTGTCATCGTCCGGGCAGCGTACGGACAAATCCAATCTGTATCGGCGCAGGGCCTTCACCTTTTCTCAGGCGGGACAGGTTGGTCAGGTGTGACACCGTAGTAACGGGTGCGGGCCTTTCCGAAGGGACACCCTTCGGGACCGAATTTTGCCAGATGCGCCTTCTGTTTCTCAATTGCTTTGGGATCGCCTGCTCTCGCCTTCTTGCATTCCGGACACAGCTTCTCACAGAAAATCGGTTTCCATGCCATGCCGGCAAGATTGTGTTGAAGGTATGTTAAGCCTTTCTAACCATGATTCATTAAAAGGACATCAAACGGAACGTTTGAGACCGAGGATGCGTCATGGATCGGGACTGGACGTTAGACATAGAGGATTGCCGCACAATTCAGCTACATGGTCAAACTGCTGAATCTTGTGGCGGCCTTCTTATCATGCAATGCTGCCTGACCTTCAATCCGTCCTGCTCAATAACCTCTACGGTTTCGAAACCATAATGGGAGTATATCGCGGCGACACGCTCATCATGCGATTCCAGTACTATCGGGAGCCCTCGATCATCACACTCATCCAATACTGGCGACATCAGCTTCCTGAAGGCCCCGCTACCCCTTATTGCAGGGTCGATCGCAACAACCTTGACGTAGTAGAAATCCCCCTTGATGTGGCGGTAGGGCCATTTCAGATCCATGACCTTGTCATAGAGCTTGAGATTATCCCACATGGTGCGGAAGTCCTCCTTGCTGAGCAGACGCCTTAAAAGCAGAAACAGACGGATGGTCTGGACCGTCCGGGTGATGGGTCTTACCGACTTGCTATGGTATCCGAGCACGATACCCTGAGGCGTCCCGTCGAGCAGATGTGCATCCCCGTGCTTGATGAACTCCGTGAGGTTGAGGAGCGACGTTTGGTACATGACCTCGTCCAGATTGTGAACTTCGCCTATTACCGCCCTTATCAATGGATATTCGGAGAAGCTGTCGGCGATCACCTTCGCCATCTGTCCCAACATGTCGTCGTCAATCAACTGAACCATATGGATCCCTCTTTTGATTATTATCACATAAATATATTTAATGATAATGTGATTGGCTGAAAGGTCCGATACAGGCATTGATCCGTTGATGAGTCATCGGATTTGCAGCTAATGCAGCCTCCCAAGAAGGTCTTCGCGAAGCATCTCGTATATCGATTCATCGAACCTTAGACCTCCAACCGCCTGATAGTCCCGCAGCAACCCCGCTCTTCTGAACCCAGCAGCCTCCAGCGCCTTGATGCAGGCTCTGTTCTCCACTGTCACGGAGGCTGTCACACGGTTCAGGGCGAGTTCCTGGAAACAGAGTTTTACCGCCAGGTTGGCCATCGCTTTCCCTACACCTTTGCCACGGAAACCCTCATCGCCGATGAGGAATGATATCTCGGCGCTCTCACTCACCGTATCTATGTCATAGATGGAGAAGAACCCGATAGGTCTCCCCGTAGGCCCATCCTCTATTATGAGGTCGATGTCATCGTGGACCTTGACGAAGAATGATTCGATCAGGGATTCCTCGGTGTGAACCGTTCCGGAATCCTGCATGAATTTTGAAACGCAGGCGTCATTGAACCACCTGACCAGGTCTGGTATGTCACACAGCCCAACACTCCGTGCCCGGATGCCCTCGGATTCATAGACACGCCCGACGGGGCGTGGCGTAGGAGTGAGCTTGTATCTCGTCACTGCGTTCTCCAATATCCGCCTTATCATCCCATCGTAGGTCAATCCAAGTGCCATAGCGCTACGGGCGAAACCGCTGTCTTTGTTGATCCCGGGGTTGGGATTGACCTCCAGCACCACCGGGCCATCCTTACCCAGCCGGAAATCCACCCGGGCGTAGTCCTTACATCCGAGGAGCTTGAATGTCTTCAGGGCCAACTCCCGCACCTTTTCCTCCACCTTATGGTCCAGGTCCGCGGGGCAGACGCCATTCGTCCCCTGATACTCGGGCGAGGCCTCCAGCCATTTAGCTCCATAGTCCACTATGCGGTGCCTTCCTTCCCTGAGGTCGAAGAGTATCTCCGAGATGGGGAGGGTCTCTGCTTCGGGGATGTTTCCCAGTATGGCCACGTTCAGCTCCCTGCCCTCAACGTACTCCTCCGCCAATGCCGGCTGCCGGTAGGTGCCGATGATGTAATCCAATCTCTCCCTGAGACGGACATCGTCATTGACGACTGAGGACTGGTCTATACCGACACTCGCATCCTCACGCAACGGCTTGACTATCAAAGGAAAGGCCAGACACGGATCCAGGGGCTGATGGTGGTGTTCGAAGACCTGCCATGCCGGAGTGGGTATGCCGTTCACGCGCAGTATTTCCTTCGCCCTGCCCTTGTCCAAGCACAGGGAGAGGGTGAGGGGGTCCGATCCGGTGTATGGGATACCGAGAAGGTCCAGGAATCCGGCCATATAGGCCTCCCCCCTGACATTCCCCTGGAATCCCTCACAGATGTTGAAGACTATATCGAAGCTCTCCTGGTCCAACATCGACAGCAACCGTCTGCCCGCCCGGACGGGTATGACCTCATGTTCGGATCCCAAGGCCCCCTGCACTAGCCTGACCGTGCTCAGGATCTCGTTGTCAGAGATGGAGTCCTGCTCCACTCCCCGCTCGAGCTGCTCCACGTAGTTGTAGAGTATACCGACCTTCAAACCATCAACCCCGCAGCTGCACCCTCACGGCGTGGACGCTTGATGCGACCCGGACTCCGTCACTGTTGCGATGATGTCGAAGGCATCGTCTCTCTCCGGCCTCTTACTTTTATCCCCCTTCTGTTTGTTTCTATCCTTGATGGGGTCGAGGAGGAGATTGTACCTCTTCAGGGCGGAATTGAGTATCGTTTGTATGATCTGGTCGTAGGTCATGCCCGCGGCGTAGCAGGACTTCGGGAACCGGGAGTTCATCTTCGGGTCCGGCATCAGTCCCGGAAGCGCGTTGACGTCGAGGATGTGAGGATTGCCATCACTGTCCAGCCGGATGTCTATCCTCGCCAGGTCCACGCATCCCAGCTTGTCGAAGGTCTGCTTTGCGACCTTCTCTATCTGTGCCTTCAGTTTGGGCTTCAGGTCAGCCGGGCATATGATGGGGTCGACAGGCGAATCGGGGTTGTCGAATATCCATTTGGCCTCCCAGGAGTCGAACCTGTGTATGCCGTCCGGCAGATGGTTGAAATTGACCTCGACTATCGGCAGTACCTTGGGCGGATTCCCCAGGAGGGAGACGGTGAACTCCCTGCCGGTCACGAACTCCTCCACCAGGGCCGGCTGGTCATAATCCTTCAAAACCTTCCGGACCTGTTTCTTGAGCGAGACGATGTCGAACACCAGGCTTTCATTGGTTATCCCGATGCTGGAACCTTCCGCATCCGGTTTCACTATCAACGGGAACCTCATATCCGGTTTCAGCTTCTGGTTGGTGCTCTTGAAAACCTGCCATTTCGGTGTCCTGATGTTGTAGTAGTCCAATATCTCCTTCTTCCGGCTCTTGTTCAAGGTTATGGCCTGTGTCAGGACCCCGGAGCCGGAATACGGTATGTTGAACATCTCGAGTATGGCGGGAACATGGGACTCCCTGCTCTCGCCATGGATTCCCTCTGCGATGTTGAAAACGAAGTCGACATTGGATTCCTTCAAACTGAATATGAAGTCGTTGTCGGCCTCCAGCAACACCACCTCATAACCGGTGTTCTCCAACGCCAGACGTATGGCGTTGGCGGTCTCAAGGTCATCGAACTCCGCATATTTGTCGAACCTGTCCTTCTCGTTCAGGGACTTCTTGAGGTTCAAGGCGATACCTATCTTGCGCACATTCTTGTTGAACAGCTGCCTCTCATCCCCCTTCCGCACTCCGGGATAGGAATAGAGGTCGTTCATGAAGTTCGTGATTATGATCTGGTCCGGAGTGATGTCCTTGACATACTGCGGCGATATCGGAACCTTGCCGCCAGGACCGTCTATGACGAAATGCGGAAGGCATAGGCCAGATGTGAACCCTTGGATGCTCCTCATTATCTCCATGCCGGACTCCACTGGGGTCCTGAAGTGATCGACTCCCTTCACGAGGTCGCACTGGTAGAGGTAATAGGGCTTGACCCGGCATTTGATGAGCTTCTGCATCAGCTCCCTCATCACCTGAGGGTCGTCGTTGACCCCTTTCAACAAAACCGTCTGACTTCCCAGCGGTATGCCCGCATCCGCCAGGCGTTTAAGGGCGGCGGAGGATTCGGAGGTTATCTCGTTGGGATGGTTGAAGTGGATGTTCATGAAAAGCGGGTGGTACCTCTTCAGGATGTTGACCAGGCGCGGTGTTATCCTTGAGGGTTGAACACAAGGCATCCTCGTGCCTATCCTGATTATGTCCAGATGAGGGATGGACCTCAGCCTCTTAAGTATCTCCTCGAGCTCGGAGTCGGACCTCATCAGCGGGTCGCCGCCGGAGACGATCACGTCCCTGACCTCCTCGTGGGATCTGATGTACTCTATGGCATTGAAAACATCCTCGATGGGTATCTGCTGCAACCGACCGACCTTCCTCTTCCGGGTACAGAACCTGCAGTACATGGCACACTTGCTGCTGGACAGGAGAAGCACCCTGTCGGGGTATTTGTGGACGAGATAAGGGACAGGGGTATGATCCTCCTCCTGGAGAGGGTCCTCTAGATTGAACCTGTCCTCGAGCTCCTCTTTAGAGGGCACAGCCTGCCTCCATATCGGATCGTCCTTGTCCTTGATGAGGTCCAGGTAATACCTCGGTATCTTCATCGGGTATTTTCTCTTGACCCTGTTGATCTCATCCATGTCGCCTTTGAGCTCGGCCAGCCTTACAGAGACGGAGCCGGTACCGTTCTGAGGGCCGTTGCCGTCATCTTTGTTGGAATCCTCATACATCGTAACCATCATCACATACCTTCCCGGTACCGATTCAGAAATCTCCTTTTGTCAAAACCAAGGCTGAATAAAGTGGGTGCGGGCCGTGAGGGTTGTACCTCTCACCGCATAGTGTTCTTACTGCACAGGATAAGATTGGTGCCGTGCAACTTAGAAAGTGGGCACAGGCTATATGGCTCAATACTGAACAACCTCCTGAAGGATAATGATCATCCATTCAGCAGACCCCAATCAGCGGACGAACCTGCGACCCATTTATTCTTACCTTGAAGGGGATTCAACATTCCGTGTATTTAAACTAATCCTTTTTCTGGACATGATGATGTGTGTCGGTTTTACATGGCGTCTGTGCTGATTGTTTGGTGGTGAAGCTTTCAACCCCGAGGAGACCAGGAAACTGATTCCCTTTTGTTGTTCTATTTCATCATCTCTTCATATTTGCATGCAGTACCTGAAAACCCTGCATAAGAAACATCATTACCATCTTGAACTCATTTATGCTTCATCCAGGCGGTCAAAACTTGATTGGATCCGCTTTGGATTTCGATTCTGAGACCTTTCCGACCGCAAAAATGTCGAGCGGATGGGCATGGCGGAGACCGGTAAAAAATGACATGGTCTACCATATCAGCCGTGATCATGCATGATTCCCCAATTTAAAGATTTCTGATTGTTATTTATACTCCATAATCCAATTGATATTTTTGATTGGATTTGATCTTTGATTAGATGAATGCGGATGGATGATTGTTGCATGAGCAACCCAAGTGAATGGATCCATCTGTGCCAAGAAATAGGAATGGAAATATCGAGACGGATAGAAATGACTGAAATGAGTAATTTGAAGGCGATAGGAATGGTGGCAGCTGCGATTGTGATAGTGTCGTTGTTCCTTCCCTGGATGGTGGCTACTGTTAGTACTTTCGGGATTTCAGAGGATACTGAATTTACCGGTATTGACATATACAACGATGGAGAACAGGAGTACAGGAGCTATCCTGCCTTTGCGGCGATCGCAGCTATCCTGTTCGGCGTTCTGGTACTGATCGACAAGAAGGGGATGCCCTCGACCATAATGGGTGTCGCTCTGGGTCTCGCGGTGATAATCAGTTGCATACTCACGTATCAATCGGTGTCGGAGTATGGTTTTGATTTCCTTGTCGGGACCTTGGAATTCACGATGGGCTACGGAATGATACTGGCGATTATTGGCGGATTGGCGATGATGGTTTCAGCCTATCTGATGAACCAATGATATCGGATACCTTCGACAAATCGTTCCTTGGAATGATAATGTAGAAGACTTCTCATTGCCCCGTACAATGAAGGAACCCGCAAAGTAAGGGATTTCCTTCGGCCTTTTGAGCCGGCGGCCGGGGTTCGAACCGTCGCTGGACGGTCGAACCCAACAAACATCTTCTTTCTTTATTATCATCCACGCTTGGCAGATCTGGCTATGGTGATCGTCCGTAAATGGCATCACAATCGGGACTCTGTAATGATTAAAATTATTGACTTCTTTATTATATTATATGGATTTGCAATATTCTATCGCATCTTTGGTTCAGATCACTGTTTCTGCTCTCGCGGGAATCGTGTTGATAGGTGCATTATCTGATACCTTTGTTATCTTCATCACAGATATTTGTTCAATAGAATTTTCAGTCATCTCATTATCTGTCTGCGCAACAATACTTGGTGTATATCTGTCTAGAGCAGCAGGAATTGATGTTCCATCGATGAGCGTGGATTATGGAATGACCGGTGTTGCTGGTCTCTTGGTTTCTCATCTGATCAAAGGGAATCACTTCAGGTGATTTTCGTCCTAATGTTGTTTATTGCATCATCAATATTAATTTCATAAATGAGTCTTTATGCGGTCTTAATCGTCAACAGAGCATTTTTCAAACCGCCTGTCGGGATAGAATGATGGTAGTCCCGGGCGGATTCGAACCGCCGTCGCTGGCTCCAAAGGCCGGCATGATTGACCGCTACACTACGGGACTTTATTGTGGGGATTCTAATTCAGATATATAACCATGGTCAATCGACTGGCTCGCCGAACAGATGCGTACGGGCACTGCCAGTTATCATGACCTTTATCTTATCCCCTAAGGTCGGTCCGGATGATATGACCACCGGCCGGTAGCAGTCGCTTCGGCAAATAAGGGTCTCTTCGCTTCCGTTCTCGGACACTGTCACCTCCATCTGACCGCCTACTAATGTAGCGTTTTTATCATCACCGATGGCGAACCTCAGAGCGGTCATCTCACGGGAACGGGCCTTGCTGATTCTGCCATGAGGGCGATCGGGCAGTTCGGCTGCCGATGTACCGGGACGGGGGGAGAACCTAGTGACATTGATTATGTCCGGTTCTACTCGTTGCATCAGACCTATACTCATATCGT
>PWNH01000080.1 GCA_003557905.1 Methanomassiliicoccaceae archaeon | reverse complement strand
CCGTGCGCTCGCGCAACACAGTACAGCCAGGGACGCGGGCGGGCTTAACTACCGGGTTCGGAATGGGACCGGGTGTGACCCCGCCGCTATGGCCGTCATACCATAACAGTGCAATGCTGGGAAGTATAAAACGTTATCGTCCAGCTCAAATCGCGAGGTATATGGCAACCGCCAGAAGTGACCCCATCAACATGGTTATGAAGTTGTTGCTGTACTTGTTTATGTATCCCTTGGTCTCCAATGTCGCACCGAGGAAACTGTCAGCGAAACAACCGAAGAAACCGGCGAATATCGGTATCAGAACCAAGCCGCTGAACAGGTCGGCAGGGTATATGACTGCCCAGCCCACGACCGAGGCCACAACCGCCCCCAGGAAGGCCCAGACGGTACCCATAACAGAAACACCCCCATCGGTCCCCGGGGGGACCTTCTCCAATGTGGTGACCATCCAGACGTCTGGATACATGACCCCCATCTCACTGGCGATCGTGTCCGAGGCGGCAACACTGATGGCGGCAACGAATGCGATGCTTGCTACGACGGTGCCCTGTAATCCGAACAGGAAGCTCAGAACGGCGACCAGGCAGGGTGCCAAAGCCACTGCCAGTACATTGGTGTGACTCCTCTCTCCATCCCGTCCCTCTTGAAGACCCCTCTCCTTCTTCTTACCGAGACCATAGCGCGTGGCGGCGAAACCGATGAAGGTGAAGACCAGAAGAACGATCAACCAGCTAAGGGAACCGAACACTCCGATGATGGTACCGACAGCGAAAGCAGAAAGAGCTCCGCTCGGTGTCAGCAATCTCAGCCTCCATGCCAATAAAGAAAGCAGTGCTGAGAGGCCCAAAGCCAATACAGCCTCTGTGAATGGTTCCATCGTCCCCTGTACAGAAAAGAAGGATAAAGCGTTTACCTCTCCGTTTCTGCTGACGATAGGATATCCAGCACCTCAGATGCCAGGGATATCCCCTCCGACCTTTCCTGCAGTGGGAAGAACATTATCTTGCCCTGATCATAGACCGTCATCTCCATCCCCTTCCACTGACAAAGGACCATCAGACCTTCCATGCGGACATCATTCGCAATCCGGACTAGGATTTTGACGACCTCGTCCATATCCAATAAAATCTCCTGTCGCGGGACCATCATCAATGCTTTGCCGCCGCATAGGCGAGTGACAGAGAACTTCAATAGCCAATCACCGTCCGGGCCGTTTCAACGCAGCGACGGTGATACTCCTCAAGAGTGGTGTCGTTGACTATCATCTTATCAGCAAGGGCTATCACCTTGGCGAGTCCCCACGACATCTCCCTCTCGTCACGTCTGGCAAAATCCCCACGGTCTGTTGGAGCGTCTTCCCGGCCGCGGTTCACGAGGCGTAGGTATCTTGTCTCGGGATCGCTGTGGAGTGCTATCACCTTAAGGCCGTCACCCAAGACACGACGGAAAGCCTCCACCTCGGCATGGCTCCTGCATCCATCGATTATCGTGGGGCGTCCGTCAAGTCGCTCGATTGTCCTCAGGGCCCATATGTCGTCACCGTGCATCTCCCTTTCCCGGTGGGCGAACTCCCCGGTGGGTGATGAGATTCCGTGATGCAGCTTTTCATCCCTCACCACATCCCCCATCCTCACATTCGGCAGGCCGAGGGAAGCGGTAGCTATCAGGAATTCCTCCTTCCCGGAACCAGGCATACCGGCACTGATGATCGCTCTTAGTTCGGCCATCGCATGCTCAGAAGCATGATTTATAATAAGGATTGCGGGCGCAGTTATTATTATCCCTTCCTGCCCATATCCTCATGGGTTGAGCAGATGGATAGCAAGAAACGACTACAGAACGCCTTCGAGGACATTCTCGCCAACACATTCGACAGCAATGACTACATGGAGGTGTATGCTGTGAGTGATGCGGGACTGTTGCTGAATGATGTCCCGGGCGAGGTCATGGGTCGTAAGCCCACCCTGCTCGCCAACCTGATGTCGGCCGCCGACGCCGTTGCTGACGATCCCCTGGTTGTTCTGACCATCGATGAGGGGCGCCTGTTCTTGAAGAGGATCAATAACACCTCATTCCTAGTTGTCAAAACGGTCGCTGGTGTCGATGAGAAAGATGTCAACGAGCGGATAGAGGAATCCGCCCGCCGAATTAAAATTGAGATACCCTGGCTCAGATGAGGTTCTCGCTGATGTCCTCTAGGGTCCGGTCGCAATAGATGCATCTGAGCATCGGCGGGTCGTGGTTCTCGACATCGAACTCCGGAGCCACAGGTTCGCATTTGTTGGTTATGCAGTTGGGGTTGCCGCAGTGGACCAGGTTCTTGACCCTCGGCGACAGCCTGACCTGATATTTCTCAGCGACATTGAAGTCACGGATTATGTCGATGGTGGCATTCGGGGAAATCAGGGCTATCTTGTCCACGGTCTGCTTGTCCAATTCGCGATCCTCCACCTTGACCACATCCTTCCATCCAGTCTTCTTGGAGGGGACGTGCATCAGCATGGACACGGTGGAATCGACGTTATGCTCGTTTATCCCCAGTATCCTTAGGACGTTAAGGGCTTGACCGGAGTTGATGTGGTCGATCACTGTGCCGTTACGAATCGGCGTAACCTTGAATTCACGCATCAGAAATCCACCCCCAACACGGATGTGAGAAGGGCCATCCTCACAGGAATGCCGTTGAAAGCCTGTTGGAAGTACTTGGCATGCGCAGTGGAGTCGACCTCGGGCGCTATCTCGTCGATCCTGGGCAATGGGTGCATAACGATCATGTCCTTCTTAGCCTCCCGCAGCATCTCCTTATCGACACGGTATGTCCCGGCGACCTTCTGGTACTCAGCAGGGTCGGGGAATCTCTCCTTCTGTATGCGTGTGATGTACAGGACGTCGGTGTCCGCTATCACGCCCTCGATGTCCGAGGTGATGGCCGGATCCCCGCCCAGTTTCTTGACCTGGTCCACAGTGTCCTTGGGCATCTGCAGAGTCTCTGGAGCCACGAAGGTCAACTTGGCTCCGAATACGGTGAGGGCCTCTGCCAGTGAGTGCGCGGTCCTGCCGTATTTTAGGTCACCGAGAATGGTCACGTTGTTTCCCTCTATACCGCCCATCTCCTCTTGGATAGTGAAAAGGTCCAATAGGGTCTGGGTAGGATGAGATCCCGCACCGTCACCGGCATTTATCACCGGTTTCTCAGAGAAATGGGCCGCCAGACGGGCCGCTCCCTCATGAGGGTGGCGCAGGACTATCACATCGGAATAGGCCTCGACCATCCGTATGGTGTCTGCCAGGGTCTCTCCCTTGACGATCGAGGTAGTGGATGTCTGTGATACATCTATCACCCTAGCCCCCAAGCGGTTCGCGGCACTCTCAAAGGAAAGCCTGGTCCGGGTTGATGGCTCGAAGAACAGATTCCCGAGTATCTTTCCCTCCAAAGCTCTGCTCACCTTCTCTCCCTTGGCGTAAGGGAGCATCGCCCGTGACCTGTCCAGGATCTCTTCGATCTGATCCCTGGTGAAGTCGCGGATGGAGACGACGTCCATGTTCTCAAAATTCATAATCCTCGGACATGAATGCTTACCTGGGATATTTTACATCTTCGCTATTCCTGTTTCCAACGTGTCAGGACGGTACCCAAGGCTGCGAACACCACCGCTAGACCGCTGACGACCATCAGATTGAACCACGCGCCTGCCATGTTCCCGTAGATCATGGAGTCTCTCAGTCCGTCAGCAAGGTAAGTCAACGGTATGGCCTTGGCGATGGTCTGCAGATATTCGGGCATCATCTCCAGAGGGAAGAATATGCCTGCGAGGAACATCATCGGGAACGTGATCGCGCCGGCCAACGCCCCCGCGCCCTGTTCATCCTGAATGAGTCCTGCCACCGCCATCCCCATGGCTGTGAACAAGGCCGTCCCCGCCAATATCAAAGCCAAGGTCATAAGGTTGACCGTGACGGCGATATCGAAAAGATAGACGCCGATGCCCATTATCAGCAGCAGAGATATGAAGCCGAGGACCATCTGCCACAGTATCCTACTGGCCAACCATTCCGGCCTCTTCAGCGGAGTGGTCATCATCTTGCGGAATATCCCTCGGTTACGGTACTCGACGATGGTGAAGACCATGTAGTTCACGGTGCTGTTCATTATCGTCAATGCCAGAACGCCGGGCAGGAAGAAGTCCAGGAACTTGAACTGGTCTGAGACCAGAGGTGCGATGTCCAAGGATATCAACGATGTGACGTTCTGAACATCAAGGTTCATCTGTTCCGAGACCGACTTGATCACATTGTAGTTGGTCAGTGCGGCCTGTGAACCGCTGTCCATACGGAATTCCAAACTCACGTTTTCAGCGGCGCTCAGATTGGCACCGAAGCCGGCGGGTATTATCAGGAATGAGGTCAGGCCGTTGTCACTTATGTACTGAGATGCATCCGTTGTGTTGTCGACGACGATTATTTTGACAAGACCCGTTCCATTCATTCCCTCCAGGAACGCCGCTGAGTATGGAGAGTCATCGAAATCCTGCACATGCAGGTTGTATGTCCCCCCTCCCCCTCCTGAGTATATAGCTCCGAAGAGGAGCATGAGTATGACTGGGAAGGCCAGGGTCCAGAATATGGCACTGGGGGACCTTGAGAACTCCAGTACGGTGGCCTTGAAATCAACGAGAATCCTACTCTTCATCCTCCTCACCCCCTTTGAACTCCTGTCCGGTCAGTTTAAGGAACACATCCTCCAAGGTGCTCTTCTTGATGACTATCTCGTCATAATGGACCTCGGCGTTGTCAAGTGTGTTCAGTATCTCGGATACGCGTCTGCCGTTGGAGATCGGTATCTTCACGTCCGCATCGGTCAACTCGCAATCAGGGAAGTTCGGGGAAAGGGCCTGCAATCCCCTTTCACCAGCACCGCGGACGATGGCCACCGGGCTGCCTCCATGGTCCCTTATTATCTCCCTTGGAGTGCCACGGACGATTATCCTTCCCTTGTTCATTATGCACACGTAATCGGAGAGGGCCTCGGCCTCCTCCATGTAGTGGGTGGTCAGCACGATGGTCTTACCTCTTTCCCGTAGGTTGCGGACCATACGCCAAACGTCACGTCTCGCTCCGGGGTCAAGGCCGGTGGTAGGCTCATCAAGGAAAACGATCTCCGGGTCGTTCACCAATGACATGGCGATTCCGACCCTCTGCTTCATGCCGCCGGAGAGGTTCTTGAAAAGATCCTTCTTGCGTGTCTCCAGTTTAACCCATGACAGAAGCTCATCGGTGTTCACCGAATCCTCGAACATCCCGGCGAAGTATTCGACGTTCTCCTTCACAGTGAGAAGGTCGAAGGCGTTGAATCCCTGTGGAAGGACGCCGATCCGCCTTTTGATCTTGGAGCTCTGGCTAAGGTCGTGTCCGAGTATTTTGACATCTCCTGCCGTAGCGGTTCGGAGGCATTCCAGAATCTCGACGGTGGTGGTCTTACCGGCACCGTTCGGCCCCAACAACGAGAAGACCTGGCCTTTCCGCACCTCAAAATCGATTCCATCAACCGCGATGAGATCCCCATACTCCTTACGAAGTCCTTTGACCTCGATGTGTGCCTCCACCATGAGATTCGGATAAACTGCTGATTAATATATTTTATTATAATCAATTTGAAAGCTGATAGTTTGATATATATTGCCGACATGGTAGCATTGATAGCATGGAGGTCATCCACCGATCGCATCTGGCTCGTGTCTGCAATGCCGAGATAGCCGGCGTTGCTGTGAGCGCCCCATTCATCGTGACGAACGGGGATGGGAGCATGTCCATGGCCGTTGACGGTCACAAGAGGGTCTTCAATTTTGGCCACAGGGCCGTCAGGCAAGATTCCAAGGTGTTACCTCCTTTGGCCGCACGCAGAAAGGGTTCATTCGCGGACCACGGTGACGGCATCATCTCATTGCGTCTGCCATTGCCTGAGGATGCGACCGTTCCCGAAAAGACGGAGATTGTGATAGTGGACAACGGCTTCGAACTCCGTCGCGACCCGGCGGAGTTGGCACGTTCGATATCCCGTATCCGTGTGATGTGCGGGGACAGGCCCCTGCTGTTGGTATCTGGTATCGCCGACCCCTCGAACATGGCCCTATTGGCCTATATGGGTGTGGACGCGTTCGATGACTCCCTCGCTTGGACGATGGCCTCGAGGGGCGTGCTGATGCGTCCGGAGGGACGAATATCGAGTCAGGCCCCAGTCGAGGAGCTGGTCAAGGCCAATCTGGGTTTCATGTCCGAGGAGTTGGAGTTGATCAGGACCTTCATCGCCAAGGACCGACTGAGGGAACTCGTGGACCAACGGGCCACATCCTCCCCGGCCAATGTGGTGGCTCTTAGGATTTTCGACAAACAGTGTTGGGATGCCACCGAAACCCGTACGCCGGTGATCGGAGGAAGATTCGCATGCAACACCCCACAATCATTACAGCGCCCGGATGTGGTCCGTCATAGGAGGAGGATGTCGGACAGATACAGGGCACCGGATCACAAACGTATACTGGTCCTTCTCCCCTGTTCGGCAAGGAAGCCGTATTTCACTTCACGCAGTCATCGCCGTTTCATAGAGGCCATACGCAGCGGTGACCACTTCGGCCTCGTACATGAGCTGATCCTCACTTCGCCTCTGGGTCTTGTGCCTCGGGAGTTGGAGACCTTCTACCCCTGTGCCCATTACGACATACCTGTCAGTGGGGAATGGACAATGGAGGAGGTGGATATGATTTCGGGCATGCTCAAGGGGTATGTGACCGACAACGGCTATGACCATGTCGTCTCCCACATCGGTGACGGAGGTCTCCTAACCGGGGACGTGGAAGTCATCGACACATCAATGGGCGACCCGGGTTCGGATCCCGCATTGCGTCTTCTGGATGAGACACTCCGCAGACTGTCCAAGCCCTATGACAAGGTCCCCGCCATGACCGATAGGGCGAACACCATGAGATCAATGTTGCGATATCAGTTCGGTCCGGAGGGAGAAGCGGTGCTTGAAGGCGCCACAGTGGTCGGTAAATACCCATATTGGAAGATCATGGAAGACAAGACCCAACTGGGCATGCACACCCCCGACCGCGGAATGACATCACTTACATTAGATGGGGCCGCACGCCTGATCGATGCCGATCTGAATGTTGTTTCAATCGAGAATTTCCAGCTCAAGGGCAACATATTCGCCATTGGTGTCAAGGATGCCGATCCCCGTGTAAGGGTTGGCGACGAGGTAGCGGTGGAGAGGGAAGGCAAACTGGCAGCCGTCGGTGTGGCTCAGATGAGCGGTGCAGAGATGAAGACGATGGATCGCGGTATCGCAGTCAAGGTCCGTCATAAATCAAAGTGATCAGTTTCGGAGACCCCTCCCGAAACCGTTCAAATACCACATAAACGATGATGAGATGACGACGCGAGAACGTCGCATCCCCAAAGAAAGCATCCCAAACTGGCAGCAAGGGGCACATCCCTCCCCGACCTGCTTTTCTTAATTCTGATGGTTTTTGGTGCAGGTGCCGGGATTCGAACCCGGGCTGTTGGCTGACCTCATCCCTTGTGGGGATATGGAAGGCCAAAATCCTAACCAGACTAGATAACACCTGCCTGGACTTCTGTAAAAAGAATCTTCTATTTAACCATGGCGTTCCCGCCCTCTGCCCATCAAGGCCAATATTAATTTATGGAATCCCATCAATGCTAACGTATGCCAATGAACCTTCGCAGGCTCTCCGTTCTCCTTCCTAAGGGCGATGAGGCTAAAATCACTCTCGCCCAGGCCCTTGGAGAGCTTCGGCAGAGCGAGGACGAGGAATCCGCCCGGGACTACCTGCGACGGACATTGGCATCGATGCAGGATTTTGATATAAGCGCTCAGCCCATGGAGATCCAGTTCAGCGCCACTGAGGCCTGTCTTGATTTAGGACTTGTCGAGGACGCTGACCGCATCACCACGATATTGTTGCAGGACCATCCCTGCCAGACCCGTACATCCATCCTGAGGTCCAAGGTCATGGAGCAGAAGGGGGAGTATCGGGAATCCGCCCGTATATTGGAGGACATGCTCCACAATGAACCCGGGAATGGTCTTCTGTATCTTGAACTTGGTAAGGCCCTCATAAGGAGCGGGGACACGATAAGGGCCCGCGGTGTGCTGAAGAAGGCAGTGGAGAACGATTCAGAGCTTCTGGAGGCTTACGATATTCTGATAAGCATCGGCGATTCACTCCACTGGAAAGCCCACAAGGCCCTTGCGTTGTTGGATCTCGGCGACGTCGAAGGGGCCAAGTCCCTGGTGTCTTTGAAACTGAAGGATTCATCGGACCCCATCATACTGATGGCCCTGGCGGAGATCTCAAGGACCCAAGGCGACGTCCTTCTGGCACGGGAACTGACGGATCGTGTCCAAGAGACGGATTCGCATGAACCGTCTCAGATGCTCTCAGCGGCCTATCGCCTGGCCCGCGCTGGACTTCTGGACGAATCGATAAAAGTCTACGAGAAGGTATTGAAACATGACCCCAACAACTCCCGGGCCTGGTACGGCATCGGGAGTGCCAACTTCTACATGAACCGTTACGAAAGCTCACTGGAGGCGGTCAAGAGGAGTTTGGAGATCGAGCCGGACCTCAAGGCTGCCAAGGTGATGCTGGTCAAGGACCTCGGCATATTAGGGAGGCCGATTGAGGCCGTTAAGGAGGCCCAGGAATATCTGGGGGAATGTAAGGATGATGAGATACGGTTGGAGATATTGGAGGCCCTGGTCCAGTATTGTCCGGGGCGTGACACGGGCGATGTCATCGATGATATGATAGAATTGCGCGGTGAGGACCCCTCATTGATAGCCCTGATGGCCGAGAACCTGGTGTCGCAACAGAGGGTCAGCGATTCATTGAAACACCTGGACGAATCCCTCCGTCTCTATCCAAAGGACAGCAGGCTCAGACACATCCGTGCCAGGATATTCTGGTCCATAGGGGAGTCCAAAAAGGCCCGTAAGGATCTGGAGACTGTGCTAGAGAGGGACTTGAGACACCTGCCGTCCTTGAAACTCCTTCTGGAGATGCACAAGGCGGACAAGTCGTATGCCGAAGCGATCCAGGTTGCCGACAGGATACTGGCGCAGGAACCCACGAACATAGATGTGACCAAGGACAAGGCAATCACCCTCGATGCGATGGGCATGCATCAGGAGGCCATGAGGACCTTCCGTCAGGCTTTGAGCTGGGGCACCAGGAACATCCAGCAGGCGAATGAGGTCCTGGCGGCTATGTTGAATTCCGGAAGATACGAGGACGCCCTATCATTAGCCGATGCTGTAATCGAGAGGCAGGACCATGACAGCATGTATTGGAGGTTGCGCGGAAACGCCCTCTACGCCCTTGAACGGTTCGAGGATTCCGTAAAATGTTATTCCCAAGGGCTTGAAATCAGCCCGGATGACCCCTGGTTATGGTACTCTAGAGGAATGGCCATCGAGGCCTTGCAGGATTATCGTGAGGCGGTGGACTGCTATGACCGCGCCATAGTCCGCGATTTGGAGAATGTCGATTTCTGGATGTCGAAGGCCTATTGCTTGGAGAGGTTGGACGTCAAGAACGAGGCACTAAAATGCTATGACCAGGTATTAAGGGTGAAGGCGGGCCATCTCCATGCACTGGTGAGGAAAGGGCTGCTGCTCGCCGAGCTCGACCGTTATGATGAAGCCCTGTTCTTCTTCTCCAAGGCCAATGAGATCACCCGCAACATCCCCAAGATATTGGCTTACCTGAAGGAATGCCATCATCGTTTGGGGAACCATGAAGAGCTCGTGGAGGTGACGCGCCGGGTGCTGCGCCTGAATCCCGAGAGTCTGGTTGACATATTGGATATGGGTCAGGCTTTGCAGACTTTAGAAAGGGACAAGGAGGCGTTGCAGTATTTCGATATGGCACTCGAATTACGCCCTGGCGATCGTTCGATAATAGATATGAAGCGAACATCAGTCCGTCGAAGCGGTGACCCCGAGGCGCTGATGAAGCTCTTGCAGGAAGTCTTGAAGAGCGATCCGTTGGATCGCGGAGCCCGCATGGAATTGGCAGAACTCCATTATGACAATGGCAATTTCACCGACACACTGAGGGTCATAGACGATATGGACGAGCTCAAGGACGATCCCGCGTCACAGGCTCTCAGAGGCCACACATTCCAGGCTTTGGGACGTTATGAGGAGGCGGTCAGGGCCTACTCCCGATCCTTGAACCTACGCCCCCATCATGTTAAGACAATGAACATGCTGGCCACCGCCCTCCACCGACAGGGCCGAAACGATGAAGCCTTGGAGAGGTTGGACGAGGCCGCCTTCATAGACCCGTTGAACTACAACACCCAATGGCTCAAGGCCCGGATACTCTACGCTTCCGGTAGGAAGGAGGAGGCCAAGACACCGCTGCAAAGACTTTTCGAACTCGACCCCCGGGAAAAGGACCTGTGGTCAGAGGCAGCGGAAATGTTGGAGGATCTGCAGGACAATCATCTTGCGGCCCGGGCCTTGTCCCGTGCGATCAGCACTGGCGCAGAAGGACTCTATCTAAGACTGGCAGAGAACCAGTTGGCGATAGGGGAGGAGGATGAGGCCTTCGATTCCCTATTGATGGCAACGAAGCAGCTGCCCCGTTCTCAAAGGGCGTGGTACCTCCTAGGCCGCCAGCAGTCCTTGAGGGGACAGACATCCAAGGCAGCTGTGTCCTTGCAGAAGGCGATCCGTCTGGATCCGAACATAAAGGATGCGCATATGGAGCTGGCGGAGATATTCGCATCCCAGAACAAGAAGACCAAGGCCATAAACTCATTCGACAAGGCGATATCCATCGATGAAAAGGACCCCGCCCCGTTCAGGAGGAGGGCGGCATTGCAGATGGAGCTCGGTAAACTTGAGGATGCCATGATGAGCCTACAGACGGTCCAGATCCTGGCACCCGGAGATGTGCAGGCCAGGAAGATGATTGAGGAGATCAAGAATAAGCAGGATGAGGCGGCAGCGGCCGCCGAGGTCAAGGCCGAAACTCAATAGTTCTTCATATCGGCCTTCATGAACTCTCTCAACAAACAGGTGGCGTAGTTCCCTTTGGTCAAAGAGAATGAGACCACGTACCCCTCCTCAACCAGTTCGGTACGGAGGTTGTCATATCTGCAGTGTATCTCCCGTCTGCTGCCGCGGGAACTGCATCGTTGCATCTCCGGGACTACGAAGTCCTCGGGGTTCAGGCCTTCCTTCTCCACGGCCTTCCTCTCTATCTCGCCCATCTCACCATTGGCAAAGCGACTCTCACTTCCGAAAAGGAGGCCGCTGACAAAGGCCTTACCGGCCCTTACCTGGTCGGCGACAAGGTCGATGTTCGATGCCGTGACCTCGATAGGACGTTCATGGATAGGGACCCGCTTGTCGCCTATCGTCAGGACCAGATCCCCCTCGATGGGCTCATGGATCGGCAGCCCCTGTCTCATCCTTTCACTCAGAATACGGTTGAATATGTAGGACTGATAGGCATGGACGAACATCATCTGTAGATTGTCAGGCAACTGTCGCAAGGCTCCAGAATAATCCTCGGGGCGGCGTGCGAGGTGTTCGACCAAGGTCTTCTCGAAGTTCATGCCACGGGGGAATTCGGAAAGCAGGTCGTCCCTTCCATCCGGTTGTAACAGCTCGAGACGGCAGGCCTTCGATTCCGGACTCTCATATTCAGAGGGGTGTGACAGATAGGTCACAACCGCATCCTTGAAATCCCCGGCCACGATCGATTTTCCCACAAGATGGGTTATTGGACGGGTTACGCCGAAACGCTGAACACCGAAATAATTGGGGAATCCCCCGACCGTGTCCAGGCTCTCCTTGCAGTTTTCAATGTCGGTGGCCAGCTCATCGTCCTTGAGTTCACACTCGCGGACGTGGACGCTGAAACGGTTCCCGATCAAATCACCGATCTTTATTGGTCGGGCGGCCTGATACACATCAGACACCCAGACGTCGTTAAGCTCTATGGAGTCGAGTGCCTCGGGAGCCATCTCGAAGGACATCAGTTGGCTCGTTATGGCCCGTTTGTCCTTGGTCCCGGCGAATCCGATACGGTTGCGGGAGACTCTCAGGGCTCCGGCGAGCTGCTTTATCAGACGGTTCATCTCCCAATTGCGGGAGGTTATAGTGGCAATGGTGTAACGACCGCCTTCTTTCGCCGGCGGTAGGTCGGATATCTCATCCACCATGAAGTCCTCGGCATGCGCCTTTATGCGCCCACCGGTGCCACGACTCTCACTGTGATAGAATTCTAGGCCGATGTCCTTCTCGGCCGTGTTGCATGGCGAAGGTGCCATTTTTCAGAGTTTTCCGGAAAGACCTTCCCTCACGGAACGGAAATCCGTGACCAGGGCGTCAGTGGATCTTTTGAAAGCGTCCAAAGGGTCGCCTTCGTTGACTGTCAGCATGATCTCAGGTATCTCCAGTTCAGGGTGGACATCGGTGAACTCGACATCCATAACCTTATCGTCCTGCAAGAGCCTGTCCAGTACGGGGCTTATTATGGTCATGTCGGGGTCTTTGACACCGACTTTGATGGTGGTGGCGGTCTTTTCGATTAGCTGGAGCTCCATGTTTCCACGATATCGGTAGTATTCTTAAAACTTTGCTGACGCCTCCGAATCGGAGGTAGGGGTCTGGCCCCTATACATGGTCAGCAGCTCCGTGGCATTGGTCGCCTGTTCCGCGGTCTTGTCGTCACGCACCTTGCCTGTGAAACGAGGGAACCTGACCGCCAATCCGGATCCCTCGGGCAGAAGTCCCTCGGCGGCGGTGTGTGTCGGACTGACGCTGATCTCCGCCCCCATCACCTCAAGCACTATCGCCGGTTCGAACCAGTGGTCGGCCTCCATACGTGTGCTCAACAGATGCGACGGGCCTGTTGAACGATGCGGTTCCAAAATTTCAGGCAGCTCAGCCAGGAAAGCATCATCGAAACCGCTACCCAGTTTGCAGACGGTCTGGAACATCCCCGTCTCCGGGTCATGTACCGCCATGAGCAATGCACCGTAGACTCCCTTCCTCTTTCCTTTGCCGGTGTAGGCACCGACTATGACGAGGTCGAAGCTGTCGTTTAGGTCGCCACGGTAATCCTTCTTGTATTTTATCCACAGGAATCCACGGTTACCGGTGCGGTAAACGGAGTTCTCCGCCAGCGATTTAGCCATGATGCCCTCACATCCGGCTGCAAGGGCGCTCTCAAAGAAATCCTCCGCCTCAGCAACGGACTCCACGACCTCCAGGCGGGAGAACAGCAGACCCTCGCCCTCTTCCAGGTTCTTCTCCAAAGCCGCCCTTCTCTCCAAGAAGGGGCGGAGTGTCATATCCTCATCATCCATCTTCAGGCAATCGAAAAGGAATATCTTGACGGGGTAGTCCCTAACCGCCTCCTCCATCCCGAACTTGCGCCGGCGATGTGCGACCTCCTGGAAGGGAAGCAGCCTGCCGGTCTTCAGGTCCACGGGAACACATTCACCCTCCACGATGGCCGCTTGGCCCTTGAAGGATGAACGCAAAGAGTCCACAACATCCGGGAAATTGGCGGTGAGGTCCTCGAGCCGACGGGAGTATAGCGTCACTTCATCACCGGAGATGTGGGCCTGTACGCGTATGCCGTCATATTTGTACTCCAGAGCGCAACTCCCACCCAGTTTCGTGAGGATCTCATCCATGGAGGACAGCCTCTCGGCGAGCATCGAGCGGACCGGTCTTCCCACCTGCACCTCGATGCCACGCACGCCCTCGATGCCATCCCGGGCCAGACTTTCCGCCACCGTTCCGATGTCGGAACTAACGTTGAAGGCCCTCTCGATGTCCTGCCGGTCCTCCTTAACTCCAAAGGCCGATGCCAGGGCGTCCAAGATTGTCATGGAGGCCGCCCCCACCCTCATACGGCCGGTGACTGTACGGCAGAGGTAACGGGCCTCCAGCGGTGAAGCATCGTGAAGAAGGCTTGTAAGAAGTCTGATCCTCTTGGTCTGGGAGTTCTTTCCTTCGGCACTTTCGATGCCACGTAGATTGGTCAGCACCCTATCCAAGGTGAGCGGTTGGGAAAAGAGGTTCGTCTGGACCCTCTCCGCCGCAACCTTTTCCGCCACAGCTCCCAGGTCCCCCTCCCTCATCCACAGGTCGTTGACGTACGACTCCTGCAGACGGGACGCGTCGACGATGGCCTTGAGTATCATCTTGTCGGCCATCCCCAACTTCTCGGTGACATAGTCGGGGTTAAGCTTACCCTGGGTAAGATAGACAACCTGCCTGAGCTCGGAAGCCCCCACACCACGGAAAAACTCCGCTAGTATGGATGCCATCTCCAGCCGGCTGCTGGTGGACTCCAGACGGTCATAGGTGCTCGCCAGCTCCTCATAGAGCATGACGGGGATAATGTGCGGACCGCTATTAATCATAACGTTCTCTCAGCGGAAGCTGGTGAGGGAACTCTGCGACCTCACCCGCTCCTCGATCTGCCTCCGCGAACGCAATTCACGGTCCAGATCCTCGAGTCGTCTCTTCATCTTCCTTTCCTTATTCAGTGATGAGTTCTGGAAGGCCTCGTCCCGCGTACCTTTTGCGATCAGTATGTGGACCTCCCCATCGCTGAACCTTCCGGTACGTCCTCTTCGCTGGATGCTGCGGATCTCCGATGGGACCGGCTCATAGAACAGGACCATGTCTGTGTTGGCCACATCGAGGCCCTCCTCCCCGACGGATGTGGCTACCAGTACATTCACCAGCCCCTCCCTGAATTGACGGAGCACATCGGCCTGTCCCTTCTGTTTGAGACCATCGTGTCCCGCCTGGCCGATAAGCCTGCCCACCTTGGCCGACGGTATACGTGCCAATCTGTCGGCCACCATCTCACATGTGTCGCGGTAATGGGTGAATACCAGGACGCGTGAATCCGGTTTGGAGTCCAATTGTCTGCTGACAAGTGTCATAACGCGGGACACCTTGGGATGCTCGGTCTTGGTCGCTGCCAACATCTCGCGCAGAAGGTCGTATTCGTGATTGGCGAGCAATTCGCGGGTGGCGCGGCTGGACTTCTCCTGCCCCTTCTCCTCTTCCAAACGGTCTAGGAATCGTGATAGGGAGGTGGTGCCCTGCGTCTCCGCCAGGCCGATGGCGTGGATTATCTTCATGGCCATCGCCTGTACGGTCAGACCACGGAATACGGTGTAACTGCCCTTCTCATGTGCGGCACGGGCCTGCAAGGTCTTGCCCAATGCCAGTAGCCTCTTCGCCGTTGCCACAGACTTATCATCCAAAAACCGAAGCTGCACCAGTTCATCGATGTATTTGTCCAAGAGTTTCCGGAGGACGGCGATGATCCCCATCAGGTCCTCCGGCAGATCGAGTTCCAAGGTCTTCATCTCGATCCTGTGGACATATGGCGCCACATCCGGGTCATCCTCGGTGCGGACCTCTATCCGGAAAAGCCTGAGGTTCTCACAGACCTCCATGATGCGTTTGCTGTCACTGCCCGGTGATGCCGTTATCCCCATGCTCAGACGCCTTAGAGGATGATAATGCTCCGCCACCCGCACGTAGGAGTAGCTACCCACGCCGCGATGGGCCTCATCATACACCAGGATGCCCACATCGTTGAGGTCGTAACGTCCTTTGTCCAAGTCGTTCGCTATCACCTGGGGTGTCGATACGATCACCGTGCCGCCCTCCCAAACCGTGACCCTCTTTTCGGGGGCGGTCTCTCCCGTCATCGAAGCCACCCTCACAGTGGGCATCCTATCCTGGAGGACATCACGGTGCTGTTCGACCAGAGGCCGTGTGGGAGCCAGTACCAAAGCCTTGGCGGCTCCCTTATGCAATGCATCTGCGACCACACGGAGGGCAATGATGGTCTTGCCCATCCCCGTAGGTATGACGACCAGGGTCGATTCCCTGCCGCAGATTCTAGCCAAAGATGTCTGGTACTCCCTCTCCTCGACGGAGGATTCCCTGATGAGAGGATGTTTGACGTGCACGTACCTTAGAAGGGTCGTGAATAAAAATAAAGTGGGTAAGGGGGATTGAAATTAGTTTCAGTTGCAGCCGCTGCCACAGGACCCGCAGCCGCTTGCCTTGGGGTTCTCGATGGTGAGTCCGGTACCCATCTGAGGGTCGTCAATGAACTTGATCACACACTCGTCCAGTACCTCGGCGGTCTCATTGTCGTAGTAGAATGAGAATCCGTCCAGGGCCACCTCGTTGTCGCCGTCCTCTTTCTCAGGCTGGAACTTCATCCCGAACTGAGGTCCGCTACAGGCCATGCCGGCGAGGTAGATCTTTACACCCTGGCCGACCTTGTCGTTCTCTTCTAGCATTTTCTTCAGGAAATTCTGAGCTTCAGGAGTTACTTCTACCAAGTTAATTCACCTATCACGAAAAAACAATGCCGTTATATAAACAAGTTCCCCAGTTACCAAATCGTTCCCATCGAGTAGGCATTTTAATAACCATATCATGGGATTCATTGATGATAAGATGGAAGGAAGGCACGAGATAGAGATATGTGGGGCGAGGATACTCATCGATGATGGAAAAGCAGAGGTGACAGAACCTCCGAAGATCGCCTATTGTCCCATGCGCAGCCGTGTATACGGTACTGAAGAAGAGGATGCGGCATCGGTATTGGCCACATTAAGGGAGAATGTGGATGAATGGGGGATGTTCACATCCGAACGTCTGCTGCGGACGGAGGATAGGACGGTCACATTCGGCGCCTCCGAGATAATCAGTGATGCCCTTCGCGACGGCCTCCTCGATTGCGCTGTGACGGTTTGCGAGGGTGCGGGAACCTTCATTTGTTCCGACCCCCAGGTGGTGCAGGCGGTCGGTGCGCATATGACCGGCATAATCTCCACCTCACCGATACCCGCCCTCCAGGAACGTTTGAAACGGGAGGGTTGCACACTCCTGGATGAAAATGCCTTTATCGATCAGCTGTCAGGTCTAGAGAGGGCGGCATCGATGGGCCACAAGAGGATCGCGGTCACCGTCATGGGCAAGGACGCCTTCACCGCGCAGGCAATCAAGGAGAGGGGCACGGAGTTAGGGGTCGAGACCCTGTTGATAGGCGTCCATACCACCGCGGTATGCGGTTTCACAGCCGAGCTGATGGTCTATTACTGCGACATCCTGTTCCTCTGCGCCTCGGCACAATTATGGAAGAAGGCCGGCACCAGGGCCAAGGTGCAGATGGGGACGGGCATACCCGTTCTCGGTATTAGCGATGCCGGTAAGAGGATGATATTGAACCGGGCCATGAGCATCCCGGAACAATTGCTGATTATGAAATCCCCTATCCCGCGAGAGGATATGGGTGAGAGGCCGAGACCCCTGTATCAGCCTGATTGCGCCAGCGACACACTCAGTCCAGAAAAATGAGATTGAGGGGACATCCCCTCATAAGATGTTTATCTTCCTCGGTGCCGGTTCGGGGTTGGCGGTCTTCAACAGCACCTCGAGGATGCCGTTGTTGTACTCCGCTCTCGCCGAATCGGCATCGACCTCAGCCGGGAGCTTCAGGACCTTGTGGTACTTCCGGCTCTCGGTATCCACCGAGACCGTCATCGATCTCACGGTGGTGTGCAGGTCGATATCCTCCTTGGAGACTCCGGGGAGCTCGACCACGATGCGCAGTTCATCACCCTCATGGGTGACATCGGCGAAGGGTTCGCGGACACCCTCCTTTTTCTCAGGGAGGACATCCTCGCCCATGCCGGTGCCGAACTCACGCACATGAGGCACGCCGTCCGGACCGCGGTACATGGTGTAACCCCATACCTTGGCACCAGGCGTGCCCTCATCGGTTCCGAGGAAATCCTTGAACATCCTGTCCAAACGGTCGTTCATATCTCCCATGCCGAACCTGCGGAACATTTCATCCCACTCTTTCATCTCTATCACCTCATGTAGTCAAGCTTGTCACCAAGCTCGTTCAGTCTTCGGAGCTCACGCTTGGAGTAGGGCAGGATCGCCTCCAAGGCCTTGTGGAAGTAATCCATGCCGATCCTCTTCTTCGCCAGCTCCTCGTCGCTCGGTATCTCGCCGGACTCAACGATCTCCTTGACGGCCAGCATGACCGCCTCGTTGACAACGGCTGCCAGGTCGGCACCGCTGTACTCCTCGGTCCTCTTGGCTATCTCGTCGAAGTCCACATCGTCGGTGAGGGGCTTACCCTTGGCGTGTATCCTCAATATGGACTTCCTGGCCTCGAGGTCGGGAAGGCCTATGTAGATGCTCTTGTCGAACCTTCCCGGCCGTAGCAGAGCCGGGTCCACGATGTCCGGACGGTTGGTGGCGGCGATGACGACGACATCGTTCAACGCCTCCAGCCCATCCATCTCGGTCAGCATCTGCGAGATCACCCTCTCGGTGACCTTGTTGTCATCCCCTCCTCCGCGGGTCCCGGTGATGGAGTCGATCTCATCCATGAATATCACACAGGGGGACGCCTGTCTCGCCTTGCGGAAGGTCTCACGGACGGCCTTCTCCGACTCACCGACCCACTTGCTAAGGAACTCCGGTCCCTTGATGGAGATGAAGTTGGCCTCACTCTCCGATGCGACAGCCTTTGCCAGCATTGTCTTGCCGGTACCCGGCGGTCCGTAGAGCATTATTCCCCGCGGAGGGGTGGCGTGCATGTGCTCGAAGACCTTGCCGTACTTCAACGGCCATTCGACGGCCTTCTTCAATTCCATCTTCGCCTCCTCCAATGCACCGATCTCGTCCCACTTGAGTTCCGGCCTCTCGATGAGGACCTCCCTCAGAGTGGATGGCTGCATCTCCTTGAGGGCGTTGCGGAAGTCATTCCAGTCAACGTGTATGGAGTTGAGCACCTCAACGGGGATCTCCTCGACATCGAGGTCGAGCTCAGGGAGTATGCGCCGTAGTGATGCCATGGCGGCCTCCTTGCAGAGGGCGGCCATGTCCGCTCCGGCGTAACCGTGGGTAATCTCTGACAGCCTGTTGAGGTCGACGTCCTCGGTCAGTGGCATGCCACGGGTGTGGATCTGCAGTATCTCCAGCCTGCCCTCCTTTCCCGGTATGCTTATCTCGATCTCACGGTCGAACCTACCGGGTCGGCGCAGGGCCTCATCGATTGCATTGGGGCGGTTGGTCGCCCCGATGACCACGACCTTTCCTCTGCTCTCCAGACCATCCATCAGAGCCAGCAGCTGAGCGACTATGCGCCTCTCCTGTTCGCCGGTGACCTCGTCCCTCTTGGGGGCTATGGAATCTATCTCATCGATGAAGATGATCGAGGGTGCGTTCTCCTCCGCCTCCTTGAATATCTCCCTTAGACGTTCCTCACTCTCCCCATAGAACTTGCTCATTATGACCGGTCCGCTGATGGAGATGAAGTTGCTGCTTGTCTCCCCGGCAACGGCCTTGGCTAGCAGCGTCTTACCGGTACCCGGGGGTCCATGCAAAAGGACTCCCTTGGGAGCCTCGACACCCAGGCGCCGGAAGAGTTCAGGATGCTTCAGAGGCAGCTCGATCATCTCCCTGACCCTCTTGACCTCGTCACCCAGGCCGCCGATGTCCTCATATGATATCTTGGGAACCGAACCGGTCTCCTTGGCGGGTTTCTCGGATATCTTGACCTCTGTACCTCTGGTCATCAACACCGCTTCCGCAGCGGGACTGAAGGAAGTGACTACCAGGTCGATCTTGTTGCCCATGACGCTCAGTGTGAGGATGTCGCCTTTGGCGAAAGCCCTCCCCTCCATGGTCTGGGTCAGATACTGCTCTCCGCCCTGGATGCGTAACTGTTCGGTGGGGGCGAATGCGATCTTGGTGGCGTCCTTGACGATCACCTTCTTGATATCGACCCTCTCATCGATGCTGGTCCCAGCGTTCCTGCGCGTGGAACCATCTATGCGTATGTTGCCGCGGTTTGCATCCTCCGGACCTCCGCGCAAGACCTTTGCAACTGTCCTCTTCTTACCGTCGATCTGAACGATATCGCCTGCTTTCAGGTCCAATATGTCCATTATCTCCGGGTCTATGCGGGCGATACCCCTGCCCGCTTCCATCGGCCTTAGTTCGGCCACCTTCAATGCCTTGTCCTTATTTGCCATCTTGATTCACCTCCCTGCTTTCCACAGAGTGTCTGTATTCTTCGACCGTCCTTTCCACCATCTCATCCAGCATGTCCGCGCATTCCTCTGCGTTCATGGACAGCCGTTTCGCTATCTCTTCCATCGTCAATCGGGGGTTGTTCATGATCTCATAAAGCAGAGCCCGGGCGCGATAGTGTTGCTCATTGACATCCAGCAACGAGTTTGCAGCTGCGATCAGACCCCGCCTGCGGTTGATGATCTCCGACCTTCTTCGCTCCAACTCTTCCAATTCATCATCTATCACACCGACTTGGGCCCTTGCCTCCATGATGTCCTTGATCTTCCTTTCTTTACGGTTCCTCTTCTCGTCCTTTGGTCCCGGACTCATCAGTCTGGCCGTGAACATGCCGTCACGTAAGTCTACGACCAGTGTGAATTCGGATGTGGTCACGTACTGTTTTCGCTCCGGACCGCGGTTACTGCTCTCGCTGTAACTGCTTACCAGACCGCTCTCCTCAAGCGTGTTCAGATGCTTGATTATGGCCGGTTGGCTGACGCGAAGTTCCCTTGCCAGTTGTAGAGGGTAGTGAGGCTCCCTCACCAATGCCTCCATTATCCGGCGTCTGGTTGGATTGTTGATCACCGACAGTAGTCTGTCCACGTCCATCATCCATTCACCCGGTTGTAATCTCATGGTTTGCAACCTGTAATCTGTTTGTGCTACTATATATATTTTACTTCAATGCGCTGAAACTTCTCCCTTAGGGCGCCTCGTGCTAGTCGAACCTACAATCTGCATGAGTTTGATGAAAAAATTAGACATTTGATTAGAATAGTAACCTTAATATACACAATTGAATATCGCAAATGTGTAAACAATGCGCAAATGCTTAGACATTTGTCTAATGTCGATGCAGATGCGCGGGAAGGAATCATTCCATGAAGTACGGAATCGCTAAGCCGATAGCCGCCCTGGGCGTGCTGACGTTCGTCGCCAGCATGGCTCTTCCCAGTGTCTCAGCAGCAAGTGCTACCCTGGACCCCGCGAGCATGACTTGGATCATGATCGCCACGGCCCTGGTCATGCTGATGACTCCTGGCGTTGCACTCTTCTATGCGGGCATGCTCCGCAAGGAGAGTGTGATGTCCATGCTAGGTCAGACCATGATTGTCATGGTCATAGTGACCTTGGTGTGGGTTACACTGGGATACACCCTAGCCTTCGGACCCTCGCAAGCGGGCCTGGTGGGCGGACTAGACTACCTGCTATTGAACAACACATCCTATTCCCAGGATACTCTGGTTGGCGGACTGCCTGATGCGCAGTTCATGCTCTTCCAGCTGACCTTCGCGATGATCACCGCCGCGCTTGTCCTCGGAGCTATCGCCGAGAGGACCAAGTTGAAGGCGCTGGTCATATTCATTGTCATCTGGTCTATCGTTGTGTACGCTCCCATAGCCCACTGGGTATGGGGTGGCGGATGGTTCGAGGAGTACTTCGTGTCCCTCGACTTCGCCGGCGGAACCGTGGTCCACATCTGTTCCGGTGTGACCGCGCTGGCCCTCGCAATCGTCGTCGGCCGCCGTGGATCGAACATCCAGAAGGACCGCCCCCACAACTTGCCACTCGTGTTCATAGGTGGCGCCCTTCTATGGTTCGGATGGTTCGGATTCAACGGTGGCTCAGCCCTTGCCGCCGATGGGATAGCCGTCAACGCCATGGTTGTGACTCAGATATCCGCTGCTACCGCTGCGGGTACCTGGGGATTGATCAACTATCTGCACCTCGGTAGGCCAGGTGTCCTCGGCATGGTCACCGGAGCCGTCGCTGGTCTGGTTGCTATAACTCCTGCGGCCGGTTTCGTTGGCCCTATGGAAGCTATAGTGATAGGTGCCGGCGGTGGTGCTTTCTGTTACGCGATGGTCGCTCTGAAGCACAAGCTCAAGGCCGATGACGCCCTCGATGTCTTCGCCGTCCACGGTGTCGGCGGCATATGGGGCGCCTTGGCGACTGGGTTGTTCGCCGTCCCTGCCATAACATCCGATGCTGGCGCCGATGGCGTCAAGGGTCTGATATACGGCGGATACGATCTGTTCTTCGGACAGGTCGCGACCGTCGGTGTGACTGCGGTCTATGCCTTCGTGATATCCTTAATCATAATCAAGGTCATAGCGATGTTCATGGACATCCGCCTTGACAAGAAGGAGGAGATGATCGGACAGGACCTCATAGAGCACGGGGAGGTCGCATATGACATCTGAGGTGGTCCTTTGATCAAGATCGAAGCAGTCATACGCCCGGAGAAGCTCAAGTCGGTGAAGGAGGCTTTGACGAAGATAGGCATCAACGCGATGACCATCTACAACGTCAAGGGCCGTGGCGAACAGGCGGGACTGGAGTTCACTGCCAGGACCGGTCTGTTCCGCATCGACGAGCTTCCCAAGGTGAAGGTCGAGATAGTCGTGGAGGACCAGGATGAGGAGAAGGTCGTCGAGGCGATTCTCCTTGCCGCCCGCACAGGCGAGATGGGTGACGGAAAGATATTCGTCACCCCGGTCCACCGTGCCGTCAAGATACGCACCGGTGACGAATGGCGCTACTCCTGATGTAGTGGCCGGACCTCACACCAAACAATTTACCATTTCTTTTTCACCCTATTCTTGTGACCCCTGTTCTAATTGTATTGTACTATTGTGATTTTCCCACCAGGCCGTTGATATCGGATTGCGAACTGAGGAAACGTCAACGACGGTCTGCAAAATGACAGGAATCCTTTTCAGTTGTAAACGGAAAAGGTTCCGACGCCCTCGTTTCTTCTACGGATGATCCTAAGACTTGTCCTCGAAGGCCTCCTTGAACTTACGGAACGCGTAGGACTGAGCCTTGTTCATGGCGATCATGGAACCGATCATCATCGCCTCCATTATCTGATCCCGGTCAGCACCGAGACGCTGGGCGTGTTTGATGTGGACCATCATGCAATGTTCCGCACTGGATGCGGATGCCGCACCCAAGGCTATGAGTTCCCTCTCCTTTTCGCTGAGAGCGCCCGGTTCGTTAAAGATGGATTTGCTCAAAGTCACTTGCGGTATGAAGAACTCCGGCCTTTCGCTCAGCACTTGGTTCACCAAGGGTATGAAACCATAGGCCCTCTCCATGGATTTCAACATACGTTGAACCAATTCTTCACGTTCATCAATATCCTCTAGATCGCTCATGGTCAAGACAGAGGGTTGGAACGATAAAAACTATTAGGGGTTCGAGAGTGCCAGCAACTCTTTTATCAGCCGGTAGGAGCTGGTCAAGGGGATGCGAGCGCCAGCGCTGTTGGGGTGCCCCCCGCCGCTGATGCCGTGGCGCCGGGTGAAATCATCGGTGAAGGCCCCCAGGTCCAGGCCCTCAGGCCTCAACCCCCGTAAGGATATTGATGTATGTCCTTCGCGGCGGTGGATCAATGCTGCATAGCCCAGGTCCCGTCTCTGCGCCACGTGGACCAAGGCACGGGTCCCGAAACCCAGAAGACTGTCACGGCCGTTGAGCTCAAGGACCCCTATGTCACCTATGCGACGCATCCTGTCATTGACGAGTGAAACGGCCCTCGGCCACCTCCTCTCATTCTGGACGGTAAGGAAACGCCGCCAGATTATCGGCACCTCGGACGGCCACGCCCCTTGTGAAAGCCTCAGCGCAGCGCGGTAACGGAAAACATCGTCCTTGATGTTGGCCCTCCATGAGAAATCCAGGACCTTGGCCTCTCTCGTAATCCTTTTGCCGCTGTGCTCATTCCACATCTCCTCCATCAATGGGGTTTCCATGTACTCCACGCTGTCGGCGATGGCGATCAATGGGCCGAACGCATCCTCACTTCCCAGATGCTCTGCGAGCACTGAGGCAGCGCTCCTACCCCCATCAATGACCATCGTAGCCCGATCGTCAACCGGGCATCGGAGGGGGTGGTGGTCGACGATGGTAACGTTCCGCCCCTCGCAATGACTGAGGAGGCACTCATCCGGTGCCAGGTCCGCCACGTAGACCTCGCGGGAAAAACTGTCCTTCGATAGTACAGATGATGCGGCTGATGGTGAAGTAACGAATGAAACACGACAAAGGGGGTCGTGGCGTAAGAAGAGGGCTGCGCATACAAGACCGTCAACGTTGCCTCTTGTGATGAGGTGAGCCTTACGCAGGTCCTTGTCGTTCAACATGGACGAAAAGTAATCTACTTTATAACATATAAACAGTCGTGAAGAAGGGTTAAGCTAGCTGTACTATCAGCCGTTATATCGCTTCTGCACCGCTCTGGAAAACAATCGAGGTGAGAAAATGAGCAGTGAGATTTGTCTACAGGATGCATTCCAGAAGGCGGGCAGGGATTTCGGGTACAGTTCAGTGAGGGCGGAGTTCACGCCCTTCAAGGAGTTCAAGGTCCGATGGCAGAGGTCTGCCGGATGGGCCGAGTTCCAGGTCTCCGACTACCTTATGGATGCCGACGAGGTGATGATGGAGGGGCTGGCGAGGGTGCTCTTCATGCGCATAGCCAAGGGTAAGAGGTCGAACTACCCTGATGAACTCCGGGATTGGATGACATCACAGGATTTTGTGAAGAACAAGCAGCCTGTCTATCTGCGCCGCAGCCGAAACCTGTCACGCAACTGCAAGGGCAGGCATTACGACCTCCAGGATTCCTACGAGCGTTTGGTGCAGGCCGGCCTGGTGGAGAGGGATGAGGAGGCCTTCTTGTCATGGACCTCAAGACCCAACCTGAGGCGGGTTGGATACTGCAGCGTCCTGATGAAGGTAGTGGCGGTCAGCTCAGCGCTTGATGATGTTGTCGTTCCTGAGTTCGTGACAGAATACGTACTCTATCATGAGCTGCTGCATCTGGCCAACGGTCTTTCCCTGGACGGTCAGGCCCACGATGAGGAGTTCCGTCGCAAGGAGAGGATGCATCCCCGCTGGAAGGAGGCCGAGGATTGGCTACGCCGTCTGTCATTGAATCTATGACGGTGAACCGTTAAATAAGGCCGAAACGAATCATTCCATGGCAAAAGGAGGCATCCAATGGAATTCAGAGTAAGTGCAAAGAGCATGGTTGTGTTCTTGATCGTTTACGCAGCCATAGCGACCCTGTTCGGCGTACTGATGGCATTCGAGCATCTGACCGATACAGCATGGGAGGCCTTGGGATTCAGCATCATACTGGTACTGCTTTTCGGAATCGCAGCCTTCTTCATGTTCAAGTGGAGTGTCATAGGCTATTGGGCCATGGTACTGGCATTGGGATGGCAGATATTGATCGGTCTGATAAATTTCGACTCATCATTCACGTCGATGGCCAGCTTCGTCTATATGCTAATGGTCAACCTGTTCATCATCGTGTGGTTGCTCCAGGAGGAGCAGCGGTCGATGTTCCATTGAGCATAATTAAACCCATTCTCTTTTTCAACCCTGTTAAAGAATAAATACTCATACGGACAATCCTCCACTCGGAGTTTTCAATGCCGAGGAGATCCACGCGTAAGGAAATGGTGATAATACTGGCGGTCTACGCCGCGGTATTGGCCATAATGGGGCTTAACAGTGTGGTGGATCACTTCGATCAGCCATTGTTGGACCTGTCAACCGATGTGTTGTTGGTGATCCTCTTCGGTGCTGCCGCAGTCCTCATGTTCATGGGAAAGTTACTGGGATATTACGCCATGATCGCCGCACTTGCCATCCAGGCGGTACTTGAATTACTTTCCCTGCTGAACAATCTAAGCGACGCCGGCGTAAACAGCATCGCATCCGCTCTAGCCCTTCTGACGATCAATCTATTCTTGATAATCTGGCTGTTGCATGGTGAGAACCGCATAACATCCCGGTGATCGGTCAGGTACCGCCATCGGCGCTCAATGAACGTAAAAGATCGCGGCCATTGCGGAACTTGCGTTTAAGGTCAGCCTCCATCCTCTCCGTCTCATCCTTCGGTTCCATCTTCAACATCAGGATCTCGGTCAAAGGCCGATGACATGCGTTGCATAACGTCTTGAGGTTACGCGGGTCGTCCGTTCCCCCCAATATCCGCGGCAATATATGGTGGACCTCCCTCATCCATTCCGGTCGGGCAGAAAGGTCTACACCGCAACCAAGGCATGAGTGCGAGTCCCTGTCCAGCACCATGCCCCTTATATGTGGCCATGTCGAAATCTGCAATCTCGGTGTGCATTCAGGCAACTCGGACTCGGCACCTCTGATTATCTCTTCGGCATAAAAAATGCGTTCGCATACCAAGTGTCTCTTCAAGTTTACATGATTGCCACCGCAATAGGCGCATGGGTTGCATTTCGTCCGTATGAACGAATCCGTCAAAACACGCACGCCCTCATCCACGGTGCGTTCCTCACAGTATTCCATCCTATCAAGGTCACAATCCCTGACGCCTTGGCTCTTTCCATTTTGTTTCAGACAAAGTGACCATCTTCTCCCGCCATGGTCACGGTGGCTGCACTCCATGCTGCAGAGAAATGGTTCGGAGAATATAATGAGTGGACGGGGGATGGTTGAAAATGGGGTGTCCCTCGACCTTAACAAGTCCTTTCACGGTTGTGGCAAGCGCCACCCTCGGGACACTGACCCGGTCGAGGGTTGTATGTTGGGCCTCGGGGTTGCCTTGAGGTAATGGCGCGAACGATCGTCGCTGCTACAACAGGGACCAAACGAGGCTCTGTACGTCCGTGTCACCGGGGGAATCATCAGGTCATCCCCGCTTGCTTCACGGACATGATGTACACTTGTCCGCGCTTATTTAAACAATACCGTCCCACAAAGGCAAAGAATAACATCCCTTCCGACCATTGTATTTGGATGGAAGGGAAAGCGCCACAGCTTGTTAGGCTGGAGAAGGACATGGTGCCTAGGGCTAAGGAACTGGTGGATTCTGTGTTCATCGGTCAGACTCCGATGGAGAGGCTGAGTTTCCGCCTATATTCCCGGAAGGGCGGTCTAAGCTACCGGATATTCTCTCGGCTTTCGGGTGTGGACCTGTTGGATTTCTGGGTCGCAATATCCGATGACGGTTCAGTTTCCGGTATCAGCGGCCTATACTCGATCCGCAAGGACCGTGATGAGGCCCTGTGGTTGAGTTGGTATGTGGTCCGCCCATCGGAACGGGGCAGGGGGCTGGGGGCTACACTACTGAATAAAGCCATAGAGGAGGCGACCAACCGGGGGGCGAGGTTCCTTAGATTGTACACCAGTGACAGCGAGCTCATTGACGGTGGTGAGAATGCACAGATGATGTATGAGAGACATGGTCTGAGTATAAAGAGTCAGAAAAGGGTCATCGGCGGATTAATTATCGATGAGAAAGGCCCACGTCTTATCCGGATGAACAAGATCATCCGCGAGAAGGCATTGTGAATGATAAATCAGGATGAATAAATCGATATCATTATTAGTCCAGAAGTTCACATGACAGCATCCATGTTGGACCACATGTTCTCCCCCCGTTCGATAGCCGTGGTGGGGGCATCCCGAGATACGAGGAAGGTAGGTAGTATGTTGCTCAGCAACCTCCTCGCCTCCGGTTACGATGGACGGCTCACCGTCGTTAATCCCGGTGCCTCCGATGTCATGGGGGTGCCATCCGTATCATCCCTGCTCGAGATAGAGGGGGAGATAGACCTGGTCATAATCGCAGTACCCTCAAATGTTGTCAAATCAGTGCTACTGGATGCTGAGGCCAAAGGAGCGAAGACGACAGTTGTCATAAGCGCAGGCTTCAGGGAGGAGGGTGCCGAGGGCCGGTTACTGGAAGAAGAACTTTCGGAGATCATAAAACGTTCAGGCATGAGGGCGGTCGGTCCCAACTGCTTCGGGATAATGGACTCTCAGACGAAGATGAACGCCACCTTCACAAGCCTATGGCCCGGATCAGGTAACATAGCGTTGATATCACAGTCAGGGGCGGTCGGCTCGACAGTCCTGGATTGGCTGATCAAGATGAGGGTGGGACTTTCCCGATTCGCCTCTTTGGGGAACAAGATGGATGTAGATGAGGCTGACATGCTAAACATGCTCGCCGAGGATCCCTCCACCCGGGTGGTAGGGGCGTACATAGAGGGCCTGGAGTGTGGAAGACGGTTCATCGAGGCAGCGGATAGGATAACCAGACAGAAACCAGTGATAGTGATGAAATCGGGTCGGTCCGAGTCCGGTGCCCGTGCGGCATCCTCACACACGGGTTCGATAGCCGGTAGCGACTCCGTTTACGAGGCCGCGTTCACCAAGTCGAACGTTCTCCGGGCCGATGACCTGGACACATTCTTCGACGCCATAAACATATTCTCAAGGATGCCAGTCATATCAGATGACGGTATCGCGATAATCAGCAATGCTGGTGGACTCGGGGTGATGGCAGCAGACGCGTGTTCCGAACAAGGGATAAGCTTGGCCTCATTGGCAAGGAGCACGGTGGAGGAACTGGAGGAAAGCATACCAAACATCGCAAACCCTCGCAACCCGATAGACCTCCGAGGGGATGCCAGCGCTGAGATGTTCATCAAGGCGATGCGAATAGTATCCAATGATCCCGCTGTGAACGGTCTGGTCCTGCTTTCCGCACCTGTGGACACCGTAGACCTTGATGCTGTGGCCGCGGCCGCGGTGGAATTTGCCGACGGTTCGATACCAATCGCACTATCATTCCCTGGCGGTCTGGAGTGTGATAAGGCATTGGAGAAGGTCAGGGAGGGCGGGTTGCATGATTTCCCTACGCCGGAGAGGGCGGTCGGGGCAATGGCCATGATGCTCCGTTACCGTCAGGGTCTGCTCAGGGGGCCATCTAATTCACTCCCCATGGTGGATGTTGATTACAAAACCGCCCGGAATGTGGTCGATGAGGTTCTGGCAGCGGGACGGGACAGCCTATCGGAGGAGGAAGGTAAGAGGATACTTCAGGCCTATGGGGTGCCGGTTCCGGGAGAGGGGAAGGCTCAGACATGTGCTGAAGCAGTTGAGATGGCATCAAAGATAGGCTATCCTTTGGTCATGAAGATCATCTCAGCGGATATCCATCATAAGACGGATATCGGCGGGGTGATCGTGGGTATAAGGGATGCGGAGTCCGTGAAGGAATCATTCAATCTCCTCATGGAAAGGTCGCGACGCTCATTCCCCGGGGCGAAGATAGACGGGGTTTCGGTTCAGGAGATGGTGAAGGGCGAGGAGGTTATCGTTTCAATGGTGCGGGATGAGACCTTCGGCCCGGTCCTAAGTTATGGTATGGGAGGGATTTTCGTGGAGATTCTCAAGGAGGTAAGTCAACGGGTTCTGCCGCTTAGTCTGCAAGAGGTCGATGACTTGATAAGGTCGAACAAGGCATATCAATTGCTCAGCGGCGCCCGTGGTCGGTCGCCAGGGGATATCGCGTCCCTCACTGACATAATGGTGAGGGTGGCGAGGATAGCTACCGACATAGACGAGATCGAGGAACTGGAGATAAACCCGGTCATGGTAGGTCCGATGAATGAGGGCAGCTGGGCCGTGGACGCGCTGGTCACCCTTAGGAGGCTGGAAAGATGAAAAAGATATATCTGGTATCTGTCGGCGAAAGGTCCGGTAAGACCCTGGTCTCCTTGGGATTGGCACGTAACTATCCGGGAAAGGTAAGGTTCTTCAAACCGTTCCGGGAAAATCTTGTGAACACCGCCAAGGGCCTTGTCGACCAGGACGCCTTCCTTATGGCCGAGGTGCTGAAGATAGAGGATCTGGACGCCATCTCCCCCCTGTTCTACGACATCTATGACCCTGTCAGTATGGAGGAGGTTATAGAAGCATTCAATACAGCATGTTCAGGGGCGGAATTGGCGATAATCGAAGGAGGCCGTGACCTGACCGCCGGATTCACACATGCACTGTCCCACATAGACATAGCCATGGCATTGAATGCCTCCATCGTGCTCGTATCATCCGATGATCCCCTGGCCATCGACAGTGTGTGCATGTTCGACCAACTGTGCAGACAAAAAGGAGCCCAGATATCGGGCGTGGTGCTGAACAATTGCGAGAAGAGCAAAGCCCGTGAGCTCCTGGAGGGCAAAGGCCTCATGGTTGCCGGGGAGATACCCAACATCCCCGACCTCAAATCATTCAAAGTATGGGAGGTCGTGGAAATGATGGAGGCCAAGGTCCTGGCAGGTTCCGGCGGTCTTGACCGGGATGTCAAAAGCCTCCTTGTGGGGGCTATGAACCCTCAGACCGCCATACGCTACATGCGCCGTAGCCATGCCAAGGCAGTCATCACCGGGGGTGACCGTACCGAGATCCAGATGGCGGCCCTCTCCACGGACACTTCTTGCATAGTACTGACCGGAGGTATAAGGCCCTCCAAAACAGTCATGTCAAAGGCTGAGGAGATCAATGTCCCCGTGCTGCTGGTGGAGTTCGATACCCTGACAACTGCGGAGATGATCGAGCACCTGATAGCGCGTATCGAGCCAAGGGACAAGAAGAAGCTGGACCAGATCACCAGGGCCGTCAGGACCAAGGTGGACCTTGAGAGTCTCTGGTCCTAGTCCTCGATGATCCTCTCCGGCGCCCCGGCGAAGGCCACCAGTGCATAGGCCTCCATGAAGTGGAGGCTTCCCGGTATCACCAGGGTGTGCAGAGGCCCGCCCACGTCCTTATCGAGAAGTCCTTTGGCGGTGCCGGCGATTATCCTCTCATCCGGGGAGCCGATCCGAGAGGCGACGCACATCACTGTCTCATCCCCTATAAGGCCGCCTCCGTACATCTCCTCCGCGGCCAGAAGCCATTCTATGCCTTCCTTGGCGCTCATGTATCGCCCCTCCTCCGCTCTGATGTCCAGTAGGATCATCGAGTGGAGGCCGCGTTCCTTGTTATCAATAATGTGGTCGTAGGGTGACCGCGGCAGATAATCCCCCTCCCTGAGAGGAAGCGTCACCGTCCTTCCGAATTTATATGGCTGCAACCCCATCGAACTGGGACAGGACGAGAATATGGATATGCCGTGTATGAGCCTGGTCTTCACGCCCTCCTCCTCCGCCCTTATGCGGATGTCCACATGGGTGGTGGCGGCCATTGTGTCACCGGCGGTGACGAAAGCCACCTTCTTGCCCTTGGCAGCTTCGATGACCTCCTCCGTCTCCTCCACCTGCGTCCTGTCAAGAAGCACGACCTCCTTGCCGATCAAACCTTCAAGGTCCTCTTTGGTGGCCCCCATTAGGTCGGAGGTGTAGAATTCGGCATAAATGATGTCGCAGGACCGCAACTCGCTCAATGCCTTGACGGTCATACCGTCGACGCCGCTCAAGCCCAGGCCTATGAAGAGAAGTTCACCATCGCTCATCGGCGTTGTCAATATGGTCGGTGTTTTTAATCATTGCCCATGGAAAATCCAATTATACCTAATCGTTCTACTCCGAACCATGGTGAGGTGTCTGAGGGTACCTTTGGAGGACGGCGAGTCCGTGCGGAACATGTTGCGCCAGAGCGGGTTTCTGGACCTATCCCATCAGATCGGTAGGGACGAAGACCATCTCCTGATCCCGATCGTGGGCGCTTCCTTGGACCTTGGATATGAAGAAGTGGACCGAGACCTCTCAGCGATACCGCGCAAAGAGACGGATTACCGTAAACTCTTGGACATTCCTAAAGAACTGTTGGAGAGTCTCCCCAGCTCCTTCGATGTGATCGGCGACGTGGCGATATTGAAACTGGATGAGACGTTGGTGCCTCATGCTCCGCAGATAGCCGATGCCATGATGGCCACGAATTCCCGATTGAGGTCGGTGGCTCTCGATCGAGGTGTTAAAGGGGAGATGAGGGTGAGGGACCTTGAACTACTCCGAGGGGACGAGGACCTGTCCAGCGTTCACACTGAGTATGGTGTTTCAATGGAGATAGACCCTTCATTGGCTTATTTCAATCCCCGACTTTCGCGCGAAAGGAAGCGCATTGCCGACCTTGTTTCCGAGGGGGAGGTGATCGCTGACATGTTCGCGGGGGTCGGGCCGTTCCCGTTGGTGATATGTAAACACTCATCCCCCTCCCATGTCTTCGCAATCGACCTGAATCCCAAGGCGGTTGAGATGATGAGGAGGAACATCGAGCGTAATCGGCTGCAGGACCGGATATCGGCGATAGAGGGTGATGCCAAAGAGTCTGTGCGAGACCTCCCTGACCTTGATAGGGTCATCATGAATCTTCCCCACATGTCCGAGGAGTTCCTCTTCTACGCTCTTTTCAAGTTGCGTCCGGGGGGGCAGATTCACTTGTACAAGATACTTGAACGTGATGACCTCGCCTCATTCCAGGAGCGGGTGTTGAGCATCGCGTCCACTTCCGGAAGGACGGTTGAGATAGAAGGCGTGCAGGAACTGAAGACCTACTCCCCTACCATGAGTGTCTACTGTTTTGACCTCCGCTGTTGAAACATCAGCGTCTGACGGGTTCCAGAGTGACGCCCTTCTGGCCCTGATAGTTGCCACTCCTTGCGCTGTAGGGGCGGGTCGCAGAGGAGTGCAAAGATTCCAACACCATCTGGCAGAACCTCTCGCCGATAGGTATTGCAACTGGGTTCTGGGAGGCGTTGAACGCTCCAAGGGTCAATGTGCCGTTAAAACCCGCGTCTATCTTTCCGAACGCTCCTAAAATCCCCCTTCTTATCCATGTGGTCCTAAGCCAAAGCTGAGCACAGACGTCATCGGGCAGTCGGACGGTCTCGACCGTGGAGACGTAGAACATGCTGCCCGGAGGGATTATAACCTCTCCATCCGTGGATATCTTGCCATTGGCGTCGCGGATCTCTGCAATGCGAAGGTCGTAGCCGTTGGGGGTCAACGAACCTTCATGGAACTCCTCGATCCCCAGACTCCCGTCTTCCATCTTGGACAATATGAGGTGGTCAGGCAGCACACACATGCGGGTCAATGAGGTTGCTCGATTAAATCGGTTTCCTCAGTCCATCATGGTGTTGATGACAAGTTCAGCAAGGTCTGTGGAGTACTCCCCGGTCCTCCGTATAGAACCGGCTATCAGACTTATGGAGATCGACTCCTCAACATCGTGCTGCTGCGCCATACGGTTGATCTCGCGGCATATGTCGACGAGGTCAGCAACCTTGTTTATCGTCTCGTTAGCAAGAAGGAGGTCACGATTGAACCAGGAGTCCACCGCGGAGGATAAGAGACCGATCGCCATGGTGCCGCCGCGTTTTATCTCATTCACCACGTCAGATGTTACGCCCATCTCGATCAGATGGATTGAGTTGTTCGCTATGTGGACCGCGTGATCCCCGACCCGTTCCAAAATCCTTCCGACCGTGAAGTTGGCGGTCACTTCCATCTGCGGCATGCCTATCTTCCGGGAGATAACCGAATCACGTTGGGCCATATTGGACTGCCTTGAAATCAACCATTCAAGACGGTCTATGTCCCTATCCCTCTCTATGACATCCTGTAATAATTCCTTATTTCCCTCTTCCAGCGCCTGCAAGGCATCGGATAGCATGTTCCGTACCAGAACCCTCATGCGGTCGATGCTTTTGTTGAACTTCATCTCAGTAGGGTCTATCAGATCCTTGAGGATGATATGTTCATCACTCTCCTCCAGTATCTCCAGGCCAATGGCGATCTGCGTTAGAGTGGATACGACATCCCTTACCGATGAGGGCATTCTCCCTTTGGAACGGACCTCGATGAAGGAGAAACCCGCGATATAAGCGCCCACCATCTTGCGATAGAGGAATACAGGATCCTCATCCCCGGTAACATCGAAAACCTTGTTGCTGGAGGCGCTCTCCCATCTCGATGGAGGGGTTATGATCAAGCTACCGTCAGGACGGGGTATTAGTCCGAGCGGATCGTTCTTCTTCAAGTCGATGGATTTGGCCCATTCCTTGGGAAGGGTAATCACAAAAGACGATCCCCCTGTAACCTGTACTTTACGGATCTCCAAACGGGTCACCTCTGAAGTTAGAGGGATGTTTTTAATATATATTTGATTGCATTTCAATATAGTTTATTAAAGAAATTCTAAAAGGCATTCACTCAATTATTTTAAAATTATAATTGTATATAAACCAGCAATAATTTGATACTACCATAAAATCAGAAAATACTTGAAATATTACTATATTATATTAGGTTATAATATTCTTAAATATATCTATTTTGCAATTTCTAATAATTAATATGATATCTATATAGATAACATTCTATCGTATATACTACATCGAACAGGTATATATTTACATCCTGTTTTTTCCTCTTTGAGGCAATCAAATGGACTCAAGTTCAAGAAAAACGATCATCGTGGCGGTCACAGCCATCCTGTTAACTGCAGGTGTGATGACCGTTTTCGGTGGAAGCAGCTCAGGTCTGGGCGAGTCGGAGATTACCATCACCGGTTCGACCACTCTGCAGCCGATAATGGTTGATTTCAAGGAGCAGTATGAGAAGGAGACGGTGGGCGTTACCCTTACCATCACCGGTGGCGGCTCCGGCGGCGGCATCGTTGCTGCCGGCCAAGGGACCCATGACATCGGGATGACATCCCGTGACGTAAGGGCTTCTGAATTGGCACAATATCCTGATATGCAGATCCATGTTATCGGCAAGGACGGCGTGGCCATCATAGTCGGAAGCGGCGTCAATACTGCAGGGGTCACAGACTTGACACGTGCTCAGGTCGAGGGTATTTACAATGGTACCTACACAAATTGGAACCAACTTGGAGGCCCTGACCAGACTATAGTCAAGTACACCCGTGACACAGCGTCCGGTACCCGTGACTGTTTCGATTCCACTGTGATGCTCAACAGCGACATCAGCCTCAATACCCTGGTCACCGCATCTAACAGCCAGATGAAGGCTGATGTCAACAACAACCCTTGGAGCATCGGATATGTCGGTCTGGCCTTCATTGATGGAACCAACCCCATAGACATAGACGGCGTCAGTCCGACCGCAGCCAATGTGGCCGATGACTCCTATGCTATCCAGAGAGATCTGATTCTGGTCACTGGCGGAGAACCTAGCGAATGGACCGCCGCCTTCTTGGAGTGGATCATGCAGCCAACCGCCCAGCAGATCCTGGCCAACAAGGGTTTCGTTCCTCTGAACGCATAAACACCTAAACCAAACACCTTCCCATTTTTCTTATCAGAAAGGCCATACGAAGAAAATAGAAGGCACGGCAACTATTATTATGATGATTTGCACAGGCAGTCCCATAGGCCAGTAGTCTGTGAATCTATACCCTCCCGGCCCCATAACCAAGGCGTTTGATTGGTGACCTATGGGGGTCAGGAAGGCACATGATGCCCCTATTGCAACAGCCATCAACATAGGGTCTGCGGATACCGCCATTTTATTGGCAATTTCAATAGCCAGGGGTGCCATAAGAACCGCTACAGCGGCATTGTTCAATATGTCGGATAATAGCATGCTTGCTATGAGGATTATGACGACTGCCAAGTGGGGCGTCATAACTGGTCCGAAATCTAGTATAAAATTCGCAATAAGGGAGGTGCCTCCCACTTTACCGAATGCCGCCCCCACTGGAATCATTGCACCCAATAGAATTATTATCGGCCAGTCTATGCTGGTATAAAGATCCTTAATCGGTATCAGATTGGTTATTAACATTACCACCGCCACAGACATCAAGGCAACCGCGATGGGAAGGATATTGAATGCTGCAGCAATGATTCCGATTGAGAAGATTGCCAACGCAGGATATATCCTCCGTTGCCTGCCGAGACTAATGTCGCCGCTGGCCAAGGGGATCAAGCCAAGATTTGTTATTGAAGAAAAGATAGTCTCCTTTGGCCCTCTGACTAGCAACATGTCGCCCTCCTGTATCCGGGTTGAGTCCAACCTTCCCTGTATGTGGCGCCCCTGTCTTGAAATAGCAAGTAGATTCAGGCCATGGAGGTCATGCAGCTTTAGTTCTCGGACGGTCTTTCCTCTCATCAGTGAATTCTGTGACACCACGACCTCTGCCATGTCCACTTCGTCAGCCGATCTCAGCCCATTATCAAAATCCCTTTTTTCCGTTAATTCAAGTCCCAAGTCATCTATTAGGATTTTGATATTGTCAGTACAGCCTTTGACTACAAGTATATCGGAGGTCTTGATGACCTTGAAGGCTGAGGGAGCTTTGAAACTCTCCTTTCTCCTCACCAACTCCAATATGACAACCTCTGAATCAGTCATCTTTGCAATGTCTTTGACTGGCCTGCCTACAAGGGCAGAGTTCTTAGGAACTCTGAGTTCAGTGATGTAATCCTTGATTTGAGCAATCATTTTGCCCGCTTCACTGTCTTGTCTCTGCGGGATAAGTCTCCAGCCTAAGAGTACTATGAACAGCAATCCAGCTGTAGCTGTCATTATGCCAACAGGAGCGAAATCGAACATCCCGAAGGGCTGTGTTCCGTTCTCAGCCCTAGCCAAAGCGATGATAATATTCGGAGGGGTTCCGATCATTGTTATCAGGCCGCCAAGCAGGGATCCGAACGCAATAGGCATTAGATATAGGGCCGGTGACCTCCCCGCCTTCCTAGCCATCTTGATCGCAATAGGCAGCATTAGTGCCATGGCACCAATATTGTTTATGAATGCAGAAAGCACAACCACCGTAAGCATTAGGGCAGAGAGTTGGACTAGGAACACATCCCCAACTCTGGATATCATTTTTATAACCACATCGATTAATCCTGAATGCAAAAGTCCGCGAGTTACCACCAGTACGGCAGCCACCGTTATTACTGCGGGATGTGCGAAACCCATGAAAGCCTCATCCGGGTCGATTATGCCCGCCAAGGTGAGGATCATCAGTGCGATGAGTGCCACGATGTCGTAACGCCATTTGTTCCAGGCGAAGAGTACGAGCACTCCTACTAGAACAACCAAAACCAGTATAAGGTCCAGATTCTCAATTATTCGGGAGTTGAGCAACCAAGGCACCGCATTAAGGTATCGATATCCGATTTAATATGATTTTCAGAAAATAGGAAAAACCTGTTTATTCAGTAAAATCATTTGTCTATATAGTAATATGTTGTTAATATATACTATGTCGATTAAGTATATATTAAATTCATGAATTCACTCGATTGAGGTATTTGATTGGTTATAGGCAGGCCCTCGTATCGCAATGATCGGGTTAGTTCTCCTCCAGGCCACATATTTTTGCATGAGAATCCTTCCGACATGTTCGGTCTCAGATATCACAGGGTATTCACATGGTAGTCGGTAAACAAGAGGTGCATCGAGTCAAGACCCGCATCATCATGGGGAGGACCGTCCATGATGACGACCTCATAAAATACGGATTGATGGCCGTGGCATCATTGGCGGTCATCATCGTTCTGGGGATAATCGGCTTCATAGCTGAGGGCAGCATGACGGCCGTACGTGACATCGGTCTCTGGAACTTCCTCAACGGTGATGTGTGGAGGCCCAACCGGGAGCTTTACGGCGCCTACCCGCTGATCGTCGGTACGGTTCTGGTGACCATCGGCGCGATCGCCTTCGCCCTGCCGTTGGGACTGGGAGCTGCAATCTTCATATCCGAGCTGGCCCCGAAACGGTACCGTGAACCTTTGAAGCTGATATCCGAGGTATTCTCGGGTATCCCATCGGTGGTTTACGGCTTCTTCGGTCTTGTCGTGTTGGTGCCATTCCTTCTCAACAACGTACCCGGGGCAACTGCGGGACAGTCTTGGTTGGCCGGTTCAATACTCCTCGGGATAATGGCCCTCCCCACCATAATCTCAGTGGCTGAGGATGCGATATCGTCCGTTCCCCGTTCATACCGGGAAGCATCCTTGGCCATGGGGGCCACCCGCTGGCAGACCACTTCCCGCGTCGTCGTCCCGGCGGCCATATCCGGCATCTCCGCCGCTACCATATTGGGCATCGGAAGGGCCATGGGTGAGACGATGGCCGTCATGATGGTAACCGGGAACGCCCCCATTTTCCCCGAGCCTCTCACTAACCTAATGTCGCCCATAAGGACCATAACCGCGACCATCGCCATGGAGATGAAGGAGGTCGCTTACGGCACCACTCATTTCTCCGCACTGTTCCTGTTGGCCCTGGTGCTGTTCGTGATAGTGCTCCTGGTCAACACAACCTCCCGTGTCATCATGCGCCGTATGAGGGAGAAGTTCAACCCGACCAAGCCTCCGAAGATACGGAGTCAGCGTTTCATGGATGCTCAGGAGAAGGCATCCCGAATATTCAAGCTGGTTAGGTACGCAGTCATACTGGGCGTGATATGGATACTTGTGGAACTCTGGTTCGGAGCTGATGCCGCCCTTGGATCCGTGATGGTGGTCATGGGATTGATGCTAGTCACCCGTTACACCGCCGCCCGATGGAATCAGAGGCTGGCCCATGGAATCCTATCCCTGGTGATGCTTGTAGTCGTTGGTTTGCTGTTGGTTATAATAACGGATATCGTATCCAACGGCATACCCGCCCTCAGTGCCGAATTCATCAACGAGTTCCCCTCCCAAGGAGGGAGGGCAGGCGGTATATACCCCGCCATCCTGGGGACTCTCAAGCTGGTGGTAGGCACCATAGCGATCGCAGTGCCAATAGGTGTCGTCTCCGGCATCTACCTCTCCGAATACGCTCATGACACCCGCTGGACCAACTTCATACGCGGCGGAATCGACAACTTGGCAGGCACCCCGTCGGTGGTTTTCGGACTATTCGGTATGGCGGCGTTTGTCATCTACCTTGATTTCGGCGTCTCCCTGTTGGCTGGTTGGTTGACACTCGCGTGTCTCATCCTTCCTGTAATAGTCAGGACGACTGAGGAAGCGGTGAAGCGAGTGCCCCAGGAGCTCAAGGAGGCCTCCTTGGCGCTAGGCGCCACCAAATGGGAGACCATAACCAAGGTGGTCCTCCCGGCAGCGTTCCCGGGGGTGATAACCGGCACCATACTAAGCATCGGTAGGGCCGCCGGTGAGACCGCGCCGATCATGTTCACCGCCGTCGTTGCCTATCAGACCCGCCTCGGGGATTTCAGCGTCATGGACCCAGTCATGGCCTTGCCATATCACCTGTATTTCCTGGCCAGTGAGGTCCCTGACGCCTATGACAACCAGTACGGGACCGCCCTGGTGCTGTTGATAATAGTACTCAGCATATACTCGGCGGCGACCTTCCTGAGATACCATTACAGCAAGAAGATCAATTGGTGACCAAAATGTCCACTAACCTGATAGATATAAAGGGACTGAACCTGTGGTACGGTGAGAACCAGGCCCTTCATGACGTAAGCATGTCGGTGAAGCCCAACAGCATCACAGCACTCATCGGACCATCCGGTTGCGGAAAGTCTACCCTTCTACGTTCCATCAATCGTATGAACGACATCATAGCCGGTTGCCGCGTGGAGGGGGAGATTACTTTCCATGACAAGAACATATTAGCGCCGGAGACCGACGTGATGGCCCTCCGCAAGAAGATCGGTATGATCTTCCAAAAACCGAACCCGTTCCCCATGTCGATAAAGGACAACGTCACATACGGGCCACGTCTCCACGGGGTCACGGACCGGGAGTCGCTGGACAAACTGGTGGAGGAATGCATCAACAAGTCCGCACTCTGGAGCGAGGTTCAGGACCGTCTCGGAGCATCGGCTATGAGCTTGTCCGGAGGTCAGCAGCAACGTCTCTGCATCGCCCGGGCCCTGTCCGTGAATCCTGAGGTCATCCTGATGGATGAGCCGACCTCGGCGTTGGATCCCATCGCAACCAACAAGATAGAGGATCTCGCGCAGGACTTGAAGAAAGACTATACCGTTGTCATAGTCACCCATAACATGCAACAGGCATCGAGGATAAGCGATTACACAGGGTTTATGTATATGGGAAAACTGATTGAATTCGATAAGACGGAGAACATATTCGAGAATCCGTCTGAGGAGTTGACGGAACGATACATAACAGGAAGGTTCGGGTGAGACCATGAGGAACAAATTCCACGCAGACTTGGACGCACTGACGGGAGACGTCATAGAGATGGGGAACCTGGTCTGCAACATGCTAGACCGTTCAGTCACCGCTTTCGCCAACGGCGACCGCGTGATGGCCGATTGGGTGTTGGAGCATAAGGATGAGGCGTCCCGTCTGGACAGCCTCATAGAGGATGAGGCGCTCCGGCTGCTGGTTCTCCATCAGCCGATGGCGGGGGACATGCGTCGCATAGCGACCATCCTGAAGATGATCACCTACATCGAGAGGATAGGGCGTTACGCGAAGAACATCTCCAACGCCGCCATAGACCTCATGGAGTCCGGGGAGCATAAACCGATGCCGCAGATATCCTTCATGGGTGCGGTGGCCATAGAGATGGTCCGCGACTCCCTCATGGCCTTCGAGACGTCGAATGTCAAGTTGGTCGAGGACTTCGAATCCCGTGATGATGAGTTGGACCGAATGCGCTATGATTATCTGCGTACGGCACTGGCGGAGATGAAGGCCTGTGCCTGCAACGTTGACACCTACACCTCATACCTGATGGTGGCCCGTTATCTGGAGAGGTGCGGTGACAACGCCTGCAAGATCGCGGAGAAGGTCCATTACATGGTCACCGGGAAGCGCATCGAGATACGCTGAAACCCCTTCCCTCTTCTCAGAACGCCTCGTAGCTGCCCCTCTTCCGGACCATCCTCTCGAATCCTCGCAGCATGAACCAGCTCAGGATGAGCATTGCCACACCGAGTATGGCCATCATCTGCAGTTGGGGCATGACCTCTGCAAAGGAGGCCCCTTCAGCAGCCAGGCGGGCAGCCTCCACCGCATATGTGAGTGGAAGGCTGTAGGAGACTGGTTGCAACCAACCGGGGAGATAGCTTACGGGGAAGTTGACACCGCACAACACCAGGCCGATATAGGATATCACGCTGGCTATTATCATCCCCGTGCGCAGGTAGATTCCTATGGCGCCGATCATCATGCCCAATCCGGCCATGGAGAAGGCGGTGATGACCACGATGACCGCCATGACGCTGAAATGCATGGTGCTCAGGTCAAGACCGAAGATGAAGACCGCATAACCTAGCGACACGGTCACGGTGAGGAATCCCGCCAATATCTGGAACAATGCCATACCGGTGAACAAGGTGAACAATCCCACCGGTGATGCTATGAGTACCGGCATGGTCCCCACATGCTTCTCGATGGCGGGCAGGTTGGCTATCGAATACAATGTGACCATGGCGATGGATTGAATCGAGTTGCCGAGCACCACGTACGCCACGGTAACCTCGGGGTTGGCGGCGAAGTCCGCCACGAAGGCGAAGAAGGCCATGGCGAAAAGGGAGGTGAACAGGACCTGGCTCAACCACAGCCACCACGGAATGGCGGCGAATGTGTTCCTCACAGACAACGAGGATGAATGCGCCAGGACCCTGGCGGTGTGTCTTAGGTTGAAACTCTCCATATCAGAACCTCCCTATGGTGCCGTACGATCTGACATTCCGTTCGATCTTTTTGAAGAACCATTTGGCCATGAGCACATAGAAGAGGGTAAGGGCCAACATGATGGCGATACTCCCCACCACGCCCATGCCCAATCCCGTGTAACCATCAAGTGCAGCAATCTTCATCGCATCCACGCCCCATGAGGGAGCGAGGACGTAGGATATCGGGATTACCCATCCCGGCAGTATGCTTATCGGGAACATGGCACCGCTGACCACATAGATCGGGAACTCCAAGGACGACATCAACACCGACGACGCGCGTGTGAGAACGAAGAAGGCCGAGAATATCAGACCTATGGATGCCAGGGATGCAAGCGTCAGTATCAGTATTATGAAGAACTGACCAGGGTTCGCCAGTCCTATGCCGGTCTGGAACATGAGTTCTGCGACGATGAACACCAGCACGGCATTGGAAAGGCCGATGAGTGTGTTCCATATGGACCTGCCGGTGACGACATCCATGAGATTGGTGGGAGAGACCATGAGTGGCTCCAACGTTCCGTTGTAACGGTCATAGCTTATCGACCATCCCGAAGAGTAGAGGGTGTTGCCCCACATCCCGAGGACACCGCCCCCGAGGACGGCCTGCAGCACCACGGGGCCGTCGACGTCCTTGAATATCATCAGGGTGACGATGGTGAACATGAACGGCGCTATCAATGAGGGTATGATCCACTGTGGATCGGTAAGGAAGTGGGTCATCTGCTG
>PWNH01000055.1 GCA_003557905.1 Methanomassiliicoccaceae archaeon | reverse complement strand
TCAGAAATCCTTATATATGGACTTCCAGTATGGGCAATGACCTGAACTAGTTTCAGGATTAACTGGAGGATAGGAATGTCCGAACAGAAGAAGCCCATGGAAGACGAGAATTTCAATTTCATCGTCCGCATCGCCAGCACCGACATCGATGGTGCCAAGAACTCAGTTGTTGGCATCCAGTCGATCAAAGGTGTAGGCAAGAGGGTGGCCCAAATCATCGTGAGGAAGGCCGAAATAGACCCCTCGCTCAGGATAGGTGAGGTACCTGACGCAAAGGTAAAGGAGCTCGAAGAGCTTCTCCTCAACTTCTCCGAGCTGGTCCCCTCTTGGGCCCTAAACCGCCAGATGGATTACGTTTCCGGTGCTGACTTGCACTTGATCGGTAACGAACTGGACATGGTAGGCCAGGATGATTTGAACCGCATGAAGATGATCAGGTGCTATCGCGGCATCAGACACGAGACCAGGCACAAGGTCCGTGGCCAAAGGAGCAGATCCAACGGCCGCAAGGGTCTGACCCTCGGTGTCAGCAGGAAGAGGCGGTGATTTAGATGGGAGACCCAAAGAAACCCCGCCGCTCCTACGACACCCCTGCCCACCCTTGGCAGGGTGAGAGGATCAAGGCCGAGCATGAACTTGTCCGTACCTACGGTCTCAAGAACAAGAGAGAGTTCTGGAAGGCCCAGACAATACTCAGGAACCTCCGTGGACAGTCCAGGGAGCTCCAGGCCCGTCTCAGGGCCGGAGAGCACCAGGCATCCATCGAGAGTGAGAAGCTCCTCAGCAAGTGCGCCCGCATGGGTCTACTGGCCATGGACGGATCCACGCTCGATGACGTTCTGGCTCTGAACGAGGAGAAGATCCTCGACCGTCGCCTGCAGACACTGGTCGTTGCCAAGAATCTCGCCAACACTCACAAGCAGGCTAGGCAGATGATCGTGCACGGCCACATATTCATGGGCGACCGCAGGGTCACTGTCCCCAGCTACATCGTGAAAAGGGGCGAGGAATCATCCATTGAGTACAACCCGTCCTCTCCGTTCACCGATGACCTTCACCCGATGAGGAACCCGGGAAACAACGGTCGCTCCGCGCCTGTCCCTGAACCTATCGAGGAAGTCGTTGCTGAACCCGAGGCCGTTGCCGAGCAGAAGGAGGAGTGAAATTGTCCAACAGTGCTAAGTGGGGCATAGCCAACATCTATGCCAGCTACAACAACATACTGATCACCCTTACCGACATCACCGGTGCCGAGACCATAACCAAGGCCACCGGCGGAATGGTGGTCAAGCAGGCCAAGGACGAATCATCGCCCTACGCCGCCCAGAAGGCGGCAGAGCGTGTAGCTGACATCGCCAAGGAGAAGGGCATCGTGGGAATCCACGTCAAGGTCCGTGCTCCTGGAGGCAACAAGTCCAGCTCCCCCGGTCCCGGTGCCCAGGCAGCTATCCGTGCCCTTGCCAGGGCCGGAATGCGTATCGGCCGCATCGAGGATGTCACTCCGGTACCTCACGATGGTACCAAGAAGAAGGGCGGACGCAGAGGCCGCAGGGTGTAGAGGCGACTGTCATGCAGATCGAGATCATCGAAATGGAGGAGACCAAATGCCGGTTTCTACTCAAGGACGCCACCCACGCGGATGCCAATGCCTTGCGTAGGACCTTGATCTCCGACATCCCCAAAATGGCCATAGACCAGGTGGAGTTCCACCTCGGTCCGATCATGGCCGACGGAAAGGAGTATGAGAGCGTCACCCCGTTGTTCGACGAAGTGGTCGCTCACAGGCTGGGTCTGGTCCCCATACCGACCGACCTCGAGCTCATGAGCTTCAGGGATGAATGCGTCTGCGAGGGCGAGGGATGCCCCAACTGTATAGTGATGTACTCCCTCAACAAGATAGGCCCCTGCACCGTTTACTCTGGAGACCTCCTTCCCCTAGGTCATGAGGCGTTCAAGGTCAAGGATCCCTTGATCCCCATCGTGACCCTGAGCGACGGCCAGGCCGTCCTTATCTACGCCATTGCGGAGATGGGGACTGCCAGCAGGCATGTCAAATGGCAGGCGACCACCGGGGTCGGTTACAAGTACCTCCCCATAGTCTCAATCGATGAGAGCAAGTGCGACCAGGGATTGCAGTGCGTGACGCGCTGTCCCCGCAAGGTCTTCGACGAAGTGGACGGCAAGCCCGTCGTATCCCGCGTACTGGACTGCAGCCTATGCAACACCTGTGCGGAGGACTGCGACCAGCAGGCCATCGAGGTCTGTTCTGACCCCAATCAGTTCATCTTCAACTTCGAGACCGACGGGTCGATGACATGCGCCAAGGTCCTGGAAGTGGCTCTCTCGATCCTCGAAGCCAATTTCGAGGACTTCGGTGAGATGGCCGCCTCCCTTCAGGCCTGAAGGAAAACCCTTTCATAATCCCCTTTCTCAATTTTTCCTTTCGGACTCACATGAAATCGGTGAGTTTGCACTTGCGCACCTTGTCATTGTCGAAAAGGGACGCCATGCTCATCTCCAGAACCTCGATGCGCTGGCGTGTGTATTCGGAAAGTCCGTAGCGTTCCCCCATCTCCTTGGATACGGCGAGATACTTCTTGACGCTGGCCTCATGCACAGTGAGGGTGAGGCCGTTTCCGCAGCGGCACTTTCCGGCCAGAGGGATGCGGCGATAGCTCTCCCCACACTTGGTGCATCTGAGTTTCTGTGCCGAGAATGAACGTAGGTTTCCCACCATGTCGGGGAGGAAATGCTTGTCTATGACCCTGGTTACAACGTCCTTCTCGTCAACGGCACGTATCTTACGACCTAGTTCAAGCTGGCCGTACATCTTATCCATCATCGTCTCCAAGGTGGTGTACTTGGAATGATAAGGACCTTCGGCGATATCGTTGGTGTCGTGGGTGAAACCGATACCCTCGAATTGGAGGCTGCTCCCTATACGTCCCCCGACCATGTCCATGATCCCCTCGATCTCCCGGGGATGCTTGTATTCACGGGCAGCGTGGTACAGTTCGAGAGGATAATGGGACAGGCAGTCCACATTATGCGCCTCCTTGTCGACCTCGTCAGGGTTGAGTCTGGTCGTCAAAACCAGGGGGGCATCCATCAGACCGCCACGGCGGTCCGGTAGGAACAGACGGGAGAAGTTGATCAAACCGTCCAGAAGCAGGATTATACTGTCCTCGTCACCGTCACAGTTACGGCGTTTGGCGGCATGGAAGAACGGATGGGCATAACCGCCGCTGGCGGGCATGAAGCCGATTATCCGTGTCAGCACACCGCCGGAAGTATGGGGGGCGAGTCCTATTCCCACATGACCGATTAGGTCGTTACGGTTTTTAGCGTTATAGAATGGTTCCAGACCATAGAACGATACCAGCAGCTCGTCAAGGAAATTGGCCACTTGGACCATGTAGTCGCCGCATCCCACGGAAGGTATGAAATCCTGGACCCTCAGTTCGCAGAGCTGCTCGGCGTCCTTCAGGGGATTCCCATGCATGTCCTCCTCGTAGCCCAGCTCCACAGCCCTCTCGACGCTTAGCCCGATCTCACGGGGACGGAAGTGGGTGATGGGGAGGTCGGTCATGTCAAAACGTATGGTGCCGTCCTTGAAGACGAACACTTCGTGCTTGGCACGGAGTATCCCTTTCTCCAACGGTTCAGGCACCTTCTCCTTGGAGGTCATGCCCTGCACTCCCTTCACCTCCGGGGCATTCGTCATGCCCAGAACCTTGAGCGCCCGTGAGAAGTCCTCCTCCAGTTTCACACTCATCTTCGGTTTGCGCTCGAAGGCACGGGAGTCGCTAGACACCGAGGTCCTTGCATC
>PWNH01000011.1 GCA_003557905.1 Methanomassiliicoccaceae archaeon | reverse complement strand
TTTTTCATTTCATTATAAGTGCCATGAGCGATACGTGCTTTCCGCTCAGCCGACATGTTAGGATGATCTCTCTTTAGTGCACGATATATGTCTTTAACCTTCTCGGGCCGATCCTGCCGTGTAAATGCTTTAGATGTCTTTGTAAACCCCAAAGCTATTAACATTTTACCGCTCTCTTCTTTTTGATGCTCTTCCTGCAAGTATTCCAGCACCGCCTGCTGCAGCTGCCGCTTGTCCTGGATGCTGTCTTGCATATTCAATTCCAGCTCTACCTACTGACTTACCTTTGGACAGGAGTCCGGAAATTTGCGCTCCGGCTCTTCCTAGTAATGCTTGTGCAGCTTGTTTTTTAAGACCTTTAGTTCTTCTCCTAGCCCATTCATAACCTCCGATTGCCCCTGCATAAGGTAACGCTCGTACAGCTAATGTAGAGAACGGTAACGTTGGCCTAGCGACTAACCCAGCACCTACTGCCGCAATACCTGCCGGAAATTGGGCAGCTCTACCGGCCAAATAACCGCCACCAATACCTAGTGCATAACGCCCTGTAGTTCTAGCATCTACCTTGGGAGTTGCGCTGTGTGATTCGGCTTGTTTTTTAAATCCTAAGTTTCTTAACATACTATTATCCTCTCGCTTTTCTCAGTGCCTCAATGACTTCTCGATCCGCAGGAGTTACTCCTGGAGTCCCTTTTGCAACTCTACCTTTTTGTGCTCTAGCTTGGATAGCTCTTGAAGCTCTCTGGGCGTGATGTCCGTAAAGTGTTCCAAGACCACCGCCTAAAATTGCTCCAGCTGCAGCACCAACGGGACCTTTAAGTAATGCTCCTCCAGCGGCCCCATATCCTGCGCCATATGCTCCTCCAAGCACTCTTGTTGTTGCTGGAGAAGTAAGTGCTCTTGATATAGGGTATGTTTTTGTTCCTCTATCGTCAAGAGCTAATTTAGTTAGCTCGTCTTTAAATGATTTGTGCCACATATTATTTTCCTTTCTCTACTATTGTTTTTAATCCTTGTAATACTTCAATTATATCAATCATATTTAACATTGTTCGTTTTATGGTGTCTTCTCTTACTAGTTCATTACCTAACCTTGTAACCAAAAGCATACGTGCTAAATAGTGTACACTCTCTTCAAATAGTGGAAGAAACTCTACAAACTCTTCGATATTATTTTTTGTTGCAAACTGTAACGAAAGTATAGCATCAACAGTTGGTACATCACCAAGTTGTGCTGCTTCCTTGACCATGTTCTTTGCTAATTCGGGTATTAACTTGACCCTATTAGCTTTTTCATTATCTATCCAATTTGCTAACTTGCTAAACGGAACCGGCCTATTTAGATTACGGTTAATTCCGTATTTTTCTCCAATCCTTAAACTAGCAACCTTATCCAGATCATTTTGTCCGGCTCCACTTTGAATGAGCATCCAATTTACTTTGTGAATATCAATATCTTCTCGCTCATTTGAAGGCCAATAATCAAGTGCAGCGCCATTTACTCTATAACGGTCCTCAGCAGTCTTGGTCACCCAATTAGTAGCTTTCTCCAAATTATACGTTGAAGGTAAATCTATTCTATCTGCTAATTTAACAAAAGCAGCATCGTTTGGTAGATATGTTATACCATTCTCAGTATAGGGCTGTTTAATTCCTTTGAATCTACAATAGGCCGTTTTATGTAGTCCGTCAAAGGTTTCGATATATGTACGATCTTTTTCATCCGTCCAAATTTCAGTTACTCTAAAAGGTTTACTAACAAATTCCCCATGTTTAAACAATCCAGAATCCTGTATTGCTGGTTCATCGTTTATTTTTTTATTCTCTACCTCAGCCAGTTTACGTCTTTCCGGTGGAATTTCAAAATAACTTCTATCTTCCAAAATTGCAATTTGACGATCACTATTCGATACAGTATACACGGCTGCATATTTAACGTGAGATGTTTTCTCTAAAGATTCTTTTTCAGCAGTTTTTGCTTTATCAAAACGACTAGCTTGATTTTCGTCCAATGATAACTCTACTGGATCATCAACTCTGGAATTTCCGAATATACCTTTATATTCGTAGTTAGCTGTCTTATATATATAATGGATATCCCGCTCGATTCTATTGCGTAGTTTATCAGCATAATTAACGTCTTTATATACTGCCGCAGCAATCTTCATTATAGGACCCATTGTATCGTTTTGTTTAAAACCTTCAAGTACGCTTGGATTATTTTCTAGATAATCTAGAAATTCTTTTTTTCTTTCTTCAGTAATAGTACTTGCGATTTTGTCTAGAAGAGAAGCGCGTTTGTTATAACCGGTTCCCTCATATGTTGATGGTAAATATTCCGGAGTTCCCATATTAAACAGGAACGTGGTCACGTCCGCTTTTTCTTTAGGAACTACTTTAAGGAACGCACCTTTACTCTGTATATACATTTGTATTGTAGACGATGTTAACGGCATGATATTACCCTGAACATACGCCACATCAAATGGATACAGATTATATGCGCGAATAATAACTGGTACAATCATACCTTCGCCATCACGAATTTCAATAGTACCTACCGCATATCCTTTTTCCTCATCCTTACGTTTCCAGTCTAATTTAACAGGAATATTTGCAAAGTATGGAAACTGTTCATGGAAAAACCCAAGAACTTGTCTATTCCATTCATTTGCGTCTTCACTTACTTTAAAATAAGCTACTTTCTCCATTCCCTTTACTGGTTCTATAAATAGTTTATCCATTTTGTATAACTTCCTTTGCTCTATTATATCCATGATTGAATCTTCTAAGATTTTCCTCTGGATTAAATTCTAATGTACTGCCCAAACTTACACTTGGCTCAATTAAGATACTTTCAAAATATTTATACGGTGTGCCATCTGATTTCTTTAAAGTTAAGTTTGCTTCCTCAGCTAATTTTACTAGTGCGTTTATGTTTAAAAATTCCTTTACGTCATTTACAAATATTTCATTTAGCATAATATCAACCGTACGCATAGCTATCTCGATCACATTTCGAGTATGATCTCTGGAACCCATGTCAGCTCGTCCACAATTGATTATTATAATTTTGGAGGGGTCGTTGTCTATTACATCTCCTAGAGGAGTAATATTACGAACTCCGCCGTCTACTACGTCCAAATATTCCATATTAATATCGACTGGAGAAAATGCAATTGGTATCACAGTAGAAGCCAGAACTGCTTTCTTAAAGTTCTTAGTTTCCGGAGTAAGGTTATAATAGTTTCCACTGGACAGCGAAACCACTCCAACCATTAACTTCTTGGTAATATCTTCAAGCTTGACTTCATCGTTGAGTAACTTCCATAGAGGATTATTGTTGTAAATCGATTTGGCTCCGAATAATAACCTTATTGCGTTTATTATAATATTATATTTTTTGTAAACATCTTTATTATGGATAGTCTTCCAGACCTCTTCAAGCCTATCATATTTTTCCATAGCAGCCATTACACCGTTTAACGCTCCTACAGAAACTCCAGATACTAAATCCCAATCATGCCCTTGTTCTCTTAAATACTTAATAGCACCGGCCTGAAATGCTCCCTTAGCACCAAAATTCAGCCTCCCCCGCTTAAGACCAATGCAGTATCGATCTTTCGCGGGGGAGCCTTTGCGTCATTCCTATTCATATCTACTTCCTTTTGTTAAATTGTCCTCTGCTGTTAATGGTTGTAAATTTGTGTAATGATTTAATTTTTTTACGGGCCTAATAACTGTCAGTCGCCCAAAAACTTTGTTAACCACGTACAAACTTCCTCTGTTTTCTGTCTAAACTTGTATAATGTTTGGCTCGACCCGGTTTTTTCCCTGC
>PWNH01000098.1 GCA_003557905.1 Methanomassiliicoccaceae archaeon | reverse complement strand
GCGATGTGCTGGAGTTCAATGCCCGGCGCGGCCGGCTGGGCGAGGGCGATGTCGCCGAGCTGGTTGAGCGGCGCATCGATTGGCTCAGGAAACGCAGCCCGCATTTCTATGAAAGAGTCCACTCCGATGGTCGGGTCATCGAGATTCGCGGCAATCCCATGCCCGGCGGCGGGTTCGTGACCTCATTTACCGATGTCACCGATCGCAAGCGCACCGAGCAGGCGTTGCGCGAAAGCGAACGACGCCTGACCGAAGCCAAGGAAGGGCTGGAAAAGCGGGTGGCTGAACGCACCCGGGCGTTGACCGAACTGAACGAGGAGTTGCAGCGTGAGGTGGCAGTCCGCGGACGGGTTGAGGAACAGCTGCGCCTGGCCAAGCGCGAGGCCGACGAGGCCAATCAGTCCAAGACCCGTTTCCTGGCCGCGGCCAGCCATGACCTGTTGCAACCGCTCAATGCCGCCCGGCTGTTTTCCTCAGCGCTGTCCCAGCAGTCCGATTTGAGTGAGGAACAGCGCCACCTGATTGACCGTCTTGATGGCGCCATTGCCAGCGCCGAGCAGTTGCTCAGCGCATTACTCGATATCACCCGACTGGATGCCGGAGCCATGCCGGTGCAGGTGACGGAGTTTCCAATCGCCGAGTTGCTCAAGCCCTTGCATGATGAATATTCAGCCATGGCCCGGGAGCGTGGCCTGCGCTTCGACTTCATCGATTCCTCGGCGCAGGTGCAGTCTGATCCTAAACTGCTCAGAAGGGTGCTGCAGAATTTTCTGTCCAACGCGCTGCGCTACACCGAGCAGGGTCGGGTATTGCTGGGATGCCGCCGCCGAGGTGATCACCTGATGATCCAGGTGCTCGATACCGGCCCCGGCATTCCCGAAGACCAGCACGAGGCGGTCTTCCAGGAGTTTCATCGCGGCAATCGTTCCCGCCGCCATCAGCAGCGTGGTCTCGGGCTGGGTCTGGCAATTGCCGAGCGCATTGCGCGCATGCTGGACCACAATATTGGCCTGCAGTCCGAGCCGGGTTGCGGCACGGTGTTTTCGATCAGTGTGCCCATGGTGACTGGACGCGCCGTTTCAACGGGGGTGCGCAGTCAACGGGCGGCCAGTGTGCGTGATCTGGCCGGTCTCAAGGTCCTTTGTATTGACAACGAGCCGGAAATTCTCGAGGGCATGCGCTCGCTGATCACGCCGTGGGGCTGCAAGGTAACAACGATCAGCGAGGCCTCTGAAATTACCGAGCTGACTCGTGAACAGCCGCAGCCGCCGGATGTGATTCTGGCCGACTATCATCTCGACGACGAGCACAACGGCATTGACCTGATGAACCGACTGCGCGCCCATCACGACCATGACATCCCCGGCATACTGATCACCGCCGACCAGACCGAAACGGTCCGCAACGAAGCCCGCTCCCAAGGCTATCGCATTCTGCACAAGCCATTGAAACCCGCGGCCTTGCGAGCCCTGCTCAGCCGCCTGGCTGGTCGCATCAATCGCAGTAATCAGTAAACGTTGGCTTATCTTAGAGCTGACTCGAGTCACCGACATTCATGTCGATTCCGGAGTCCTCGAAGTACTCTCGCACGCAGTGTTCAGGGCAGGATCGTCCGGTTCCAGGCGCCGCCAGTCGGCGCCGGTCAGTTGTCCGTCCTCGGCCAACTCCACGCCGGCATGCAAGTCGGCGCGGCGATGACCGGCGCAGTCGTAGACCACCGGAATCTCGCGAACCGGCATCCAGCGCTCCATCAGGATCACGGTGGTCATGACCTTGTGCGGGGCTCCCGGATTGGTGCGATTGCGACGGGTATCGACGGCAATCATGCGCAGATCGAGCGGCCGGATGTGGGTCCAGGGCCGATACCACATCGTCGCGCTACCGGTCACGGCGACCTCCACGCCCTCGGGCAGCCCGGTCTTGGTGCGATCAGCCCAGGAATACTCCATGTAGACCATGAAGCCGATCATCGCCAGCCCGGCCGAGGCCGGCATCAGCCAGGCGGGCAGGCGTTTGCCGGTGGCCTGGTTGAGGGCCATGATCAGACCGGCGGTTCCGAGGCCCAGTGCGATGGCGGCGATGAATTCGAGAAGCATGGTTGAAGGCGGTAAAAGGTAAAAGGTAAAAGGTAAAAGGTAAAAGGGATGGGGTGTTGAGTAAAGAGTTTGGGCTCAGGATTGTAGTGTCATCCTTTTACCTTTCACCTTTCACCTTTCACCGAACTGTTCGGGGCAGCCTTGGCCGCCCCGAACAATTCCATCAATGATCCACCGCCGTTCCAGCCCCCCGCGGCACCCGAATACTTTCCACCAGATCCTGAATTTCCGGCGGCGGGGCCTTGGTCATCTTCATGACCACGATGGCCGAGGCGAAGTTGAGTATGGCGCCCACGGCTCCGAAGGACAATGGTGAGATGCCGAACAGCCAGTTCTCCGGTGTATTGGGCAGCATGTTGGTGCCCGGGATGAAGAACCAGCCCAGGTAGGTGAAGATGTAGAGCAGGGTGGCGATCAGGCCGACCAGCATGCCGGTGACCGCTCCTTGAGTGTTCATCTTCTTGGAAAAGATTCCCATCATCAAGGCCGGGAACAGGGTTGCCGCCGCCAGCCCGAAGGCCAGCGCCACCACTTGCGCCGCAAAGCCCGGTGGATTGAGTCCCAGCCAGGTCGCCAGGGCGATGGCGAAGGCCATGGAGATGCGCGCATACAGCAGTTCCTGCTTGTCGGTGATCTTGGGCATGAAGACCGACTTCAACAGGTCATGACTGATGGCCGAGGAAATGGCCAGCAGAAGACCCGCAGCGGTCGACAGGGCGGCGGCCAGGCCGCCGGCGGCGATCAGCGCCAGTACCCATCCGGGCAGTTGTGCGATTTCCGGGTTGGCCAGCACCAGGATGTCCTGGTTGAAGGTCACGATCTCGTTGCCTTCCCATCCGCGTGCCTCGGCGATCGGGGCAAACTCCTCGGAACGGTCGTTGTAGTACTGGATGCGACCGTCGTCGTTCTTGTCCTCGAAGGCCAACAGGCCGGTCTGTGCCCAGTTCTCCATCCAGTCCGGCTTGTCCTCGTAACGGATCGGTTCTTCGGCCGTGCCGTCCGGGTAGATGGTGGTGATGATGTTGAGCTTGGCCATGGCACCGACCGCCGGGGCGGTCAGGTAGAGCAGGGAGATGAACACCAGGGCCCAGCCGGCTGACTTGCGTGCATCAGCGACCTTGGGGACGGTGAAGAAGCGAATGATCACGTGCGGCAGGCCGGCCGTGCCCACCATCAGCGACATGGTGAACAGAAACATGTTGAGTTTGGAGGCGTGGTGGCCGGTGTAGTCGTGAAAGCCCAGCTCGGTCAGCACCTGGTCGAGCTTGCTCAGCAGCGGCAGGCCGGATTCGGCATGGGTGGAAAACAGCCCAAGCGGAGGCACCGGATTGCCGGTCAGTTGCAACGAAATGAACACCGCCGGAATGGTGTAGGCGGTGATCAGCACGCAGTACTGGGCCAGCTGGGTGTAGGTGATGCCCTTCATGCCGCCGAGCACGGCGTAAATGAACACCACGGTCGAGGCAATCAGCAGCCCGGTGGTGTTCTGGACTTCCAGAAACCGCGAAAAGGCCACACCGGCGCCGGTCATCTGGCCGATCACGTAGGTAATCGAGATCACCAGCAGACAGATCACCGCCACGATGCGCGCCGAGGTCGAGTAGAAACGATCACCGATGAATTCCGGCACGGTGAAGCGGCCGAATTTTCTCAGGTAAGGCGCCAGCAACAGGGCCAGCAGCACGTAGCCGCCGGTCCAGCCCATCAGGAAGCTGGAATTGCCGTAACCAACAAAGGCGATCAGCCCGGCCATGGAGATGAACGAGGCGGCCGACATCCAGTCGGCGGCGGTGGCTGCGCCGTTGACGATCGGATTGACGCCGCGACTGGCGGCGTAATATTCGGAGGTCG
>PWNH01000074.1 GCA_003557905.1 Methanomassiliicoccaceae archaeon | reverse complement strand
CGATCATGTGCTTGCGCAGCAAGTCTTCCTTGACCTCGTCGGTGGGCGCGTGGCGCAGATCCACCGCCGAGAGATCGAGCAATGGCATGCCGAAATCCTCGGAGGCCAGGTGGGCATACCCTATGGCATCGACCAGCTTCTCGCGCACGATGTGGCTGGTGAAGGTGCGGCCTTTTTTGCCCGCCGTTTCCACGGCCTTCTGGGCCTTGGCCTCATCGAACAGGCCGGCCTCGACCATCTTGCGGGCCAGGGTGGGCAGGCGCATGGCGGACGCGGGTTGGGCTGGCATGTATTCGTGCTCCTTGAAATACTGGTTGAAATCCTAGCCGTTGAACGCTGGTTTTGCAAAGCTTTTACCCGTGTAGGTCGGCCCAACGTGGCCGACGGATGAGGGTTGGGTTCCTTGCCGTCGTCGTCCGTCGGGGACACGCGCGGACGATCTGCGGCCAGGCCCTTCTTGCCTGCGGCAAGCCGCACCTGACCTCCGATCTGCGCTGCCCCGACCTACTCATGCACGTGCGTAGCCAGACAACCCCTAAAAACACCCCCACCCAATGTGACACACCACCCACCTTTCAGGGTAGGTCGGCCCAACGCGGCCGACGGACGAGACCTCAATTAGCCCCGCCGCAATATGTGACGCCCCGCCACCTCCACAATCCCCTTTGAGCTCCCTCCACCAATCTGCCATACTTCGATTACCCGGCCACTGCAACCCAGCCACCAGAGACCGCCTGTCACCAACCCATGAACCTGTCCGTCATCATCCCCGCCAAGAATGAGGCATCCACCATCGGTGAAGTCGTTTCCGGCATTCGGGGCCTGTACCCCCAAGCCGAACTCATCGTCGTGGATGACGGATCAACCGATGACACGGCCGAGACTGCTCGAAAGGCCGGCGCTGACGTGCTCAGCCACCCCCGTAGCCTGGGCAACGGCGCGGCGGTCAAGGCCGGCGCCCGAAAGGCCACAGGCGATATCCTGGTCTTCCTCGACGGCGACGGCCAGCACGACCCGGCCGACATCCCGCGCCTGCTGGAAAAACTGGAAGAGGGCCATGACATGGTAGTGGGAGCCCGCGCAACCGCCAGATCCCATGCCAACGTCGGCCGCCTGATGGCCAATGGCGTGTACAACCTGGTCGCCTCCATGGTCACCAGTCACAACATCCCGGATCTCACGTCGGGATTCCGCGCCGCCCGCGCCGACAAATTCCGGAAATTTCTCTATTTGCTGCCCAACGGATTTTCCTACCCGACGACCATCACCATGGCCTTCATGCGTTCTGGTCATCCGGTGGAATTTGTGGACATCGAAGCCCGCAAGCGACAGGGCAAGAGTCATATTCGCCCAATCCGTGACGGTATTCGCTTTATGGTCATCATTTTCAAAATTGCGACCTTGTACGCACCACTTAAACTGTTCTTGCCAGCAAGTGCCTTATTTTTTGTCGCCGGGGCTGGTTATTATGCCTACACGTTTACTCTTTATGGGCGTCTAACCAATATGACGCTTCTGCTCTTGAGTGCAGCCGTCATAATTTTTCTAATCGGTTTAATATCTGAACAGATTACAGCTCTTAACTACAAGGATTCGGTTTGATTGTCCATTACCACCAAGAGAAATCATAGTTGAAGTTTCTCATAGAAATTACGCACCCAGCGCACGTCCACTTTTTTCGTAACCCAATTGAGTGGCTGGCTGAGTCTGGCCATCAGGTAAAAGTGACGAGTCGTGACAAGGATTGCACACTGGTGCTTCTAGACGAGCTTGATATTCCCCATCAATGCTTGTCAGTCCACTCCGGCGGTGGAAGTCTGGCTATGGCGAGGGAGCTGCTCCTGAGGAATAGGGCATTGGCCAATGTGGTGCGCGAGTTCTTGCCGGATGTCATGGCAGGGGTCGGTGGAACCTCTGCAGCCCAGGTGGGGTGGTACCTTGGTTGCCCTACCGTAGTCTTTTACAACACGGAACGGGCACACATTCAGAATTTCCTTACATACCCCTTTGCGGATCGAATAATTGTTCCCGACGCTTACCGTGGTTGGGTTCCAAAGAGAAAGGGGTGCCGATATCTTGGCTATCATGAATTGGCAAGGCTCCACCCTTCCCGTTTTCAGCCCGATGTTTCGGTTGCCATAGCCAATGGATTGGATCCTGAAGGCGATACGTTTCTAATAAGGGTAGTCTCATGGAATGCGAGTCATGATATCGGTCTCAAGGGCTGGAGTATCGATACACTCAAAAGGGTTGTGGGTATTTTGCGTCAACATGGGCGAGTTCTCATCTCTGCAGAAGAAAAGCTTCCCGAGGAGCTTGAAGAGCTGGCTTATGCCGGTAGTCCAGATGCTCTTCATCATGTTATGGGTCATTGCCGGCTGGTTGTCGGTGAGAGCGCAACCATGGCATCAGAGGCTGTAGTAATGGGCGTTCCGGCGGTATATGCAGCACCATCATTCAGGGGATACATAGAGCAACAGCAGGAGCGATTTGGTCTGGCATGGCATGTCGACCGACCGAATCCGGATTCGATATCCTCTGCCATCTTGAATGCACTTGAAACAGATCCCCGTGAATTGGAGCGTCGTCATCAGCGACTGCTTGAGGAGTGTGTAGATGTTGCCAGAATGGCCTATGATGAGTTGCTTTATGCTGCCGGCGCTTGGGGAAGCGGTACAGATTCTACGGCCCGGAAGGGTTAGGCCATGCAGAGGCGTTTCTGGTTTCTCGATCAGCATGAAGCCTTGTCTGTTCGCGTAACAGATTGGCTTGAGCGCCTTTCGTCACACGCCAGAAGGTATCGGTTTATATACGGGGTAGTGGCGTTGATGCTCTTCGTCATTGGCCTATGGATCTCACTTAGGTCGTTGAAGTTCGAATTGACGGAGTTGAATCTGTTACCTTTGGTGGCTAATCTGTTGATTGGTGCACCCATAGCAATCTGCTTCAATGCCATGGGTTTGCAGGTGGCGGGACGAATAACGGGTATTTCCATCGGTTTTTTTCATGCATTTCATGTAACGATTCTGGCGATGGTGACAAACATTCTTCCAGTTCCAGCCGGAACCATATTGCACTCTTCAGCCTTGTCAGCCCGAGGGGTTGGGTTGGCTCAAGCTGGTGGTGTCATATTGTTGGGAAATCTTGCGACCCTGGGTCTGATTGCTACCCTGGTGGGCGTTGCGCTACTGGATTCGATGCCCGCTCTGGCTATTATCCTTTTGATAGCAGGGCTTCCGGTTTTTGTCGGCTCTGTTCTCGTCGTCAAATACACTGCCGGACGTGCGCTCGCCAGCGCATTTGTATTTCTCCGGCTTGGACGGGCACTCATCTTGGTATTGCGTGTTCAGCTCTGCTTTCTGGGGATTGGAGTCAGTGTGACCCTGGCTGAAGCTGTTTCAATATCCGGGGCCGTCATTCTGGGAACTACTGCTGCGGTCTTTCCGGCCGGGCTTGGGATCAGCGAGGCCCTTGCTGCCACAATAGCTGCAGCGTTATCTTTGGCGCCTGCGGCGGCTTTTATGGCCACAGCGCTAAACCGTGTGACTACGCTTGTTGTAGCCGGCATGCTCATCCCGTTTGTCGTTTGGCGAAGGAAGGCGGGGCATGCCTGATAGCTGTTGTGATAAGGACCTGGTTTTCGTTGTGTCGGGTGGGCGTACCGGAACCCAATTTTTCGGCGATCAGCTGAGCTCTATTATAGAGGGCTGCTTTTCAGTACATGACCCCGATATCCTTTCCGTTTTTAGAGAAAGGATAATGAGTCGAGTGCGGACTTTTGGGTTTCGCCACATGGTAACAGACCGGGTGCTACAGAAAAGTGGACTTAGGGTCATTGGTCAAAAGCTTATTACTGGGCGGATCGACGAGCGAGAAGCTCTGCAGCGTTTGCATCAGATGCGAGATCATTACTACAACAGCATTCCTCAATCTCTGATTGCCGAGAGCAATTCACAATGGCTTTATGTCGTTGACCAGTTGG
>PWNH01000020.1 GCA_003557905.1 Methanomassiliicoccaceae archaeon | reverse complement strand
TTGCTGAGCAGCCACGCGATAATGGATAAGCGCTGAAAGCATCTAAGCACGAAGCCAACTTAAAAAAGAGGCACTAATGGAACACTCGTAAATGACGAGTTTGATAGGAGTGGGATGTAAGTACCGAGGTTCGCCGAGGTATTCAGTCCGCACTTACTAACGTTCCGTAATCGTCGCTGGAGTGTGATCTAGCAGTCAAACGGGTTGCGTATGAAATAAAATCTTCCTGAATAAACCAATTCCAACCCCACCCATGGTGGGAATATATGTTTTATCCAGTATCTTTAACATATTGTTCTATTCTGCTCAGTAGCAGTTAAATAATTGTTTATTGTACCGTCTTATTATGGCGTTCAGGATGTTGAAACAGACCCTGTTGTTCGACTCCAACAAGTACTTGATCGAGGGTGACCGCCCCATACTTGTGGATACCGGGACTGGTTTCAAGGTGGAGCAGGCCATCGCGGAGCTGAAGGAGCTCCTCGACGGACGTGAACTGCAGACGATCGTCCTGACACACCGTCATTTCGATCATGTGGGCGGAGCCAAGGCCATCGCCGACGCGTTCTCCGCTGAGGTGATGATGGCCCCGAGGGATTCCCAGGTTGTACGTGACGGTGACTCCGAAGCCACATTAGGCACCGATTTCGGCGGAAAGATCGAACCCATTGAGGTTACAGACCTCAAAGAAGGTCAGATACTAAGCACAGGCCTTCATGATATGGAGGTCATTTATTCGCCCGGACACAGTGCCGGCAGCATAGCACTTTACGATAGGAAAAACCGCGCCCTCATTTCCGGTGACACCGTGTTCGTCGGCGGAATAGGTCGCTATGACACCCCCTCCGCCTCTTTGCAGGAGCTCGTGTCCTCGCTGCGTAAGCTCAGTGAGTTGGAGATCGAAGCCCTATATCCCGGCCATGGTCCCGCCGTGGATGCCAGAGGGTCGGAACACATAAGGAACGGACTACGGATGCTGGGGGAGACCATATGAGGACAATCGACTGCGGTAGGGAAGAGGACATCAGAATCTCGGATGCACAACTCAGGGAGGTCGTGGAGGAGCTCCGTGACGGGAACCTGGTGGTCTATCCGACAGAGACCGTATACGGGATCGGTGCCAACATCTATGATGAGAATGCCGTCAAGAAGGTCTATCTGGCTAAGAACAGGCCGTTCGATATGCCTCTATCTGTGGCGGTATCGGATTTGTCGATGATGGAGGAGATCGCTCAGATGGACGATGACGCTTATCTCCTGGCAGAGAAATTCCTACCGGGACCGCTTACAATAATCATCAAGAAGAGGCCTGATGTGCCTGATATCGTGACAGCAATGTCACAGAAGGTCGGTATCCGAATACCCGACCATCCTTTGGCCTTACGTCTTATAAGGGAGTTCGGACCAATCGTGGCCACTTCCGCCAACAAGCACTCCCGCCCTGATGCGGTGGCACTGCAGGAGGCTGTTGACGACTTGGGAGACATGGTAAGCACCTACCTCGATTGCGGTACATGTGCGCTAGGAGCGCCCTCCACCATCGTATGGTTGATGGATGGGGAGGTAGAGATCATTCGCCAAGGCGCCATATCCCGCGAGGAGATAGAGGCTGTTCTAAATGAATGAAGGCGACCTTGACAAACTACGACGGGCGGGCACGATAGCCGCGCAGGCCCTCCAGCTAGGTCAGGACATGGTCTCCGAGGGAGTTAGACTCCTCGATGTGGCTGAAGAGATCGAAGCATATATCATATCCAAAGGTGCAAGGCCCGCATTCCCCGTGAACCTCAGCATCAATGAGGTGGCAGCCCATTTCACTCCCAAGACGAACGACAGGTCGGTTTTCGATGCAGGCGACGTGGTCAAGATAGATGTGGGGGCGCATGTCGATGGGATGATAGGCGACACCGCTGCTACCGTAGAGGTCTCCTCCAAGCGCTACCAGGACATGATATCCTCGGCACAAAAGGCCCGCGATATCGTTATGGAGATCATCGGAGATGGAATGCCATTGTCCAATATCGGTCAGGCTGTCGAAGGCAGCATAAAGGCTGATGGGTTCCTCCCGGTCGCCAACCTGACAGGTCATGAGGTCAAATGCTACGACCTCCATGCCGGCCTCACTGTGCCGAATGTGGACGATGGCAATGATGAAAAGGTCAGGGACGGCATGGTCTTGGCTGTGGAGCCTTTCGTCACAAACGGTGAAGGGCTGATCAAGGCCGGCAGACCGGGTAACATTTACCGTCTGCGGGAAGAAAGGCCGGTGCGCGATGAATCCGCCCGTGAGCTGTATGACGCCATCAAGCGCGATCTCGGACCGCTCCCATTCAGTGACAGATGGATACAGGACATGGTGCCAAGGGCCAACTTAGCGCTCAACAAACTGGTCCGCCATGGTCTGGTATCGGGTTATGCCACACTGGTGGAGGTAAAACGGGGTTGCGTGACTCAATCTGAGCATACCGTCATCATCCGAGGGAAGAAGGGCGAGATAACCACTCTAGCCTGACACGAATAACCTTTATCTATGGATTGCGGCATGCAGTCAGACAAAGCGAGGGTTGCCGAGCCTGGTCAAAGGCGACAGACTCAAGATCTGTTCCTGTAGGGGTTCGCCGGTTCGAATCCGGCCCCTCGCACCACCATCCTTCCATTTCTTCATTCCAATTGAAGATTTCAAAAATATCAATCCCATTCCTCTATGATACAAGAATGAATATGAAACCCGCCATCATGGATATGGCACATATCACCATACTTGCAAAGAGAATCCCGGCCCCCCTCTCCAATTGCTCGGTTCCCTCCCCGCCTTTATAGAGATGGCGGAACGCCATAGGCAGGGGGATGACGAACGGTAACATGAAAAGTATCAACACATAACCGTTCGGTAGAAGGGTAGCGACAGCAAGTAGATTGACAACCAAAAACAAGCTGAGTATCACGGTGATATGCAACGCCCTCCTCAAACCTAGCAGTATCACCATTCCGATCTTTCCAGATTCTCTGTCAAAAGGAAGGTCCACGACCTGTCCGTTCAATGTCACGATGAGGGTCACGATTCCTGTGATCGGCATCATTATGAGAAACAGAGGGTCCCAAAGAATACCCTGTGATGCAGCCGCCAAGAGAATCGCCAATGGTCCGAAGGCAATGAAGACCGCAACTTCGCCCCCGCCTCTATAGGACAAGGCCACCGGAGCGGCGGTGTAGTACTTGGACAGGAAAGCGGCGATGAAGTATATGGAAACAAAAATGGGCCAGAATATCGGTTCTGAAATAAGGATCAATCCGATGGTGCCCAACAATCCAACGAAGATACCCGTTCTTGCTATGAGATACATCATGCTCTCAAGTTCAGGGTTGGTGATGAGTACACCTGACCCCCCACTGAAGAAGCATTCACTGGACTCCAAACAATCCGAACCCTGCTTCGTGTCGTAGATGTCGTTGTACACGTTCATGGAGACATGGAGGGAGATTCCAACCAATGCCGCCAAAAAGGCACCCGCGACCCGGAAATCCTCCGTTATCATGACCGCAACGGCGGTTCCGATGACCAATGGAAAGAAAGTCGCGATGAGGCCCGGGGCTCGGACGATTGTGAGGAGGCCTGGGCGATTTTTCGACATCTAAACCCCATCAACGTTAGGGGATATACCCATTCCTGTTCAAAAACGAAAACAATCTTGATTCAGAAAGGCCAATCTTGGCCCCTATTGGTGGGAATTGATATCCGCTGAGAAAACAGTATTAAAGAGAAAGCTTAATGCTACAACATGGACTCTGAGGGTTCGGACGCACAATTCTTCACACAACTCAAATACGATCTCGATGCCGCTGTGGACATGGCGATGTCTATCATGGAAGATGAAGGCATGTTCAAAGGAAAGGACAGCCGTTTCATCGACCATTCGCGTTCTGACTTCAAGATTCATTTCCAATACGTCCTGGAAGCCATTCAGGCCGGTTCTGCATCATTGTTCACCGATTACGTTGAATGGAATCGGGTGTTCTTCCGAGGGTTAGGTCTGGAGTATGTGGTTGCACCGACATTCCGGATAATACGTGACGTCCTGGTAAAAATGGGACTAGGTATCGACGTAGACCCAATATTGGCACCTGGCATGGCCAGATTGACGGAATCATACGATGACGTGGAAATCGGTTTCGAGGGGAGGCCCTACTCAAATCTGGCGGAGTCCTACTGTAGGGCACTTTTAAAGGGTGAGCGGGAGAGGGCTTGGGAATTGATCAAAGAGGCGATGGATGACGGCGTCGGAATACTGGACATCTATGAGCATGTGTTCCAACCGTCCTTGAGGAACGTGGGTTTGTTATGGCAGACCGGGAGGATATCGGTGGCCAAAGAACATCTTTTCACATCCTCGACCCAGAACCTGATGGCAAGACTCTACCCGTACATATTCATAAAACCCCCGTCTAAATCAAAGGTAATGGCCGCCTGCGTATCTGGCGAACTGCATGAGATGGGAATAAGGATGATCACCGACATCTTGGAACTCGAGGGATATGATACAACTTATCTGGGTGCAAATACGCCCTCGGATGCCATCGTCTCAATGCTCAAAGAATCAGGGGCTAAGATATTGCTCCTGTCCGCCACCATGACCTACCACATGGAGAGGCTGCAGGCTCTGATCTCCGTCATAAGAGCCGACCAGGGTACGAAGGATGTATCCGTTCTGGTTGGTGGCAGGCCCTTCCTGATCGATGGGAACCTCTGGCGAACTGTGGGCGCTGACGGTTATTCCAAGGACATGAAGGAAGCCATAACCATGGTGGCCTCCTTCGATGAGGCGTGACATGACTGTACACTTCTCTGTGGTCTGCGATCGTTTTGGGGATCTCACACATGCGGTGTTAACCAGCCCAGGTCAAAGCAAGGTTCGCAAACTCGGCGACCTTATAAAGGGAGATGTGTCGGAAATAATCGATCGTGCCCGATCAGAGGGCGCAGTATTCGGAATTGAAAGAAATCTAGCCGTTAACGGTGAATCCTGCAAACTTGCTGGTGTGCATGACCGTGACCATACACTGATAATATGTGCCGATAGTTCCAAGGAGATCACGGATTACTACGCCACTCTAAAAAGGGAAGACTCAACGAATCTGGAAGGAGACTCCTTCGATCAAGGCGTATATGACCAGATAACTCGTTTGAACAACGAGCTGATAAACACTCAAAGTGATCTCGCCAAGATAAACTCCCGTTATTCCCGTGACATCGAGAGACTGGGGCTCACACTTGCTAACATCGGCAGCGGAGTGATAGTCCTTGATGGCGATGGAAAGGTAGAATTCATCAACGAGGCTGCCAAGGCCATCCTCAGAGTCGATGAGAACGTTATAGGTATGCCCTGTGAGGCGATTTACAGGGTTTCATCAGATGATGAACCCCGCGTTTCTAGAAATCCTGACGGGGATATCAAAAGCGCCACCCCTGCCCGTAAGAAGCTGAAGTCCTTCGACAACAAGGAACTCTACATAATTGACAGCATAAACGCTTTAGGCGCCCATGGCAAGGTGATAGCTTTCCAGGACATCACGCCTATAGAGAAGTTGCAAGAAAATCTATGGCGCAGCAATGAGATGCTCCGCCTGATGTCCAAAGTCATCCGTCATGATGTGCTTAATCATCTCACCGTCGTCAACGGTTACATCCAGCTGGCCGACCCTGACTCTGAGTCCGAGATCCTTGACAAAGCCATGACGGCCGCCTTGAAGGCGGAGGAGATCATCCGACAGATGAAGGAAATGGAGAGCATGGTCATGAGCAAGGGCGAATTGAAGCCCTACATTCTCAGCCAAACTGTGGCCAAGGTGATGGAAGGTCATGGTTTGGAATGGTCCATCGAAGGCGATTCGTCAGTACTTGCGGATCCCGCCATCTATTCCGTACTGGAGAACCTGGTGTCCAATGCGATCAGGCACGGAGGTACCGAAAGGATCGATTTCAATATATCAACCGACAATGGCAGTGTGATACTCAAGGTCATCGATGAGGGAACCGGGATTCCGGATTCAATAAAGGAGCAACTGTTCCAAGAGGGGTTCTCATTCGGTAAAGCGGCCAACACCGGACTCGGTCTTTACCTGGCGAGGATGGTAGTACTGCGTTATGGCGGCGAAATATCGGTTGAGGACAACGAACCCCATGGCGCGGTCTTCATTCTCAGGTTCAGGGCGCCGAATCAGATAGTGCCATGATCCGCTCCAGGGCGAACTCCGCACTTTTCTTCAGATAGGCAGAGGACTCGGCAGCCATTTTATGCAACGGTTCTAAACTACTATCTCGGACAATTCCGAGTTTGTCAGCGTATCTGCCGACTGACCATGCGGCCATGGCCCTAACATGCGTATCCTCATCATCCAATAGACTTATCAGCGAATCAAGGCTTTCCCTGTTTCCGACATCCGTCCCTGCAAGCTCTCCAAGCGCCCAGGCGGCATTCTCCCTGTTCTCTGGTTCCGGGTCAGCGGCCATCGCGGAAACAATGGTCAAAGATTCAGAGTCGCCCTGCTTGTTCTGCCCTAATTTGCCGATGCACCATAACGCCTTGGTCCTAACCTCGTCGTTTCGGGATAACAGTCTGCAGAGCAATGGGACGTAATCAGCACCCACCTCTGATTTCCGGAGCAAGGTGTCAAGGGCGGAGAGGGCAGAGATGACGACACCATCATCATCGGAGAGCAAATCGTCCTTAAGACAACTCATCTCATTTCTCCTTGGGAACCGGTTTCTCGATGAAGAAGTCGCAGGATTCATAATCCTGCTCAGGAACACAATAATTATAATCCTCTATCTTTAGGACATCCAGTCTTATTCTCTTCGCTTTGCAGTTGGAACAGCGTCCATCCTTGGCCCTCCATAAGCAAACGTTCCTCATGTAATCATCAATCCAGTCACTTATTGTTATAAAACGATATTCAAAATCGTTATATGCTCAATGAAACCAATCAATACCTAGGAGTTGCAACAAAACAATTAAGAACATACGGATTTGTATGGTATTTGCAAAAACATGAAAAAACGAATGTGGTGACTACATGGTCGATGAAAAATTGGATTGTAAGGGCATGATGTGCCCTATGCCCATAGTGCATATAACAAAGAAGATGAAAGCCATGGAGCCAGGGGCCGTGCTAGAGGTCGTCGCCGATGACGTAGGTTCGAAAGAGGATGTTCCCGCGTGGGCAAGCAGGACAGGCAACGAGCTTCTGGAGTCCAGAGAGGAGAACGGTAATTATTATTTCGTCATAAAAAAGAAGTGAGGTGTATCATGAATCCCAATGAAGAAAGCCCTGAGAAAGTGGCCATAGTTGTTTCCGAAGGTTCCTACGACAAGGCGATGGCATCAGTGTTCCTGGGCTCAACAGCGGCCGGACTGGGGATGGAGGTCCATTTGTTCTTCACATTCTTCGGGCTCGACCTGCTTAAGAAGAACAAGAGACCAAAACTCAAAGGTATGTTCCGTCCGTTCACAGGAATGTTCGAGAAGAAGATGAAGGGAATAGGTGTCGAATCGTTCCAGGTTATGATGGACACCTGCAGCGAAATGGGCGTCAAGTTCTATGCCTGCAGCACATCCATGGAGGCCATGGGTTTGAAGATCGAGGACCTGCGTGACGGCGTTGACATCCTGGGAGCATCAAAATTCCTGGATATCGCTTCAGGGTCCAACATACAACTGTTCATCGGGTGATGGGATGGCATCCAAACTGTTCCTTGTACTCAAATCCCCGGGTGAATGGGGTGGCTTGGACCTCCTCGAATCCCTGGCCGATGATGACAGTGCGGTAGTGCTGTTGAACGACGCTGTCCTCTTTGCCCTCAAGGAGGCTGAAGTAGGTAGGTTGAAAGAGCTTTGCGTTGATGTGTATGCCATGAAAGACGACCTTCAGGGCCGAGGCATAGGACCTGCATACGGCGTGAAGGAGATAGACTATCCTAGATTGGTAGAATTGATCATGGAAGACTACCAACAAACCATCACAGTGTAGGTGAAGAAATGGGAACGATGTTGATTCAGATACGGTCAGGCACCATGATGAACATGGACACCAACGTACTTGTTAAACTCAGCCAGGCAGCCTTGGACATGGGACACGAGGTCAAGGTCTTCGCCTACGGAGAGGGTGTAACAGCCCTTAAGGAAGGGCAGGAACCGAAGCGCTTCCCCAATGTGGGCAAGATATTGCAGGACCAGATTGCCCAGGGTCTTACCCTGGCTGGCTGTGAGACCTGCTGTTATGCACGCGGGATCAAAAGGGGCGAGGAGTTCGAAGGAGCGAAGATCGGGAGCATGACGAACGACCTATCGGTTTTCGTTTCCGAGTGTGACCGCATGGTGACTTTGGCGAGGTGATGTTGTGGCGGATACTATCGCGGTGATTGTTACAAAGCCTCCCTATGGCACGGAGGAGGCGTTTGCAGGTATGAGACAGGCCTTGGCGATGTTGGTCTCAGGCCTCACCAGCCGCTCTGTGGTCATGATGGTAGGCGAAGGCACTATGAATGCTCTCGCAAACCAGGACCCGCAGGCTTTGTCAATGCCATCCAATATGGAGGCCGTTGAAGACCTCATAGCATTGGATGGTGAGGTGTATGTGGTCTCAGAGGATTTGGACGCCCTGTTCTCCGATCCACAATTGATCGAGGGGGTACAGAGAATAAACTGGTCTAAGGCTAAGGAAATCCTAGCTGAAATAGATCTGATAAACACCTTCTGATTATTTTTAAATGGGGTTAAAAGATTTGGGACCTGTTCAGGCCCTGGTTATTCCTCCAATCAACTGACTGACGGAGACCAACGCGTCCTCCTCGTCCTTCCCGACCTTCTCAGCATATGAGGAGATCTTGGATCTGAACATCTCTACTTCCGCGTTTGTGAGTTTATCCTGCTTCTCAGCCAGTTTCGTCTCTGCGAAAGTAAGTGCCTTGCCCAAGGGGGTGCTTCCATAATCCTTTGCTGCGACCTTTGCCGGTGCCTTTCCGGGCTTGGCAGCTGGAGCCGCCGCCGGCTTCTTCTTGAATAGTGCTTTGATCTTATCCAGAATTCCCATCTTAAATCCCCTCCTTTATGAGGTTGTGTTTGGCCGTTATTCCACCCATGAGTAATGTGTTGTATTATTAGTTTATAAAGATTATCAAATGAAATAGGTCATTCTACGAAGTATGGCTACGATATGGGTGGACAATATAATAAAGAAGGATAGCCATGAGAACATCGAAGGATATATAGGAATCATTATATAGAATAAACAATCGATAATAATATAAACTATAATATATAATCAATGTGGTGGGAAAGTTAGATATTGCCGCCCTCCCATCACCAATCGTGCGGCCATCTCAGAGATTGGATTCAGTCCCTTTGTCAGGGATAAGGAAGCTTTTCGACCTTGTGACTCCGGAGACTATCAACTTAGGTATTGGAGAGCCGGATTTCCAACCTCCGGCCGAGGCACTCGAGGGCCTTAGCCAGGCTTGTGTCAGAGGTCACAACAAATACGGTCCTACGAACGGCATCCCTCCGTTGAGGAAGGCAGTAGCCGAATACTCCCAACGCTACAATCCCGAACTGGAGGAGGGCAACGTGATCATAACTCCCAGCGGCACATCGGCCCTGATGACAATCATGCAGGCCTTCGTTGACCCCGGGGATGAGATTTTGATGCCCAACCCTGGTTTTGTGGTGTACAAGCCGCATATCATGTTGGCTGGAGGGGTGCCTGTGGAATACAGCCTGACTCCCGGCGATTTCCAGCCGCAGCTCGAATCCATCATGGAATCGATCGGTCCCAAGACCAAGGCCATCATTGTGAACAGTCCGTCCAACCCCACTGGAGGGGTGATATCCGCCGAGACCCGCAAGGCACTGGGGGACATCGCCAAGGACAATGGCCTCATGGTAATATCGGATGAGGTCTATGACCGTTTCATATACGAGGGTGAGCATCACTCATTCCTCGATCAGCTCGAAGACTGCATCATCGTGAACGCCTTCTCAAAATCGATGGCCGCTACCGGGTGGAGGATGGGATACGCCATCTCCAACACCGGCGCGATCGATGAGATGGGAAAGATGCAGTATCATATGACGGCGTGCCCCAACACTCCGATGCAGTTCGGACTGTTGAATGCCATGCCGACAATTGAGCGCTTCTTGCAAGAGATGGTCCCAGTCTTCGATATGAGGAGGAGACTCATAGCCAAAAGGATCGAAGCCATACCAGGTTTCGAGATGCAGATGCCAAAAGGGTCTTTCTACGCCTTCCCGTCGTATGACGCGGAGATAAGCTCGGGAGACCTGGCAATGATGCTTGTCAAAGAGGGCTTGGTATGCACACCCGGTTCGGCGTTCGGCTCGGCCGGTGAAGGGCATCTGAGATTCTCCTATGCCAACAGCGAAGAGAACATAGAAAAGGGCATGGACATCCTTGAGAGGGTGGCCGGCAAATTATGATCAAAGGAGAAATTCACATGGTAGAAGATAACACCATAAACGACATGTTCGGCGAAGAGGAAATGATTAGGATAGAGGATCAGTTATGGGGTAAGAACCCTCGTCGCTCCACTGCACTAAAAGACCTATGGTTGGATCTCATGGCCGAGGCCATAGACGCAGATGAGAAGCCGGAGTCCGCCAAGCGGGAGATGCTGTTCCTGATGGCCGCCAACAACATATTGGATATGGTCATGGAGGCGCTCCCCGAGGATCTGGCTATGGATCTGACAATCAGCCTCGACAGTCTTATCGGAGTCTCATTGGTTAACCGTCGCTTCGACGTCGATATCTGGGAGAACAACTATCAGGCCATATCCAAGCTAAAACGCGAGGATTACGACTCCGATGAGGAGTTCGAGCAGGCCGTGAAGGCAATGGATGAGCGCTGGTGGACTGTCGGCAAGCAGGCCTTGGGCGGCAGGACTCCCAACGATGCCATTGTTGAGGAGATGTCCAAGTACAGGCTCAACAGGTAGGGCCGGCCGATGGCCAGCCTAACAGCATCTGCCCCTGGGAAGGTTATCCTCCTCGGTGAGCACGCGGTCGTCTACGGGAAACCGGCATTGGCCATGGCCATAGACCTCCGCTTCAGATGCACCATCGCCCCCTCCGACTCCGTCCTTATCAATGGATGGGAGATAGACAGGGCAAAACACCCTTACACATCCCACATTCTTAATGAGCATTGGAGAGGCGGCATCGAGATAGAGACCAGCAGCGACATACCCTCCGGTTCCGGACTTGGTTCCTCTGCTGCTCTATGCGCATCCCTAAACACGGCGATAATGGCATATGGAATGGAGCCAGATGAGGAGGTCTGCGCCCGCCGCTCATTCGAGGCCGAGCTTAACGCCCAAGGGTCGGCAAGCCCGGTCGACACGTCGGCATCAGTCCATGGTCAAGGGATAGCGGTGAATCTCGAAGGCGGCAAACCGCTTTGGGGTATATCCCATGCCGAGAGACGATGGAGCATATCCCATCTTGACGTGCCCCGTTTGACTTTGGTCATAGGCCATACTGGCATAAGCGCCCCCACCGGACCACTGGTCGCAAAGGTGAGACGTTACTACGAACATTCCAATTTCGCCAAGGATATCGTGGATGAGATAGGGTCTCTGACCGAGGACGCTGCCAAAGCCCTTTCATCAGGGGACCGGGTGGGTTTGGGGTCAATGATGACCGAGGACCATAAACTGCTGTCCATTCTAGGTGTTTCCAGCCGCGAGCTCGATAAGCTCGTGCAAGCCGCTTTGCCATATTCATTCGGAGCCAAGCTTACAGGTGCTGGAGGCGGGGGCAGCATGATCGCATTGACCGACCGTCCCGATAAGGTATGCGAGGCCATCGAGAGACGGGGGGGCAGACCGTATGTCGTATCCTCAGGTCAGCCCGGGGCAATCATTGAGAAGTGAATAAAAAATGGGAAGGGGTTTTCGGAGCGGTCTTCAGATCATGCTCTCGAACTCGTCCACGATCTCCGGGTACTTGTCCTTGATGACCTTGAGGAGATTGTAGACGTTGACCTCCTTGATGTCCGAGTCCTTAATGGCCAGGACAAGGTTGTCTAGTACCTCGTCGCTAAGTGTGGCGAACTTCTCCTTGGCCATCCAGTTGCGCCAAAGCTTGTCCTCCATGCGGTCCCTCCACATCTCTTCGTAGGGCTGCAGGGCATCCTTGCTGAAATCATCGCTCTTGGCACATTCGGCAAGAACCTTTCCGGCATACATGCCGGCGCGACAGGCGTGACATATACCGCCGCCGGTTATCGGGTCTATCATCCTAGCGGCGTCACCGACCACGACCAGGTTGTCAGCGGTAGTCTCCTCCATGCCGGGGCAGGTGGATACGCCACCTCCGACTATCTCCAGAACGGTCCCGTCCTTCAGGCGGGGGTCGTTCTCAATGAACTTGTCGAGGTAAACCTTGGGGTCGGCGCCCAGTTTGCATTTCGTCCCTTGGATCCCGATACCGACGTTCGCCTTCCTGTCGCCCTTGGGGAATATCCAGACATATCCGCCCGGAGCGGCACTGCCGATGACGAACTCACAGTAGTTGGGCTCCACATCGATATTGGCCATGCGGTACTGGATGCAGGTGTCCAGGTCCTTGAGTTCAAGACTGGTGTCGAGACCTGCCCATCGGGCCATCTGTGACTCGAAACCATCGGCAGCGACAACACATTTGGCGCGTATCTCTATCTCCTCTCCCATGCGGTTGGCGTGTACACCGACCAATTTACCATCCTCGATAATCGCTCCCGTGGCAGCGGTGCGCATCCATATCTTGGCACCGGCCTTACCGGCCTGTTCGGTGAGGGCCTTGTCGAAAAGATGCCTCTCGAGGACATATCCGACCTCGTTACCGGCATGGCTCTCGTCCAGCTTGAAAGTGTGGCCGCTGGGTGAAACGATTATAGCTCCATCCATCTCTGCGGATATCCAAGCCGGATCGGGTTCGACACCGATCTCCTCAAGCCATTTTTTTGAGACGCCCTCGGCACATCTCAAGGGAGCACCTATCTCAGCCCTCTTCTCGATCAGAATGACATCAAGACCTCCCAGGGCCGCATATTTCGCGGCCATGCTTCCGCCGGGACCGCCTCCGACAACCACTATGTCGCACTCAAATGACTGCATCATTCCCCCTCCAAAGACAGGGCCCCCACGGGACATATCTTGATGCATCGGCGGCATTTGTTGCAGCTGTCGTTGAACTCTAGCACGTAGTCGTTCAGGTATATCGCATTCTGCTTGCAGGAGCCGACGCAACAACCGCAGTGTAGGCATTTCTCGTATACTACCTTCATTTCAGATTCCTCTATCAAGTATTCTCGTCACCGTGTTTCGCCCTCCATTCATCCAAGGGCACCGAATGCTCGCTCTCAACCTTGGCCCTGAAGTTCGGACCTCCGTTGTAAGCGCAGAAAGGGATCACCTCCAGATCAGGGGTGGCGTAGTGGACGCCGCAACGTCTCACCCTTTCAACATCGTAATTGTAATCGTCTTGGAAGTGCATCCCTCCGACGTACATCATCTTCCAAGAGAACTCGGAAAGTGTGTTCTTACTTCCATCCTTCAACACTCCCGCGATCAAATCGGCGATGTCCACGTCCTTAAGGCCCTGCGGTAACTTATCCTTTTGGATGGACTTCTTAATTATCCGCATGGCCTTGAATTTGTACCATGTCTTGAACCACCCGTTTTTCATCTGGGCGGAGAGTTTGTAAAGCCCCAGGGAAAATTTCTCCACATCCACAAAACGGGGTATCGGCGTCACCATCCCGTCGTCATCGCGGAATAGGTATGTGGCGATGCCACAGTGGGGGTGGGTGGTGAACGTCACCTTCTTCTCACCGAGAAGAACAGATACCAGCTTGGAAACCGGTGCCACAACCGGGACAGGGTACCAATCGTCACGACCCGCGTATCCTGTCTGCGAATCCACATCGTAAACAAGGTCGGTGAGGGTGTACCGCTCTTGTTCTCGCTCATCCTGTGATATCCTTCCGGTGAAGGCCACGGGTTGATAGTTGACGCCTCTGACCACATCACCGTTCTCGAAGGCGAAATCCAGGATCGGTCCGATCTGATGGTTGTTAACGCCTCTCAGTATGGTTGGGACCAGGACTATCGAGGGAGGTTTATCGAGTCTTCTAGCGTTCTCGATGAGTTTCAACTTGACATCGAACATCTTCCTATCCCTGGCCTTGAGATATATGTCATCTGTGACACCGTCAAAAGACAGGTAGATGGTATCAAGGCCCGCATCAACGGCGTCCTTCAGAAGCTGGGGGTCCTTGGCGAAACTGAGGCCGTTTGTGGCGACCTGTATCTGGGCGAAACCCAACTCATCAGCCTTTCTAAGGACATCCAGGAAATGGGGGTAGATGGTTGGCTCGCCACCAGAGAACTGCACCGCAGTACAACTGATGGGTTTCTCATTGCGGAGCATCTCCAACATTCTCACCACAGTTTCGTAGTCCGGCTCGTAAACATATCCGGCAGCATTGGCATTGGCGAAGCAAATCGGACAGCGCATGTTACACCGGTTTGTCAGGTCGATGTTCGCCAAACCGGTACAGCTCGTCATAGGGAATTTTTTGCCGCCAATCTCCACATTGGCGTTGCACTCCGCTCCTTCGCATTGATTGTTAGGATCCATCATCCCTATGCCATCAAAGGCGAAGTCCTCGGCCTTCAGGAACAAATCGACATCTGACCAATATGTATCGCTGAAGAATCCGTGCTCATCGCAAGTCTTCTCTATGACGACCGCACCATCGCGCTCCAGGAGTGTTGCCTCAATTAGCTTCTTGCACTCCGGGCAGATCGATGTGGTCGTCTTAGGCAGTCCTCTGCTCAACTCGTAGTCTTTAGCCGTCATTCTTCTACAACCTTTGTTTCTATGATATTTCAGTATAATTTAATAGTTGTGTAGCTATAAGAGCTAACGATAATGCAGAATCTTCTAGGTATGGCCGGGCTCGATCCAAGCGAGGTCGAAGAGGAACACAACCGGATGATCAACCTATTGAACAACCTGGGCTTTTCTGAATATGAGGCCCGCGCCTATGTGGCGCTCATAGCCCTCAAAGAAGGGACTGCGGACGACATCTCCAACATCTCCAAGGTACCTCGCACGTCTATCTACAAGGTCATGAAAGGTCTGGAAGACCGGGATCTG
>PWNH01000012.1 GCA_003557905.1 Methanomassiliicoccaceae archaeon | reverse complement strand
CCGGGTTAACCTGATTCGGGAAACAGCATTCGTGCCCAAGCGCTTGGCAAGCCCATATCCAGATAGTCCGAGAAATAGTCCTGGGGCGTGTGACTGAGTTTTCGGCACCTACGGAGTCGTTGCGTTGTCTTGTCTCCCCCGAACCTTGATCCGATGGGATCAGGCTCATACGCCACGAAGGTCCCGATCAGTGCTCCCAAAGTTCCCCGCCTGATTACCGGTTGGTCGATCCCGGCAATCTCCTCGAAGAGCGTCTTCAGCACCTCCTGGGGTTCCTTGGGTTCGCCTTCGTTCTTGAAAGTGATGTCAATGCTCTTGCGAAAGTTAAAGCCGTGTCCTGACCTATCCTTGAGGAGCAGCTGTCCGCATAATTCGTTTATGGTGGCAAAGGCTTCTTCGTTGATGGCTCGGGCTTCGCGCGTTCGACCCGGAATGGAGATGATGCCGGTTCGGGTGGCTAAATGTACCATTTCATGGTGGATTGTTCGCAGCGTGTCCAGAAGCGCAAACCCAAGGTCATCTGGAGAATCGGAATCCGGACTTCTGAGAAACAGAAACTCCGGCCGGCGCAGGAATCGAGTGTGGTGGGAATGATCAAGCTTGGCGCCCGGCGGTGCAAAGCCGACCCGGAAGTGTGGCTCAAAGTCATTCAACCACTCTCTCTCATGCAGGATACGGCTGTAATGATGCAGGTAGGACTTGAGCTCTGTCAGCTGCTTTTTGACATCGTCCGCCATTGCCACGTCGGCTTCGATGGACCATTGAATCGGAGTGTCCTCGCCATACAGACTGGCAACCGGCACCAGCCGATCTTCGGAGAAGGGTTGCTCACCCTGGGCGAAGCTCGTCATCGTGATTGAATACCAGAAAGGCCTGTAGTGATACTCGAACACGGTTGCCTGACGCGCGAATGGCGCAAATTCCTCGGCAGTTGGTGCTTTTTCTAGGTGCGCGCATGAAGCCAAAGCCAGGGCGGCAACAATGAACATCAGGCTGGCTGAGAATCTTTCCATGGTCATTTCAGGACGGGAACCTGGCCCTCACGCGGTCCAGAAAATGGCCTCTAAGACATTGCGATGCCTCCGCCGGTGCGCACGAGTCAATACCCGTTCGGGGTATAGGAAGTATAAGCGTCCGATTTCCTGACTTCCAGCAGTATCGGCAGCCGCGAAAAGCCGGCGCTTGACCCGAGTTTCCGCCCCGGAGCAGGTCTCCACATCGATCTGAAATACACGCTTGAGGCGTTGCACCCACCGCATTGCCGCCCGCTACTCAGCCGGTGTGCGGTTCATTTCTTGCGCCGACATTGTGGGCCTGGCGCCCCCGACGCCGTCGGGCTGGCGTGATCCGAACCCGATAACGTGTAACACAATACCTTGTGTAACAAGGCATCTTGGTATACGGTATAAGCATGAGCCAATCCGACTCGACAACCAAGGCCGCAAACAATCTGCACCGGGAACTGGCCCGCGGGAGCGCCGAGCTCGCTGTGCTGGCCTTGTTGGCCAGCGGCAGATGCTATGGCTACGAGCTGCTCAAGAGGGTGCGCGAGCGCGGTGGTCCGATGGTGGAAATTCGCGAGGGAACGCTTTATCCACTGCTACACCGGCTCGAGGACGCCGGCATGGTGGCCAGCGAATGGGTAACCGAGGGGCGGGCGCGACCACGCAAGTACTACGTCATTTCCGGCGCGGGCCGCGAGCATCTGGCGTTGCTGGCGGCAGAGTGGCGCGAACTCATCGAGGGAATCGGCTCGTTGCTGGATCACATCGAAGAGGAACGATCATGACTTCCAATCAGGCGCGCATCGAAAAATTCGTTGACGAGTTCTCCGACTGGCTGGTCGAAGGAGTGATCGACCGGTCGGGCGCGTGTACCGAGTTGCGTGAGCACTTGCGAGATGCCGACCAGGCCGGCGATCTCGACGATACCCTTGCGCGGCTGGAGTCGCCGCGCCAGGCTGCTGCGGCGTTGCTCGAAGGACGCCTGCCCGGTGAAGCAACTTTCGGCGACCGCCTGCTGGCTGCGGCGTTCGACAACCTGCCGCTGGTTGCCGTGGCCATTGCATTGCTGGTTCAGAACATCCTGGTACGCCCGGAAACGGTCAACTTTACCTTTCCACCGCTGGTCTACGTGCAGATCGGCAATGCCTGCGTGGCGCCGGTACCGATCATCATCGGCGAATGCGGCTTTTACAACGGCGGGCTACTCTACGCCTTGGGGCTGCCGTTGGCCCTGCTGTGGTCCATCGTCGGACTGGGCTTGTTCGAGGCCAGAACCGGGACCACGCCCGGCAAGCGTCTGTTCAGTCTGCGCGTGGTCTCCGACCAGGGCCTGCGCATCCACCGTCGCTCCGGACTGTTCCGGCGCCTGAGCTTCCTGGCCGGCCCGCTGGCCTGGGTGGACTGGGTGCCGGGACTGTGGGGTGAACGCCAGCGCGTGTTCGACAAGCTGGCCGGGACCCGCGTGGTCCGTAGCCGTATCGGGGAGGCCGCGCAATGAGCAGCGCCGTCACACATCCGACAGGACGGGCGCTGGCGCCGGACCTGGCCCGGGGCGTGATGCTGGCGCTGATCGTGACCTCCAACACCATGTTCTACCTCTATGCCGCCGAACACGGGGCCACCGGCTGGCATCCGATGGCCGAAACCCTGGCCGACCGCATCGCGCAGTTCCTGATGATCACGCTGCTGGACCTGCGCGTATACCCGTTGTTTGCCTTCCTGTTCGGGTACGGCATGGTGCAGTTTCTGGACAGTCGCACCGGTGTCGGCCTCGATCCGCTGGAGGCCAAGCGTATGCTGCGCCGGCGAAGTCTCTGGCTGATCGTTTTCGGTGCCATCCATGCCGGCCTCCTTATGGCCGGCGACATCCTCGGCGCCTACGGTGTCATGAGCCTGATCATCGGCTGGCTGTTCCTGCTGCGTTCGAATCGGGTGGTCCTGGCCGCCGCGACCGTCGCGGTAATGTTGCTGATCGTGCTGCTGGGGTTGTCGATCATGGGTTACTTGGCCGGGCAGGCGCCGCCGGCCATACCGCCTACCGTGGAGGCCTACGCCTCAGGCGAGTCCGATTACCTGGCTGCCACACTCACGCGCCTGCGGACCTGGCTGGGGGTAACCCTGGGCGGCGGGCTTCTGGGGTTCGCCTTTCATGCTGCCATGCTGCTGGGTATGTGGGCAGCAAGACGGCGAATCCTGGAAGCGCCGGAACATCATCGTCGCCTGCTGATCAGCGTGGCCTGCATCGGTGTGCCAGTCGCGTTTTTCGGCGGCCTTCCCACCGCGCTGGGTCACCTGGGACTGATTGATGTGCCGGACCGGTTCCTGGTGATCTACGGCCCGGCCTTCTACCTGCAAATGTTCAGCGGTTTGTTCGGCGGTCTGGCCTACGCGGCGATTCTGGCCTTGCTTGCCGCCCGCCTATCGCAACGCAGGACACCGGGCCTGCCGGCACGGTTGGCAGTGGCCACCGGTCGGCGTTCACTAAGCAGCTGCCTGGCCTTTTCCGTGGCGTTCTCCCCGCTGCTGGCACTCTGGGGCCTGGGGCTTGGGGCCCATCTGGGCAGCGCCCCCATGATCGGCTTCGCGCTGTCGGTGTGGCTGCTGGTCGCGGCTGTCAATCTCTGGTTCGATCAGCGCCGCCTGCGGGGACCGGCCGAGGTGGCGTTGCGCGCCCTGAGCCGTTCGAATCCGGCGTAGCGCAGAACCGGAACTGGGCCGGCCTGTTCACGAGTCGTCACTCTCGGTCAGGTGATCCAGGAGTTCGCGCAGACGGCGCTCACGATTTCGCCCGCGCCAGATCATCCAGAACTGGTGACGGTGGTGAGTATAGGAACTATAACCGCCTTTTTCGGCAATTCCATCGGTATCCGGTGCCGGTGCCGTGTCAGGTTGACTTTTAACACCGATAGCAGCACGCAGCGGGCCGGATCCCGGATCAGGTCCGGGACAGGCTTCACCCGATTCCGCCCTGCCTTCGCCAATCGGAAGGGAAAGCGATCCCATTTGGCCGGCATGGGGCCGGATCTGGACGAGCGCCGCCGGACCGCGCTCGG
>PWNH01000033.1 GCA_003557905.1 Methanomassiliicoccaceae archaeon | reverse complement strand
ATTCCGAAATGATTACAGGTTTGCCGGATAGACAGAAGGGACGGAAAGGAGGGGTCGGATTCCATGATGAGTTGGAGTTGGTTAATATCCGAATGAACATTATAGCTTTGCAAATATTCTTTAAGTAGCAAAACCATGTAGTTTTTATTTGTCATATGCAACCGTTTATCTGTAATCCCTTTCCATGAAATCGTTATGCCTGACATTTGGCCTGGACTCATCAAAAGTATCCCTGCCTAATTCAGCATTCATGATACTACTGGCCATTCCCCTGTATTGGGCCAGGCCCCTGAGAAAGTCAATCCGCGTGGTTTTTTCATATTCGCCATAGTTATTGTAAGACAAAACGACAGGCGAAAAAACTATGGGCTCGTTGTCCACTTGCTCTAATCCCACCAGGGTAAAATGAAAGTGTTTTTCCGAATCATAAACCTCCATGATAAGCCCAGGCAACCCACCGAACTTCCACGGTCCGTCACTGATGGGGATATCGTGGGCGAACCAGGCAATCCAACGGCGGCCACGAAAATCGCTAAAGGCCATTTGGCAAGGGTAATTCAGAATGGTTTTTGTGCTGTCGTATATTTGCCAGGTTTGAGAGTGTAGCTCATCAGAATATTTATAATAATTCGCGCCTATGGCGTCGGTTACTGTCATTTCACCCTGTGGAAAGTTTTTATAAATCATTGTTTTCATGCGCCTGCGGTAAGGTGGGTTGGGCCGTTCACCTCTGGCCATTTGTTCTCTTGTAACCCTAAAAAAACTTTCCCGGAAAACCTTATCACCATCTGGTGTAGCTCTTAGGGAGTCAGACCGAAAAGTATGATAGCTGTAACTTTTGGAAATATTTTCCCCTACCTGGAGAATAATCAAATCATTCCTGACGTCATTTTTATTTAAAGTATCAAAATGGTAGGAATATTCGTATTGAAACTTATAGTGTGCTTTATCGAATACCTCCTGAGCACAAAGCGGTTTATCAACTAATAAAGCAACTATGACAATAATGATAATAAAATATAAGGGGCGTAGTGTCATGGGTAAATATTTAATGGTTTTTGTAAAGGCATAGAGTGAAGTTTCACCCTATGCCTTTATTCTAAGATTATCAATTAGGGCAATGTTTGTTGGCAGTTTCAATTGCATGAATCTGCATATCATAATCCCAATCCTCAAAGTTGTGGTCGATGATAAACATAAGAGTATCGCAATACTCTTCCTGGGTGACAGGACCACCCCCTTTAATTTCATTCATTTCGAATGTGTTTAATTCTTGTAACATAATAGTAAGTTTTAGTTTTTCACCTACTCTCGGCAATACGCCAGGGCTTTTCGGTTTACCGCCCGCAATTGTTCTTTTGGGCCCGGGAAAGAACTTTTGCCCTACAAAACAAAAAAAAAAAGATATTAACCAAATTTAATTTATGTTTTTGTTTTATTTATAATAATTCTAAGCAATGGCTTTTATTTTCATAGCTCTTTTAGGTCATTGTTTTGAATATGACTTTACCTATGTACGGACTGTAGTCATGAACCGGCCCCTTTTATTATTGATGGGGAGGCCCCTCACCAAAAACCTAATCAACACATCACACAATTTCCTCTCGGTTCAGATTGTAATTCCAAAAACCCGTATCTTTGCACTAAACACGATGACTATGAACGAGTTTGCGGAAAAATACATCAATCCTTTTACTGATTACGGTTTTAAACGGCTCTTTGGTGAAGAGCCTGGCAAGGATTTGTTGCTCGATTTTCTCAATACTTTGCTGCATGAGGAACAGGGCGAAATCGTGGAGCTTACCTACCTGAAAAATGAAGTACTGGGCCATACGGGACTGGACCGCAAAGCTGTTTTTGACCTGTATTGCACCAACGACAAGGGCGAAAAATTCATCGTAGAGCTACAAAAAACCAAGCAGAAGTTTTTCAAAGACCGCACGCTGTATTACTCTACTTTCCCCATCAGGGAGCAGGCAGTAAAAGGCACCGAATGGAATTTTGAGCTCAAGAAAGTTTACCTGGTAGCCATTCTGGATTTTGTATTTGAAGAAGATGAAGGAGAACCGGAAAAATACCGTTACAACGTAAAGCTGAGCGATATTGAAACTCACAAGGTGTTTTATGATAAACTAACTTTCATCTACCTTGAGATGCCCAAATTCAACAAGACCCTTGATGAGCTGGAAAACCGGTTTGAGAAATGGATGTATGTGCTCAAAAACCTGCCCAGACTTGAAAGGGTACCGGAGAAACTAAAAGAGAAAATTTTCCTGAAATTGTTTGAAAAAGCCGAAATCGCAAAATTTAATAAGGATGAGTATATGCAGTACGAAGAAAGTTTGAAATACTACAGAGACTTGAAAAATTCGCTGGATACGGCAAGAGAGGAAGGAATGAAAGAAGGAGAGCAAAGAAAGCAAATAGAAATCGCCCGTAAGTTAAAACAAATGGACATGTCACCCAATGAAATACAGGAAATTACCGGATTGAGCCGGGAAGACATAGAACGGCTGTGAATAATAGTCAGGGATTGAACTGTAGTCATATTGGATATACCGGGCATATTGTGCCACCCATACCGGTTCTGTTTAAATTATATTTTTTCCTGATTACAATCTGGTTTTATTATGTTTTTAAAGTTCAGGAAAACTGAAAACCACCGGGAAACTTTGCAGGAAGCTGGATACTTTAGAAGCATTCGGGCAGCCTTACACATTGCGAAACAACCGTGAAGAAGAGGAGAACGCTTTTCAAAACCGAGTATCTTTTTTCTTTTTCTATTTGAATTGAAAAAAGATTGAGGTATCAAAATTAAAGGTCACTTAAAATTTTGGGATTTTTTTCAATCTCTAAGCCAGATTCATTTAACAATACCCTGCTGTCTTTATTATACAATACATATCTCGGTATTTGCTGAATATTTAATTCTTTTTGTAGTATAGAACCATTAAATCCTGGCGATATAACTGAGTACTTATAACCATCGGGGAAAAGCCTTTCATCAGCTTTTCTCCACGCATCTTTATTTTGTAATGGCCCCCTAAACCACCGGATTAAGGTTATCCGATAAAAGTTGCAGAAAGGGCTTAAGGAGCTCTTGATAAATGTCACGTTTTTACCGGTAATTACGTGTCATATTTTATATTTGAAACCTTAAGCAGCGGAAATATTTCACGAAACCTACTTCTTAAAGTATATAAATAACCGGCCGTAGTTATTATTATCTTTATTCAGACGATGATATTGCGACTTAATCTGCGGTTGTTCCAAAAATCTCAACACCCGTTTTCTTAGTTGACCGCTTCCTTTTCCGGGGATGATCTCTACTGTTTTTATCTTCTTCTCTACGGCTTCTTCTATTATATTGTGTAATGCTCTCTCAATCTCATCCCCTTGGTTATAAATATCATGAAGGTCCAGTTTCAGTTTTGCCATATCACTCACAAATATGCTTTACATTTAAAGGCTAAAATTGTTAACCATCGACTAATATACAAATAAATGCGGTTGCCTGTAAACATGTTATCGAACTACTTGCCAAATCAGAAAACATGCATAAAAGTTTGATCGTTTTTAAAGTTGAGCGCGATAAACTTCCTAAAAACGGCAAATAGAGGAAAATATTAAAAATCTAAAGCCTTAGGCTGCGATAGTTTTAACGGTTCGTGAAACAACAACATGACACACCAAGCCGGAAAAACGTCTCTAATCCTTTAAGTTCTGCGATTTCTTATTAAAAAATTAGCCAAACTTAAGATACAAACATACAACCCGGAGAAATCCGGGTTGTATGTTTGTAAACCAAAACTTTAGCTTTTGCGATTTTCCAGGTGATGTTTTTCTCCTTTTATTTAACCGAAAAGCTTGTGTAAATAAACCACTGGTGCGTATCTTCGGGTAGCTCCTTTTCCTGCTTATGTGATTTCATCAAGTCCTGCTGGGTTAAAACATATTGGTTTTCTCTTTGGATTTCAGCGAAGATGGCTGCCGTATCTATCTCCTTTTCTTCAACCAGCTCTTCAGGCTTTTGTATCTGGCTCACCAATGCTCCGAGGTAGTTGAAAACTT
>PWNH01000131.1 GCA_003557905.1 Methanomassiliicoccaceae archaeon | reverse complement strand
CGGGTTTGTTCATCAACAGAGGAGCCAGCTGCTTGCGTTGCACAGCGTCCAGCGCCTCAAGTATCTCAGAGTTGGCCGGTACCCTGACCATCCCCAACTCCCGACACAGTTTCAGCTTGGCGTTCTGCAGACCTTCGCGATCGACCCTGCCCTCCGAGATGTCGGCGATGACACGACGGAGGAACTCCTTCTCAACACTCATCTGCGATACGTAAGTGAGAGTCCCGTCCTCTCACTTCCGCCCTCCATGCTGCAGTTGCTTCTAGAAGCCTTCCTCGGCAGAAGGCCGAGAAAGCTTCGCATCGTACCCGAACGCATGTTGTCAACGTATCCAAGCCGCATTCCCTTGACCGCCATGGCGTTCTTTGTTCGCATCCGCACCCTCAGTCCTCCCGGGAACGGGATAGTTCCTGCAGGTGCCTGACCGTGCGCTTGTAGTTGTCCATGGCCATGTTCACATTGGCCTCGGTGAAGCTCCAGGCCTTGGAGAGGTCACCATAGCGTATCCGGTATCCTTTCTTGTACTGGCCGTCGACCTCCACATCCAACGACTCCAATATGTCCAGCGACTTCAGTTTGTTGATGTGGCGGTATACCGTGGGGCGGGTTGTCCCGAGCAGGACCGCCAACTCGTCCACGGACCATGCCTTGCCCATATTGCGCATGAAATGGTCCATGAACAGCCGGTAAGGAACGCTGTCCTTGAGACCGCCTCCCGCAGCCCTACCATCGGGATTCCGGGGCAGGTACCCTATCTGGGTCAGGAACATCTCTGCCACCTCTTCAACGGACTTGATCGAGTCCAGCGGCGTGTTGCTCACCACATTCATTTCAAACATCGGTTGCACTCCTCTGCCCCTGATAATTGTTTAGCATATTTATTGATTAATTGCGTACATTTCATCGTGTAACAATTTTAACGGGGGCAAATGTCTCGGTTGTGTATCACAAAGAGGATAATTTTTCCTCGAAAATTGGTAGCATATGGTTCTTGGGCAATGAAATTAACACAATTAGGTTAATTGTGTCCTAAATGTAATAACGATTAAATATGATGCAAACCTCAAAAGAATCAGGTGCAATTCATGGTGAACAAGAATGTCCTGATAGCCGCGGTTGTAGCATTACTGATCGTGGCATCGATAGGCTTGATCCTGATGGCGGAGACCGAGGACAAGGAACCACAGATAGTGATCCTGTCCCAGGTCAACTCCGAGGGATCGGCGATATTCGTCAGTGATGCGATAACGACCAAGGAAGATTTCGGAGGCAAGGTCTTCGCGACTCCGGGAACCGCTTCAATCCAGCATATGATACTTGCGGATTACATTGCCAGTGAGACCAACTTCACATTCGCATTGGATCCGGGAGCAGGTAGCAGGTCCAATAACGTGGTGTACTGGACTCCGGTGTCTCCGGGACAGATGAAGGACTTCATGCTGAACGGAGACATTGATGGCGGCATAGCCTGGGAGCCTTTCAACTCCCAGATAATCTCCAGCGTCCCCGGTGCATGGATCTACAAGTGGACTGACGAGATCTGGGATGCGCATCCCTGCTGCGTCCTGGCGGTTAACTCCAAGTTCGAGCAGAGCAACCCTGAGGCCGTTCAGAAGTTCGTTGCCGCACACGTGGTGGCCACCACCTGGATAATGGAGACCATACAGGACAACACCAGTGCCAACTACACGTACATGATCGAGATCGCCTCCATCTTCGCCTTCGGTGACAACAGCACCGCCAACAGGGCCATAGCAGAGGATTCCCTGGGACATGTGAAGTATGACTTCAACATCAACCAGTCCTGGAAGGACTCCCTGGAGACCGTTATAGAGACCTACACCCGCCTGGGACTTTTCGACAAGACCCCGGAACAGCTCGGTTATGAGTCCTCAGCAGACCTCGTTGAGAGGCTGGTTAACACAGACTACATAGCCAACGCCTCATCCACGCCGACCGTCGGCGAGGATGATGACCTGGTGACGGTCAGGGTCGGATGGCTGGCGGGCGACATACACCAGCTGGCTAGGCTCGTGGCGATGGACAGGAACATCGGTGAGGGGCTCGGATTCGGTGACCGCACCATATTCGAGGCCTTCGGCATAAATGTCCAGGGCGGAGCGGGCAACCCCTACGCCAACGGTGGGTTCGTCATGACCGCGTTCCTTGCGGATGAGATAGACTTCGGATATCTCGGAGCGCCGCCGGCCATTCTTAGGACGGTCAACGCACTTGCGTGATGGTCGGAACTAAGAAACCAAACCCTTTTTTATCATTTCCTTCTTTGAATGTTTGAATCCATAATGTCGGGGGAAGTCTGCTGAGATACGATCCGGAGAACAGGTTACATAGGTTCGTTCGTTCACTGGTGATAACTGTAACCTCGTTGACCATGCTCGTTCTGGCATGGTGGCTCGGTGCCGTTACTCTCGACATAACTTTCCTTCCCACCCCCCTTCGGGTGTATGAGGCTTTCTGGCGACTCATAGATGTTGGGGACATCGCTACCGGCCTGACACTTCAGGATCATATAGTCGCCAGTCTCAGGAGGTTCGCGGGGGGTTTCCTCATCGCCTTTGCTGTCGCTGTGCCTTTGGGATTGATGATGGGGTACTCGCGTACGGCCGAGGAGTTCAGCAACCCCATCATAGAGGTGTTGAGGCCCATCGCACCGATGGCGTGGGCGCCCCTCTTCATACTTGCCATGGGGGTCGTCACCGGTCCTATGATGGTGGTCTTCATCGGTGTCTTCTTCCCGGTGCTATCCAACACAGTGTTCGGTGTCAAGAAGATCGATACGCACATGATAGACGCCGCCAGGACCCTGGGGGCCAACAACCTGCAGACATTCTACAAAGTGATGCTGCCCTGCACCGTCCCCTACATAATGAACGGTGTCAAGATCGGCCTCGGCATAGGTTGGATGTGCATTGTGGCCGCCGAGATGATCATGGCCAAGGGCGGAGGAGTGGGATACTTCATACTCAACAATGCCGAACAGGTCGGAAATTGGCCCAATGTGTTCGTCGGATTGATAATAATCTCGTTCCTGGGCATAATCACGACGGGTATCGCGGAACGCGTCCACAGGATTATAATTACAAGGATGGGCATGGAATGACCGAACATCTGGAGATCGATGGGCTCAGGAAGGTCTTCAAGACCGACGACGACGAGGTCGTTGCGATAGATGACTTCTCAATAAATGTCAAAAAGGGGGAGCTTGTAAGCCTGCTTGGCCCATCCGGATGTGGTAAGACCACCATACTCAGATTGATAGCGGGGCTTATAGAGCCATCAGGGGGCAAGATGCGGGTGGCCGGTAACTTGGTAAGCGGCCCCGGTTCCGACCGGGGGATGGTGTTCCAGGAGTTCGCACTCTTTCCTTGGAGGTCGGTGCGCAAGAACATCGAGTTCGGCCTTGAACTGTCCGGAGTCCCCAAAGCAGAGCGTAAGTCCCGGGCGAACGAATATCTGGAGATGGTCGGACTGGAAAGGTTCGCCGACTCACGCATACATGAGCTCTCAGGCGGGATGAAGCAACGTGTGGGGATTGCACGTGCGTTAGCCAATGATCCCGAGGTCCTGCTGATGGACGAGCCCTTCGGAGCGCTTGACGCACAGACCCGCAACATAATGCAGAAGGAGCTTCTGAAGATCATCGAGAAGACGGACAAGACCATCCTCTTCGTCACCCATTCCGTGGACGAGGCGGTGTTCCTGTCCGACCGCATCGTCCTTCTAACCAAACGTCCAGGGAGGATTAAGGAGATAATCGATGTGCCATGGCCGCGCCCGAGGGACCGCGCATCGCCGGATGTTACCGCGATGCGCAAGCAGATCCTCGACGAACTGGAGAAAGAGAACGTTATGATCGGTTAGATCTCATCCTTGACCTTCTCGATGGCGCGGATGATGCTATTTCCCGGTATGACCACTGACACCGGTATGGTGAGGATCTTCTCCACCGTCGGTGCGATTATGGGGGCGCATACCACCGCCAATGCACCATCCCTCTCCGCCTGGACGGAGGCAACGATGGCGTCCTCCATCGTCGAGGCGGGATACTCCTT
>PWNH01000120.1 GCA_003557905.1 Methanomassiliicoccaceae archaeon | reverse complement strand
GCCGGCATCACGAACTCGCCCCGGTGCACGATGCCCGCGGGTTCGTACTTTCCTCCCGCGCCCGTGTATCCGCCCCGCTCGAACGAGCCCATCGCCGCGGCAAAGAGCGCCAGTCCAACAATCGCCGCCACCCCGAACGTTGCGATCGATTTGAGCAGCGCGGCCGGGGTCCATGCCGCTGCGGTTGCGGTGGCCGTTGCCGATTCGCTCGCCACAATCGCTGAGTTTTTCGTCACATTGGAGGCGACCTCAGCGGCGTCGAACTTGCGCCCGAGCACGAACATCATGGTTCGCTGCACCATCCAGTGCGCGGCCATGTCCGTGAACGCGCTGAGCACGGAGGTTGCGAGCGTCGTGCCGATGTTGCGCAGGGCCTCCCCCCACGACATTGTCCGCTCGATCAGCCCGCTGAGCGACTGGCTGATCCCTTCGGTGAGGCCCGTCGCGATTCCCCCGATCGCAGAATAAACCTGCTGGGCGACGGTCCCGGCGCTCGTAACGTAATCCATCAACGCGGCTTTGGCGGCGGTCCATGTTCCGACCCCGAAGTCACCGCTCCCCGAGAGGAATTCCTCGAAGCGTTCCTGGCTTTTGTCCGCGAATGATTCCGGCCCCGGAGCACCCGCAAACACTGGCGGCACCCCGGGGGCCTGCGGGTCTTCCTGTTCGCGCAGGGCGATCCTTTCTGCGATCAGCTGGTTCAGCCGTTCGGTGGCGCTCGCCTGCTCATCGGTCGCGTCGGTCTCCGCCCCGATCGCTCGCAGGGAGGCCTGGAGGTTCGATTCCAGCGCGGCGCGGCGGGCGTCGGCCCGGTCCACAACCGCCGCTTGTGCCTCGTGCAGGATGTCTGCGAAGGAACGGGCCGTGAACCCCTCCTCCGAGCCCGTGAAGTCCACCCGTCCGATCGAAGCCTGCCCAATGTTGACGCCGGGGATCCTGTTCGCCCACGCGATCGCCCGGTTGAGCACCGTCTCAATGCGCGTGCTGAAAAAGTTGATCACCTCAGCGAGCCCCGCCAGCAGAATGTCCTTGAGCTTGCCCCATCCCTCGCGCGCCTTCTCGAACCCGAACGTGAACCCGACGCTCAGGTGCGCGCTAAAGAGCGACAGGAACCCGAGCGCGTCGGAGGCCAATTTCGCGAGCCCCACCCCGATCGTCATCGAAGCGGCGCCGAGCGTTCTCATCCACACACCATCCGTGCCGAAGGCATCGAGCATGCGCCGCGCACCCGCCAGCCCCTGCTCAAAACCCGCCTCAATCGCGAGGCTGATGAACTCGGAGAAGGTTCCATCCTGGATCGATTCAAGGCCCATCGAGATGAACGCCCCGATGCGCTGCCCCATGCCGGTCAAGTCCAGCCGGTTCAGACGCTCCAGTGGCTCGCTCAGATGGCCGGCCAGCTGATCGCCGAGCCCCGCAAACAACTGGCGCGACTTGTTCGGCATGCGCCCCATCAAGGTGTCGATACGCTCGAACTGCTCGGCGTTGCGCTCCATCACTTCCGGCAGCTTGCCGAGGGATTCGCGGGCCTCGTCGATGGCACCCCCGGACTGGAAGAGCGGCAAGAGGTCCGCCCCGCTCTTGCCCAGAAGCGCCATCGCCGTGTTCGTGCGCTGGGCGGGGTTCTCGATCTCCCCGATGCGCTCGGCGAGCAGCGCGAACTGGTCTGCGGGCGACAACCGGGCGAGTTCCGTGGCCTCGAGGTTCAGGTCCCGCAGCGCCTGCCGACCTTCCCCGATCCCCCGGGCCGCCTCCGCGATCCGCCTTTGCATGTCGTTGACCGCCCGGCCCACCCGTTGCGGCGCCACCCCATTGTCCTCGAATGCCTGACGCAATGCCATCAGGTCCGAGACCGCGATCTCGGTCTGCTTCGAGAGGTGGTCCAGCTCCGCCCCGAGTGCGAGCGTTGCGCGCCCCTGGCGAGCGATGGCGCGAAAACCCAAGTAGGCTCCCGTCACCGCGAGCACGTTGCGCAACAGCCTGCCGAATCCCGCCGTCGCCCGGTCCAGAGCGGCAAGGCGGCTTCGCATATCAATCAGAACACTGACACGGGCATTGGCCATTCAATGACCGAACGCGTGTCAAATCTCCCGGCGCCTCTTCGAAATCATTCTCCAGCTCCGGACGGAGTGAGTTGATCGTTTTGGGATTGCCGTATCGACCACTCTGAAATTCACTATCCTACAGCTACCTCCGCGATTATGCCCCACCACCTCCAACCCGTTCCAGCAATGCGCTACACAGGAATTCCAGTTCGGGGACTCCCCCGATATCTTCAACTGAGTTGATCATAATAAAACTGTTCGCTGAGACATTAATGGAAATTATGAAGAATACTGAGCAGGAAAAATATGACAGGGAGTTGTTAGAAATCTATCGGTCTCAGCGGTCGGAATTGGATCGTATCGCTTTTGAATTGGGCGGTCGTTATGACAAGCTCCTTTTAGCTCTCTCTGGAGGCGCTCTAATTGGCTCAATCACCTTTCTCCGTGAAATCGCAAATCACCCTTCTCATTGGCTAATGTTTTTTCTTGGGGCCGCGTGGGCCGCTCTTATCGCTAGCGTGACATTTAACTTACTTGCAATTTATACGAGCCAAAATGCCCAGCAACAAAAGATCGTTAACCTCGATAATGAAGTCGCAAAACGTTTGCATCCCGAATCGGAAGATCTCAAACACGTCGACACAAGAAACAATCCACACGTTCCCCGCTTAAAGCTTTTCAACCGGATTTCATTATATTCTGGAATTGCAGGAATATTTCTTTTGGGAATATTTGCTTTCGCTAACCTATATACAAATACCATAACAATGACTGACGAAAACAATAATAAAGCGAATGATATCTCTACCTCGGAAGAGGACCAAAACAAGAGAAGAAGTTATGTCCCTACCGAGAATATTATCCTTCCCGAACGACCCACTCAGGAGTCTCAGAGCAAGGACTCTCAGAGCACCGGCGAAAATGAGGGAGTTAAGGATGAGTGACGAGGAGAAGAAGAGTTCATCGGAGCCAAAGTTCAAGCCCCGTGAGATGCAGACATCTAGAGGGTCTTATGTTCCAAGCGAGAATATAATACTTCCTGAACGGCCAGCAAAGCCAGCAGAACCAGCGAGCAGCGAACAAAACAAGGGAGACAATTCCGAGTAGCTCTGACGCCGCCATCTCCTGCGCTCTGACGTTGGGCAGCCAGTAGACAAAAGACGCGATGACAGCAGCAAAAGTTGACGGCGACTTTTCTAAGTATCCCGCGGAGATCAGGGAACTCTTCCCATACATTTATGGAGAACTGTGTGAACTGCGAACGAATTGGGAGGTTTACCGGGAGCTGTTCATGGCCGATAGGCGTTTGACGGAAACTTTGAGCGAATGCTATGGATCTTCACTAGGAATTCTTCAACGTCTCCTCGAAGAGGCTTTATTTATCTCAATTGGCTGTCTCACCGATAAAGACAGTAAGAAAGATAAGCATCTTTCCATGTGGGCACTAGCAGAAAAATGCGAACCATGGAATTCTACGGTAGGAAAGGAATTAAAAGATGGGCTAGTACGTCTGGATGACAAGGTGAGCAGGATAAGGAAGCACCGGCACAAAAGAATCGCCCATTTTGACCTTTCCACCAGCGTTGGCTTGGCACGTTTGCCAATTGTAACGTATAAGGATCTCGAAGAAACGATGAAAGGACTGGAGGACCTTTTGAATATCGTAGACCATCACGCCATTGGAGCGACGATCTTATTCGATGCTATCATAACTCATCAACTCACTGACAAACTAGAGGTTTCCGCATATAAGGTTAAAGTTTACGATGATCTTGTGAAACGTGGTGTTATTCCATTGCGAGAATGGAGCAAGTTCGCAATCGACCGGAACGAGCCATTATGAAGAAAGTCGCCAAGATCCTCGCGGCTATCGCTTCACCTGGCTGCCAGGCTCGGAATTGACCAAGCGGTTCTCCCTTCATTGGCTTTTAACCTCCAAACCCCATTGTTGAAACACCGACTCCAGGGATGGGGTGGACGGCTTCTCAGCGGGTGTTGCCGAATTGACCAAGGCCCTCTGGAGCTCCGTCAGTTTGCGTCCGGCCTCCTTGTCCCACACGGCGAACGCGGCGAGGGTGTGCGTGTTCAGCG
>PWNH01000046.1 GCA_003557905.1 Methanomassiliicoccaceae archaeon | reverse complement strand
CCTGCTGCCCAACGGTTTTTCCTACCCGACCACTATCACCATGGCGTTCATGCGCTCGGGCTACCCGGTGGAGTTCGTGGACATCGAGGCGAGAAAACGGGAAGGAAAGAGCCATATCCGCCCGATTCGGGATGGCCTGCGTTTCATGGCAATTATTTTCAAAATTGCGACTTTGTATGCGCCATTGAAGCTCTTCTTGCCGGCTAGCGGTTTGTTCTTTTTTGCTGGGTTCGGCTACTACGCGTACACATATCTCAGTGTTGGACGATTTACAAACATGTCCTTGCTCCTGTTCAGTGCGGCAGTGATTATATTCTTGATTGGTCTGATTTCCGAGCAGATCACATCTCTGAATTACAAGGAATAGGCTGCTCTTGTCAATGAATGTTCTAATGGTATGGTCTGTGCCAAAATCCAGTCATCAATGAGCCCCCCAACTGATCAACCCCTATTATCGCTTGATTGGAGTCGGCTGGCGCTATACGGAAAATGTGTCCGCGATCACGCATCTCGCTATCGAGTTGTATATACATCCTTGGCGTTGGTGATATTCGTTCTGGGTCTTTTCCTGTCCTTCATGTCAATTGATGCTGAAGATGTAACACTGCGTTCTGTACCGCTCCTGGTAAATTTTATTGTCGGCGCACCTTTGGCCATCGCCATGAATGCGGTCAGTCTTCAGATGGCTGGGCGTGTGGTTGGACAAGCGGTTGGCTTCAGGAGTGCATTTCACACTTGTGCAACCGCAACAGCAGCCAATGTGCTCCCCATTCCTGTCGGGGCCTTCCTTCAATCGGCGGTACTTGTCGGCCATGGTGCGACGATATTCAGTAGCGGTCTGGTGATTATTCTTGGAAATATTGTGTTATTGACTCTGGTGTCAATCCTCTTGGGTTTTAATCTGATTTCAGTCTATCCATCAGCTGGGTGGTCTCTGGTTGCTACTGGTTTTATAGGGCTGATGGTTTGTATTGTATTTCTGTGCAGATTTCATGATTGGAAACTCGCTTCTGCATTCCTGGGTACAAGGATTGCCCGTATTTTGCTTATGGTTGTTCGGCTGAAGTTGAGTTTTTTCGCAATTGGTCTTGATGTGAGTCTGCTTGACGCATCCGCCTTTACCGGTGCTGTGGTTTTGGGTGCGACCGTGGCGGTCGTTCCCGCCGGCCTCGGAGTCAGTGAGTCGTTAGCGGCATTGACGGCTCTCGCAATCTCCATTGGACCAGCTATCGCGTTTATCGCTGTTGCGCTGAACCGAGTTAGCACGCTGGTCATAGCTGCTTTGCTTGCCGGCTTGCTGTTCGTCTTCTCGCCGGCCGATGAGAAGTGAACGGAATGACCATGGATAAGGATTTGGTTTTTATTGTGTCCGCTGGAAGAACCGGGACAACTTTTCTCGGAAATATGCTTTCAGTGGCGATAGAGAATTGTCATTCTGAGCATGAACCGGATGATCTGACATTTAGCTTAAAGAAAAATATTGACCGAATTCGAAAGTATGGCTCTTGGTATATGGTAATTGGTCGGTTGCTCGGGATATCTGGTGTGCGGCCCTTAGGTCAGAAGTATGTCTCTGGAAGAGTAAGCGAGGAGCAGTGCCTGAGCGAGATTGTCGATCTCCGCAGGAGGCTCCATTCCAGGATAAAGGAGTCCTTGGTTGTCGAAAGCAATGGTCAGTGGAACTATTTGGTTGGCCTAATACATAAGGTGTGGCCAAAAGCCAAGATTATCGTAATTGTCAGGGATCCCCGGACATGGGTGCAGTCCTGGATGAATAGGGGTATAAGGTATTCGCCATATGACCCAGTCCGTTTTTTTCCGCCGGGATGGCTGTCACCTTCTAAAGTTGGTGACCTGGAATGGGAAAATGCCTGGAGCAGCTTTGATACTTTTGGCCGCTTGGTCTGGGAGTGGCGTAATGTCAATGGCCGTTTGCTAGATTACGCGGAAAGTGACGCTCGCTGTCATCTTTTCCGCTACGAAGATTTGTTCAAAGCAAATTGCGGAGAGGCAATGCGCGATCTGGTAGAGTTTGCCGCTATTCACGGTAAGAGGCAATACCGCTTTTCCATTCCTGAAGGCTTTACCAGTGAGAAGCATCATGCTAGCTCAGGTGACTTTCCTCACTGGCGAGAATGGGATATGAAGCGAGCACAGTTGCTGGATAGACTTTGCGGGCAGCTTATGCATAGATTCCACTACGGTACCGAATCGCAGTGGCATAAAATGATCTGACGTCAGGCGGGTCGCAGGGCGGCAAGTCACCGACGTAAGCTGGTGTCCATTAACCCGGCTATTGCAGACATTTCCGGATGTACGAGCCCGGAAATGCTGCTATTCCGGGGCAGCGAAGCGGTCCCCTGCCCTGTGTGTCAAAATCCCTCCCAACAGCACCTGATCGGTTTTAACTGTAACATTCAGGGCGCTTATGGAGTGAATAGATGTCCGATCCCAACGAAGTAATCACTGATCAGCGCCTGGAAAAGCGTACCCGTTGTCGATTCAGCGTAACCGAAAAGAAGCGGCTGCTGGCCGAAGCTGACGATCTACCACTTGGCGAAAGAGGCGCCTGGCTGGGTCGGGGTGCGTCGTGCTCCGGAGTCTGTACTATTTGGCGATCGGGAGGCTCCGGACTGGATAGTGTCCGTGGCGTCTTTGTTGTTGACGTTCAAGACGCCTTCAAGCAGTGGTCTACTCAGTGAAGGCATGACATTGGCCTCCGTTAGCGGCGTTATTGGATGGGAGGCTCGTTTCGGGCACGAAAATTTGGTTGAACTTGATGCTGAGGAGCTTTGCAAAACGACTTTCATGTTCTACACTGGCATAGGAATGAATGGAGTAACGATTTCATGCAACCCATCATTGAGTACTCTGTCGAAGGGAGTCACTAGGAGGTGCCATGGGAGGAAGTGGATCTGTATGAGTCACCGAATGGATCGAATCTTGACTGATGGTGGTAGCGGATAGCATTCCGGAAGCATTATGACAGAGCGCCGAGATTACCAGTACGATTACTCCAGCATCAGGCCTTCCATGCATGATGCTGAGGGTAGGCAAAGAAAGGCTGCAACTATGGTTGCGGTTTTTGAAGAGTACTTTGATGTTCCATTGATCCAGCTTCGAGTTCTTGATATTGGAGCATCAACCGGCATTATTGACAACTATCTCGCGGATCATTTCGGGTCAGTAATAGGAATTGATATAGATGATAGGGCAATTGAATCAGCCAAGGAGAGATTTGAAAAGAGCAATCTGAAGTTTCAGATAGGAGATGCGTTGCATACGAAAGCGGCTGATGAGTCAGTTGATGTCGTTATTTGCGCGCAAATTTATGAACACGTTCCCGACGCATCCGGAATGATTGACGAGATATTTCGCATTCTGTGTCCAGGGGGTATTTGCTATTTTGCGGCAGGTAATCGATTTATGTGGAACGAGCCACATTACAATCTGCCGCTTTTGTCTGCCATTCCCAGGCGTCTTGCTCACTGGTATGTTCGTCTCTCTGGCAAGGCTTCGCATTATCACGAACTTCATTTTTCATACTGGGGGCTAAAGAGGCTTGTCAGCCAATTTGAGGTCGTAGATTACACCGGCAAGGTGATAAATAATCCTGAAAAATATAAGGTGGACTACATGTTGCCGGCAGGTTCCTGGAAGGCTGCTATCGCTCAAAATGTGGTTAAATATGCCTATTGGCTTGTTCCCGGATATATCTGGCTGCTTCGCAAGCCGGGGACATTCGTTCCCCGGCAAGGCGACACATTTGACGGTGATTCTCACTAGCCCGCATTATTCATGAAGTTGTTTGAGATGTGCCTTTTCGTCGTTTTTTTGTAGCAGGCGGGGTATCGGAGCAGGTGTGCAGGCACGTGTTGCCCGGGAGAAGACGACTTTTAGTTGGTTTTTCCAGTCAGCCGCCGGTTTTCCCGGGTTGGCGCCAAGCTCTCCTTGTCAATGGCCATTTATTTTGACCCACCGTGTGTCGTCTAGCTCGTGGTTTTCTGTTTCAAGCGATCGCTCTCTCCTCCCAGCATGAAGATGTGTGAGTGGTGGATGACGCGGTCAATGATCGGTACCGCCACGGCGTCATCGTGGAAGAAGGCTCCCCAGTTGCTGAAGTCCTTGTTGGTGGTCAGG
>PWNH01000014.1 GCA_003557905.1 Methanomassiliicoccaceae archaeon | reverse complement strand
ATCAAGGTGCGACTGACAACTGAACCATCCTGTTACTCGACCATGTCCGTTAGTTTCTGAATGTCGACCATACTATCACGACAACATCCCTGCGGTCCGTATTTCTATGTTTTCGTTTCAAGGTCGGAAATGATTTCCAGAACGCCGTTAATATCTTTGGCGACCCTCCCTTTCAGAGGCACAGCCAGCATGGCGTTGTCCATCCCGTCGATCGAGCTGCGGGAATCTGTCTTGATCCCCACCAGGTCGATCCCCTTGGCATAGGCATATCCCAATTCGAAACAGGCACCTTCGTCAGGGACACGGCCGTCGAGCACGAAGAGGAGCAGATCGGCACGTTGCAGCATCTCCATGTCCTTCTCGAATACGAATTCCAATGCCTCGAATGGTGACCGTCCGGAAGCGATGATATCCGGGAAGGGAGGGCAGGAATCCTGAGGCAGAAGAACCTCGTGTCCCGCGTTATGAAGATGCTCCGCCAGCTCTCGGTTGAAACTAAGTTCCGAAGCGGAGAACAACGGCCCCGCCACATAGATGGTTCTCTTCTGTCCAGTCATGGTTAGCGGGCAATGATTTAAGTACTTAAAGATATGTGTTGCGGCAATTGGAGTAATTGATTTGAGTGTGAACACAAAAAACTCTACCAGGAAGCCTCCCCGCAAGTTCGGCGCTGCCAAGACGAAAAATAGGGACAGCAAGCGCCAATCCATGCTGAGCACCCGCCGTATCGGGCCGTTCAGGTATGACTTGAGGGAGATACTGGAAAAGAGCACTTTGGATCCCTCTGTACAATCTTCATTTCTAGCTAGTCTCATAGCGAAGGCCTCAAGGACCTCGATTAAGGATGCCAAGATCTACGCCAAGGACTTCGTTTCCGAAGAAGGACTGACCGAGGAGGAGTACTCCCGCATCAGCCGTCTCTTGGACCGTTACAGCAAGTACCGCTGAAGGAGGGTTGGATGAAATCCGCTTCCGGGACCGCGGGAAGGGCTTTCGTTCTCCGCCTGGAGGATGGAGAGGTCTTACACGAGCAGATAGAACTGTTCGCACGGGAGAACTCAATACGCTCCGCATCCGTTGTCGCCGTCGGCGGTGCCGATGACGGCTCCCTTCTGATTGTCGGGCCCAAAGACGGACGTTCGTCGCCCGTTGAACCGATGACCCATGTCCTCGATGGTGTCCACGAGCTCAGTGGCAGCGGTACGATTTTTATCGACGAGGAAGGCAACCCCCTCCTGCACATGCACGCTTCATGTGGCAGAAACGGGAGGGCGGTTACGGGATGTGTGCGGGCCGGTGTTAGAGTATGGCTCATCATGGAGGTAATAATCCATGAGATCATTGATATCAAAGCTGTCAGGGTCCGTGACCCGATAAACGGTTTCGCTCTACTTGAGCCGGAGGAATGAGCGATGGCGTCCCGCGACATAGTCTCAGAGATCAGAAAGGTGGACGGTAAGGGATACAGTTCTTACCGTAATCTCAAAGGCACCTATGAACTGGAAGATTGGACCCTGTTCATAGATCACGTCCAAGGGGACACCTTCGCCGCCCCCAGCCGAATGAGGTTGAGGATCCCTCAAAAAGAGGCCCAGTTCCCGGAATGGACATATTCCAACCGAATCAGGGAGATCGCCCTACGAGACCTGATAGCCCGACGTTTCTGGGAGGCAGGAAGGATGCGTGCCCGGGGCGGGATGGGGACCGGAGGCAGTGGCAGGATATCCATCCCCCGTCCGGGTCAGGAGATCCTGGAGAGGAGCTCCGTAGTAATCAACAACAAATTCATCGAGGTAAGGTTCACAGCAGGATTGCCGGGCCAGGGCAGGCGTATCGAAGGTGAAAGTGCCATAGAGCTCCTGACCGAACATCTCCCCGTCATCGTCCGGGAATCAATGTTTTTCGATTCATACAAGGAGAAGAGGGTCCAGCAGCACATCTGGTGCGCGGAGGACGCCCAGGCTTTGAGATCCAAGTTGGAGGCCATGGGGTTGGTGGCCTTTGTGGCTGATGGTTCCATACTGCCGAGGAAAAGTGGGGTGGATCAATGGCCGCTTTCCAACGCGGTCCCCTTCCGTTCGCCCCTGAGCCTGAGGGTAAGTGTAGAACTCCCCAATGCCGGCAGGGTCACAGGGATGGGCATACCGAAGGGACTGACACTCATCGTCGGCGGGGGATATCACGGGAAGTCCACATTGCTGGAGGCCGTAAAACACGGTGTCTACGACCATGTACCGGGCGATGGGAGGGAACTCGTCGTCACCGTGGATGACGCGGTCAAGGTACGTTCTGAGGACGGCAGGAGGGTTGAGAAGGTGGACATATCCCCCTTCATAGGCAATCTTCCGGGAGGGCTGAGCACCAACGACTTCTCCACCGACAACGCCAGCGGATCCACATCACAAGCATCCAACATAATGGAGGCGTTGGAGGTGGGAACGTCCCTGCTCCTAATCGATGAGGACTCATCGGCGAGCAATTTCATGACCCGGGACCGAAGGATGCAGATGCTGGTGAGCAAGGACAACGAGCCCATCAAGCCCTTCGTAGACCGTATCGGCCCGATGATGGAATCCCAAGGATGCTGCTGCATACTTGTCGTCGGTGGTTCAGGTGAGTTCCTGGATATAGCTGACACGGTCATTATGATGTCATCATATGTCGCATCGGAGGTCACGAAGACCGCCAAGGACGTGGCTTCAACATTCCCCAGTGACAGGGAGTCCGAGGCGGAAGAACCGTTCTCTTCACCATATTCACGCGTTCCGCTGTCCAAGAGTCTGGACCCCAGTCGTGGTGGTAAGGATGTCAAGGTCTCCGCCCGCGAGGTCGACATATTGACATTCGGGAAGGAGGACCTCGACCTTTCCTCCTTGGAACAACTCGTAGACCTCTCGCAGACACGAACGGTGGCCGACGCCATGGTTTTGGCCTGGCAGCTTATGGATGACGAGACTTCCATGGCCGAACTGTCCGTAAAGGTGACGGACCGGATAAAGGAGAAGAGCCTGGACTGTCTGGGCGATGTCAACGGGGAGAGGGCTGGCTTCAGAAGGCATGAGCTGATAGGTGCCATAAACCGTCTGCGTTCCCTCACGGTTTATCAGAAGGACAGATCGAGATAGATCGGACAATGGTCCGAGCCCATGACATCAGGCATTATGCCTGCCGACACCATATTTCCCCTCAGATTCTCACTGACTAGGAAGTAATCTATCCTCCAACCGACGTTCCTCGCCCTGGCACCGGAACGCATCGACCACCACGTGTATAGGTGAGGTCGGTCATCGAAATACCTTAAACTATCGATGAATCCGATATCCAGGAACCGGTCTATCCATTCCCTTTCCTCAGGCAGGAATCCCGATATCACGGAGTTCTCCTTCGGTCTGGCGAGGTCTATCTCCTTATGGGCGGTGTTAACATCACCGCAGACCACCAACCTCTCACCTTGTTCGAGCAGTCCCTTGCAGTATGTTAGGAATTCTTCATAGAAATCCATCTTGTAACGCAATCTCTCCTCGGAGGCCTTCCCATTGGGGAAATAGACGTTCAAAAGGGTGAATTCATCGAAACGGGTTATGCAGACCCTGCCCTCATCATCGAAGCGGGGGGAGAATCCGTAACCGATGTGTCGCGGAGGCATCGAGGAATAGGTCGCCACACCGGAATACCCCTTCCTCGCTGGGCGTGAAATGAAAAATTGATACCCGTCGATATCCCTCACGTCCTTCCCGAGTTGTTCATCCCAGGCCTTTGTCTCCTGTAGACATAGTATCTCTGGTTTTTCCTTCATGAACCATTCTTGGAACCCTTTGTTAGCCACTGAACGCAAACCGTTGACATTCCACGAAATCAATCTCATTTCAGTCCTCGCAAAAGGTTATGACCGGGAAGGACATTATATGTTTCCAACCGACGACTTAATTTTTATCGTGGTTAATCCCATTTAGGAATAAAAAGTGGATTATTTGCAACAATGTTGCAAATTCCATGTTTTTTAACCTCATAAACGGGCTAATAAGGTCATTTTTTCATTCCCATGCAACAAAGTTGCGAAGTAGACATGCCAACGTATAAATACACTGATTAATGTAACATGGATAGGGATTGCAATGGGTTACGAAGAGCTATTTCCGAAAAACGATCT
>PWNH01000104.1 GCA_003557905.1 Methanomassiliicoccaceae archaeon | reverse complement strand
TTCTCTCATATGCGCTGATATCTGCCCGCCCGCGGCTCGAAGACTATCCCCAGCTCGAGCATCCCTTTGAGGATGTCCTCGAAGGTGTCAGGGAACACGGTGCGGATGTCATCCTTGGTGAAATGGCCGCTCTTGGCGCAAAGGGAATCAGCCACATGGGAAAGGCGCTGCTCGGGGTCGGAGATCCTCTCAAAATCCCGTTGCAGTTTCAGAATCGGGTCGGGGGAAGATGTTTTCTTGGGTTTGTTGTCCTTGATGAACTCAGGAGTGCTGTTCAGCGACCACATGGCCGCCCTCAGCTCGCCCTGGTCCTCGGACCGTAGATGGATCTTGGCTCTACTGTGCTCAACGGATTTGCCGCACCGCGGGCACCTGGATGCCGTAGATGTGAGGTCTATCATGCGAGGGTTGCCGCAACCGGAGCAGAGTATCACCGCGAACATCCGTGAATCACACTTCAGTAGTCCACGAAGATCAGACAGGCTATGCAGGTCCCGTAGTTGTCCATGGGGATCTTCATCTCCTGTATCTCATACTGGATCTCTTCCAGCTCTATACCGCGGAGCTTCGCCATCTCTTCCATCTTCCATTCCAGGACTTCCCTCAGGGATTCCTTGGAACCATGTAGGTGACCCTCGGCCACGTACCCGCCCATTCCATCCTTGCGGAATGCATAGGAGATACCGGCGGATATCATCTCACCCTCGCTGCCTCTCATCTGGGCCAGCACGCAGTGGGTGATGGCGCCCATGGGCAGGGGACGGGGCTCGACCATTATCGCACCTTCGGGTATGACCGATGATACGGACAACATGTTCTGCTCGCCGACACCGGCGTTGATCAATGCTTTGTCGAATGCGTTGAGGTCGGAGACTTCGCTGATTGCGGCTCCAGAACTTACGAAGAACTTCTTCGGGACCAGGTGCATGAGCGTGCTTATCTACGTTTTATTTTTAATCTTTCGCCTTGTCCTCAACGCCGGAATCCCAACGTGAGAGATGCCTCTCGGTCAGAGGGACGATCCCCAAGAGGGCCAAGGTCTGTAGCGAGATGGCTACAAGAATGGCGGCGGCACCGCTGCCCATCGACAGGTGGACGAGTGCGGCCAAGGCCAAACCGGTCATTCCCGCTAGAGCCAGCATCCTGCCGGCGAAGGGCTGCGCCTCCCTCCACATCTCCGGTGAACTCATCGACCTACGCGTCCGATAACCGTACAGACCGTTTATGCGTGGCGGATGACGCCACAGGACCAGGCCTAAAGGTATCAGGGTCACGGGGATGATGATCACCGTGATAAGATACAGCAGTGACATCAGCGATAGAGATGCGAGTTGTCACTGGCTATGCTGGCGGTCTCCATCGCACCCTTCATGCGTTTCTCCAGCTCCTCCGCCTCCTTGAGGAGAGGCTCGGTGTCAAGATCCAACTCCGGCAGCATCAACGTGATCTTCTCCATCAGCTTTGCCGCACCACGGGCATCGGGCATGTCCATGCGCGCCGGGCCCATCAGGGTCAGGACGTTCATCCCACGGGCGGCGCCCTCGTAGAGCATTATGCCCGAGAGGCCGCGGACCATGCCTTCATCCATGGGTTTGACATCGTACTTCTTCATCATTTCCTTCATCTGAGGGTTGCTGCCGACCCCCCAGACCGTGTCGGGGTCGGCCTCGGCACTGCCGATGCCCTCCATCGTCACAATGGTCTCCACCTCGTTCTCCTCGCACCACTCCAGTATGAGTTTGGTCATCGGGTAGTGCATCTCCATCTTGGGCAGGAACTCGGCGGTTATGACAATGAGATGCTCGCAGTTCTCGCCGTTCTCATCACATTGGCGGTCCCCTCCGTATATGCGTACCGGAGGCATCGGGAATCCCTCCTGCACCATGGCATAAGGAGGGAAGTCCGGTGAACTGATGCCTGCGAGCCTTTTCAGCCCCAGGGTGCGGACGATGAAGTTTGTGGCGATGGAGCTGACGAGTCCGAGGCTGGGGAATCCCACCAGGACCATGGCGTTCTTGCAATCCATCTTCGAGTATTCGGTAACAGTGAGCTCTTCTACCATGTTTCCACCTGTATCGTATATAACCAGGTCAAGCTTATTTATCAATTGCTTCATCTCCTCGATGTGAGCGATTACGAGTTGAGTCTGACAAGCACCACCGCCGGGATACCCGTGGCGGTGGAGCGCATACCCGGGTCCCAGACCAGCGGTTACCTGCTGGCGGTGCGCACCGGTTCCCGCGACGAGGAGTCGCGCATAATGGGCATATCACATCTTCTGGAGCACGTCCTCTTCCGCGGAACCAAGAACCGCGACAACGTCCGCATAATGCGGGAGATCGAGGAGGCCGGAGGACAGCTGAACGCCTTCACATCCGCCGAGGTCACGGCTTACTACGGTGTAACCTTGGACCGCACCGCACAGGTGGCCAAGGACCTGGTCGCCGACATAACCGTCAATCCCCTGATACGCTCAGAGGACATCGAGATGGAGAAGAAGATAGTCCTGCAGGAGATCAGCATGTGGGAGGACGACCCCGACTCCTATATACACAGCCTTTTCGCCCGGACTTTGTGGGACGGGCATGGACTGGGGCTGATGGAGGCTGGCGAGGTGGAGACCGTCAAGGCCCTGACGGAGGAGGATCTGCGTACTTACTTCGAAGATAGGTACCGAATGCCGGAGATATCCGTCATAGCCTGCGGCAACGTCGACGTGGACGATGTGACATCATGGGCGGAGGAGAACTTCGACCACCGTAACGGTTCCAGGGGAATTGCCCGTGAGGCGCCCAAGGACCACGGCACCGGACTGAAGGTCTTCCCCCGTGAAGGTGACCACAGCTATGTGGGGATGGGCTTCCCCTCCTATCCATCGAACCACCCCGACCGCACCGCGCTACGGGCATTGAACGCCATCCTCGGAGCGGGCGGCTCATCCCGTCTGTTCCAAAGCGTCAGGGAGGAGAAGTGTCTGGTTTATTCGATACACACCAGCGTCGACCAGCATTCCGACGCCGGTTCCATGGCGGCCTACTTCTCCTGCACGGAGGAGAATGTGGTGGAGACCATCACCACCGTCGTTGATGAGCTGGCGCGTCTGCGTCGCGACGGCATAGGGGAGGATGAGCTGCAGAAGGCGAAGAACATGGTGCGCGGGCATCTCGTCAGGGCGATGGAGTCCACATCCAACCGCATGTACCGTCTGGCCCGCAACTATATGCTCAGCGGTGAGGCGGTGCCCTTCCAGAACGACCTGGAGAAGATGGACGCGGTCACATTGGATGATGTGATGCGGGTCGCCGGCGACCTCCTCCGCCCGGAGAGGCTGAACATAGCCATCTACGGCAGGGAGACCGATGACATCAAGAAGCTCGACCTAGGGGCCCTCGACTTCTAACCCCAGGAGTCTGAGCACCTCAGAGACGGCCTCGGGGACGGCCGCCTCCACCGCAGGCGTCATCTCCTCACTTACCGTGAGGAGGTCCTCGGCCTCTATGGCCACGAAACGAACCTGGTGGGGCATAAGCTCCGGTTCTATCTGCCTTCCCAACGCCATGGCGGTGGCCAGGTTGACACTGTGGGCTGAAGCGTCGGCGACTGTGGGTGCGAAGTCATCGGGGTCGAACAGCATTATCGTCCCGGGAGGGCAGGCCCGGCTCTGTATGGCGTCGACGATGATCACCCGGCGGTAGCCGAATATCACGGGCAGGATGTCCAGACCGCCGACGGCCTCCTGCCGCGTCTCCACGCCCTCGAGTTGCATGTCCTCTATCCGCTGCACCACCTCGAGGCCGACGCGGTCGTCGGAGACGATGGGGCTGCCTAGGCCGATCACCAGTACGGTTTCGCTCAGGCCCTCCGGCATAATCAGACCCCGGATTCCCTGCGGTTCCTGTCCTCTTCCTCCTTGTCCACTTCCATCGGACCTATGGGGAAGTACGTGTCGTCATCAGGTATCATGTGGACCCGGCCGATGACCTTGTCGAGGGGCACGAGCATCGCAATGCCCTGGCCCGGTTTGTTAAGCTCGGCAGCTTCGCTTATGGCTATGAGGACCTGGTCGCTTAGACTTCTCTTGACCGCCGTGAGGAGTATCTCCTTCTCTGGCTCGATCCTCATACCCAGCAGGGTCTTCCTCTCATGCATGCCGATACCACGGCCGTACATCACGGTGCCTCCTTGGGCGCCAGCGTCAACGGAAGCCTTGAGCGCAACCTCGGCCCAACCTTTCTTGACCACTGTTATTATCAGGGCCACATCAGTTTCGCAGTTCATACTTCGACCTCCTTTCTCGTCAATATCACGCCCAGTACCGATATGAACAATATCGGCGCCAGGGCTATAAGTGCATTTATCCCGAACCCATCGACTATGGGATTGCCCCCCTCCGCACCGCTGGCTATCCCCACTGCCATGGTCATGATGATGGAAACCGCCATCGGACCGGTGGCGACACCGCCGGCATCGAATGCAATGGCCACGTACTGGGCCTCAGAGAAAAACATCATCAGCAGGGCTAATGAGTATCCTATGACGATTATGGTGCGGAAATCTATGTCGTAGAGTATCCTCGCCATCCCCAGGGCGACCAGTGCCGCCACGCCGAACGACAGTGTCCAGAGTATAAGTTTCGATGATATGAAACCTCCCGAACTGGTCTCCACCTGTTTGCATAACACCCTGACCGCCGGTTCGGCATATGTTGCCAGGAAACCCATAAGGAAACCGAACGCTATTATGACCCAATTGTCATAATTCAGGGCCAGATACTCCCCCATGGAGCGGGCGATGGGCATGAACCCCAAGAACACGCCCCCCAGGAAAAGGACCATGCCCACTCCGGTTACCGCCACGCCGAAGAGGATCCTCTTCAGGGTGACCCATGGATACTTAAGGTACAGGTATTGGAACAGAAGGAAGAACGCGATGACCGGCAGGAGTGCCTGCAGGACATCGAGCACCACGTCCAGCATGCTCATGTCAGGGTGGGTCAATAGAGGAACACCCCCATCAACATCACGCCGATGATCGGGCCGATGGACGCCAGGCCTATGAAACCGAAGGTGTTGGAAAGGTCCCTCCTACCGGAAAGGACGGCGCTCAGCCCCACTCCCAGGGAGAGGATGATGGGCACGGTCATAGGTCCGGTGGTCACACCGCCGGCGTCGAACGATATCGCCAGGAAGTCCTCGGGGGTGAAAAATGACAGTAAAAGGACCGTACCGTATCCTACGGCCAACAACTTCTTGATCGAAACGCCGAGTATGACCCTCAGTGCTGAAACGACCATGAAGAACGCCACGCCGAAACCGATGACGAACATCAGTTGTGTCCTGTCCAGCATCCCCTCGGAAACTGAATCCACAAGAGATGCCAGTACGCGCACGTCCGGTTCTGCGATTGTGACCAGGAAACTGATCACGAACATCACAACGATAACGAAAAGAATCGAACCCCGTTGCGGCATCTCCGCCCCCACCGCCTCACCGATCGGCAGCATCCCCCATTGAACGCCCACAAGGAACATTGTGAAACCGACTATGACCATTATGGCCGTTCCGATGAACAGGAGTATCTCGTCCAGTGGGCTGTGGAGGACGAATATCTGCATGAAAAGCACGACGCTGATTATCGGAAGCGTCGCGGTAAGAACATCCTTTGCCTCTTCTTTCGTCGTACTCAACATTTACGATTGAATTATGTAAGCATCCTTGATAATGTTTTCTTGCTCAGCAGAGTATAATAGTCTATATTGGGTTCCAATCAGACGTGCTCTTGCATCCGATCCTATCCTTGGAAGGTGAAAACGGCCCCATCACCGTGAGGCAGTTGCAGGCGTTGGAGGCGGTAGCAAAGGCGGGGAGCATCAACGCCGCCGCGGAGCTGTTGTCGGTCAGGCCGCCGGTGCTGTTCCGCCACATACGTTCGGCCGAGTCCGCCGCCGGTGCGAGCCTGGTGATCAGTTCGAAAACGGGGAGCATCCTCAGCGATGACGGTCGTAGGCTTCTGGAACGCGCCCGTGTGCTGGATGAAAGATTACGTGACCCTCATGCGCTGTCGGTGGCCTGTAGCCCGGTGACCGAGGAGCTGTTGATGACCGTCATACCCCGGGTGGACCCTGGAATAGAGCTGGTCATATCACATGACAGTCACAACCTAGGCCTGCTGCATCAGGGCAGGGTGTCCATGGCGGTGATAGACGATCCGCTCCTTCTCATGGACAGCGACCTACCCGCCGAGGAACTGGGTCAGATGGACATGATCCATGTTGACCGTGGAAGCCGCTACGTCCGCCACCGCTATGGCGCCCAACGTATAGCCTTCCGCCATCTGGAGATGACCGGGCAGGACCACACCGTAGAGGGCGAGCTTCTGTCGGTGAACGACCTGTTGGAATCAGGCCGGAGTTTCTTCATCGATGAGATACTGTTGTTGCGGAAAGGTATCAGGGTGCACAGTTCCACCGAACCCCGTCTGCTGCGACATTCGGTCATGGCGGTGCGTAACAGCGAAGACCCCCGAGTACTGTCGCTCATGCGCGAGTTGCGTGAACGGATGGGTAAATAGTATTACCTTCAAAGGTAATGAAAAATGACATTTTGTCTCATTATTATATATGACAACCTCGTTGACGGAACGATAACATGACCGTTACACCGAACATGGATTTCGTGAACGATATCATCGCCAACGGCGGTGAGTCGGTCAACATGTGCTACCAGTGCGGCACCTGCACCGCAAGCTGCCCCTCTGGTAGGCAGACGTCCTTCCGCACCAGGCGCCTGGTGAGGATGGCGCAGCTCGGATTGAAAGATGAGACCCTGAGCTCGGAGGACCTGTGGTTCTGCACCACCTGCTACACCTGCACCGAGCGTTGCCCCCGTGATGTCGCCATCGTCGACATCATCATTGCAATGAGGAACCTCGCCGTTGCCTCCGGCAACATGTTCGAGGGTCACAAGAAGGTCGCCCAGTCCCTGCTGAAGAACGGACACACCGTGCCTATCAACGACGAGGTCAAGGCTCAGAGGAAGGCCCTGGGTCTTTCCGAGGTGCCCCCGACCGTCCTGGCAAGCAAGGATGCCAAGAAGGACTTCGATAAGATTATGAAGGCCACCGGATTCAAGAAGACCATAGGTGAGTGAAATGGCTAAGGCAAAATACGCTTTCTTCCTGGGCTGCATAGCCCCATTGAGATACCCTGGGATCGAGAAGTCCACCCGTGACGTCTGCGCCGCCCTCGGTATAGACCTCGTAGACTTCAACGACGCCAGCTGCTGCCCGGCGCCCGGTGTCATAAGGTCCTTCGACCGCAAGACCTGGATCGCTGCCGCGGCCCGTAACCTGGCCCTCGCCGAGAAGGCGGGAGTGGACATCCTCACGATCTGCAACGGTTGCTACGGTTCCCTGTTCGATGCCGCCCACGAGCTGCACGAGGACCCTGAGCTGCTCAAGGAGGTCAACGCCATCCTCGCCGAGATCGGTCTGGAGTACAAGGGCGGAACCACTGTCAGGCACTTCGCCGAGGTCATCTACAACGATGTCGGAATGGACAAGGTCAAGAAGGCCATCAAGAACCCCTTGGACCTCAAGGTCGCGACCTTCTACGGTTGCCACTTCCTGAAGCCCAGCGACATCAAGAAACTCGACGACCCCGAGAACCCCACCATGCTCGACAAGATGGTCGAGGCCACTGGAGCCAGCAGCATGTACCGCAAGGACAAGATGATGTGCTGCGGTGCCGGCGGAGGTCTGAGGTCGGAGTTCGGCGACTACGCCATGAAGTTCACCGAGGAGAACCTCAAGAACATGAAGGACGGCGGAGCAGAGGTCATAGTGGACATCTGTCCCTTCTGCCACCTGCAGTTCGACAGGGGCCAGCAGGAGCTCAAGGGATACTCGATGCCCGTGCTCCACCTCTCTCAGCTCTACGCCCTGGCAATGGGCATGGACAAGAAGGAGCTCGGCCTCGACGCCCACTTGACCCCGGTCAAGCTCTGAGGTCTGATGCAGGAATACGCTGCCCGCCTGGCGGGTGTCTTCCCAGCAGACAAGGTCCCCGAACCCTACCAGGGGTTCGTGGCCCACCGTGCCTTCATGGAGGGTAGGGAGATCGAAGGACATGAGGAGGTGGCCGTTCTCGCCATTAGCGGGACGACCAGTTTCTTCGCGGTCTTCATGGACTCCCTGGACCTCGAGAGGTTGCGGGAGGATCTGGGGAAACAACGTGCCTTCCTCCCCGATGAGGAAGCGCAGGCCCTGGTCAAGGCGTCGCGGCAATAGTCCTTCAAACCTCTTCAAACCCCACATTTTTTCCGGTCTGGATACCCCCATTCAACACTCTGGACACATTGAAAACCTTTTAATATGAACACATAATCACCAGATTGCTTGAGATGGAGGATCTCGATGGCTGTTAAGAAAGGTAAAGGTGCATCCCGTAAAATCAGGGACAAGTGGAAGTCAAAGGAATGGTACACGCTGCATGCTCCCCGCATGTTCAATGAGGTGGAGATCGGCGAGACGCCCAGTGCAGACCCTGCGTTTCTTATGGGTCGCACCGCTGAGGTCACTGTGCACGATCTTACTGGAGATTTCTCCAAGATGCACATCAAGCTCAGATTCCAGGTCAGTGATGTTGAGGGTAGCGATGCCCGCACCGTTTTCGTAGGTCACAATCTCACCAACGATTACGTCAGGAGACTTACTCGTAGGAAGAGGACCAAGACCGACCACGTCATCGATGTCAAGACCAAGGACGGTTTCGTCGTCAGGGTCAAACCCATGAGCGTCGCCGACCGTCGCATACAGTCCTCTCAGGAGTCCGCCATACGTGTCATCATGGATGAGACCGTCAAGGATATGGCCAAAGAGATGACCGTCTCTGAGATGGTCAAGGCCATAATCTCCGGTGACATGGCCCGCGACCTCGCCCGGTCCTGCCGCTGCATTGTCCCCATCAAGAGGGTGGAGATAAGCAAGACGGAGATCCTCCAGGCCGGAGAGGGAGTCCCCGAGTCTCTCGACCCTCCAGTTGAGGAGGAGCCCGAGGCCGACGTCGAGGAAGCCGAGACTCCGGTCGAAGAGTCCGCCTAGGACCCAAACCCCAACTAAACCCCCTGCCGGGGTGGCTCAGCCTGGTGGAGCGTCGGACTCATAGGGTTCAGGTTCTTGGACCTCTTCCAGGGAAATCCGAAGGTCACGGGTTCGAACCCCGTCCCCGGCACTCCCCCTCCTTACTAATTATTCGTCACTGTCAAATATTTGATATATGGACACCATCCTTTTCATACGATTAGATGAGAGTCATCATTTATACCGGCAAAGGAGGCGTGGGGAAGACTTCCGTCGCCGCCGCCACCGCCAAACGCGCCGCCAAGATGGGACATAGGACACTGGTGATGAGCACCGATGCCGCCCATTCCCTGGCAGATTCATTGGAGATGCAGCTCTCCGGTAAGATCCAGACAATCGACGAGAACCTCGATGCCATCGAGATAGACATCCTATACGAGATGGAGACGCGCTGGAAGGAGATCGAGGGCTACATCAGCGATCTTTTGCAGTCGCAGGGACTGGGTACGATATCCTCCAAGGAGCTGGCCGTCCTTCCGGGCATGGAGCTCATGTCCGCCCTGTTCTACCTCTGGGATTTCCAACAGAACGACCAGTACGATGTCGTAGTAATGGACACCGCCCCCACAGCCGAGACCCTAAGATTGCTCAGTTTCCCTGATGTGTCGCAATGGTACATCGATAAGTTGTACGCCATCCTGAGACGGGTCATAAGCATGGCGAGGTTCACCGTGGGGAAGATGGTGGACATCCCGCTTCCCACAGACGGGTTCCTCAAGAGCATGCAGGCTATCAGCAACCGTATGATCGAGGTCCGCACGCTCATACAGGACAGCGATAAGACCACGATCCGCCTGGTCGTCAACCCGGAGAGGATGGTCATCAACGAGACCAAGCGTGCCTACACCTACATGTGCCTGTACGGGCTGACCGTGGAGTGCCTGATCCTAAACCGCCTTCTGCCCGAGGGCGAGGGCGGAGGATACTTCGCCGAGAAGATGGAGGAGCAGAAACGCTATGTGGATATGATACATGAGGCGTTCGACCCCATGCCCATACTGGAGTCTTATCAGATGCCGACCGAACTCATAGGGGAGAAGAAACTGTCACAGGTCGCCGACATGCTGTTCGGGGACAAAGACCCCAGTGTGATCCTGGCAAATGAGAGCCCGATCGCCTTCTGGGACGATGACGAGCACCACATCATGGCTTTGAAGATGCCCTTCTCCACCAAGGAGCAAGTGGAACTTTATAATAAACAAGGGGATATACTCATCGTGCAGGTGGGGAATCACAAGCGCAACATCATCCTGCCCCTATCGCTGGCCAAGCTGGAGATGACAGGGGCAGAACTCAAGGACAACCGCCTGCTGGTGAAATTCAAGAGAGGTGACAACCAATGACCCATCATGACGAGAGCAAAAAGGGGCACGAGCACAAGGATAAGACGCACGGTGAGGGCTGTGAGTGCAAGGAGTGTCAGGACAACAAGGCGAAGGACTTCGCCAAGCAGCTCGTTGCAGCGGTGACCAGCCGCGACACACAGAGACATTTCATCAGGGCCGGTGTGGAATTCGCCATGGCCTTCGAGAACATCATGCGCAACCTACCGATGCCCGACCAGATGAAGAGGGCCAACGACATCACACAGGACTACGTCCAGTTCGTGATCGAGGAGGCGTTCTGCGCCCATAACCCCTATTGTAAGCACCGTAAGGACGACGACATCTCCAAGGTGGAGCTGGGTTGAACATAGGGTCAGACGATAGAGTCGGTAAAGAAGCGGTTGCTCTGGCGAGGCAGGTCATCGAATCATATGTCAGAGGCAACGCTCCCGATGCCGACATCCCCTCCGACTTCAACACCCTAGCCGGGGCATTCGTCACATTGCACACCCATCCCGACCGACAGCTGCGCGGTTGCGTCGGCATACCGGAGCCGGTTATGAGCCTCGGTGATGCCATCATCCGTGCCGCGGTAAGTGCCTGTCAGGACCCCAGGTTCCCGCCTTTGCGCCTTGACGAGGTCGATGGAGTGGTGGTGGAGGTCAGCATATTGACCCCCCCGCAGCGTATCCTGGCCGAGGGTCCGGCAGACATCATACGCTCAATAGTGATCGGACGGGACGGTCTTATAATCGAGAAGCACGGGCAACGCGGCCTCCTCCTCCCCCAGGTGCCGGTGGAGTGGGGATGGGATCCCGAGCAGTATCTGGAGAACCTCTGCCGCAAGGCCGGTCTACGACCGGATGATTGGAAGGATGCCGAGCTCTACAGTTTCGAGAGCATCATCTTCACGGAGACGGAGCCCCGGGGGGATGTGGAGATGGTAAGGAAATAATCATGATCGATCTGGTGGTGGAGGGAAGGCTCTTCTTGGACGGGGAGCTCAAACAGGGATGCGTAGGCATCGAGAATGGCAGGATTGTAGCTGTGAAGAAGGTCCTGCGCGGAGAGACGAAGATCGATGCGGGTTATCGTATCGTGCTGCCGGCGGCAATGGACCCCCATGTCCATTTCCGCCAACCCGGAATGACTAACAAGGAGGATTTCGGAAGCGGCTCACTGGCCGCATTGCACGGCGGGGTGACCACCGTTCTGGACATGCCCAACACCTTGCCGCCCACAGACCGCTTGGCGGCCCTGAAGGACAAGAAGAGGATCATCCGTGGAAGGTCGTACGTCGATTACGGCATGTTCGTCACCACGGACCTCCCGCGTCGTTTGGAGGCCATGGCCCCCCACGCCGCCGGCCTCAAGATATTCATGGGGTCCACCACCGGCTCCCTGCTGGACAACGACGATAAGAGCATCCATCGGATGTTGCGCAAAGCCGAGGCGCTGAACGTTCCCGTTTCGGTGCATGCCGAGGATGATTCGATGATATTCCATGAGGAGGCGGAATCGCTCAAGGACCACCTCCGCAACCGTCCAGCCGATGCGGAGTTCAACGCCGTCAGGAGACTGATCGCATTGGGGGCCAAGGGAGTGAACATATGCCATGTGACACGAGCAGAGGTCCTTGACATGGCGATCGAGGCGGGAATGAGCAGCGAGGTCGCCGCCCATCATATGCTTCTCGATATCGAATCTCCGTTGGGAGCGCGCGGTAAGGTGAACCCTCCCCTGCGACAACCGCTCGCCAAGGAGGCCCTGTATCACGCGGTGGCCCATGGAAAGGCGACGATGATGGGGAGCGACCACGCACCCCACACGGCCGATGAGAAGGCGGAGGATTTCGACATCTGCCCCTCGGGAGTCCCCGGTGTGGAGACCATGTTCCCCCTTATGATGGCCGCCGTGAAAAGGAACGATATACCTTTGGCAACCCTGGTCAGGATGGCCTGTGAGGAGCCGGCGCGCCGTTTCAATGTGCCTAAAGGCAGGATAGAGGAGGGCATGGTAGCCGACCTCGCGATTTACGACCCTCGGGTGATAAGCATCATCGAAGGATCGAGACTCTACAGCAAATGCGGATGGACCCCCTACGAGGGCATGGAGGCCATTTTCCCACAGACCGTGATCATGCACGGGGAGATACAGTTAAAGGGAGGCGAACCCTGCGGGGAGACCATAGGGAGGGACATCAAGGATGGGCCGTTTTGAGACCGTGATGGATACATTGAAGGGTTGGAGATATGACTGCAGTGACCGTTGCGGTCTCTGCTGTCTCTGTCAGCCGGAGATCCTCCCTGAAGAGGCGGTTTTCTTCCGCCGCAACCATTCAAAGCACGTGGTCCGTAAGACCACACCGCACAAGCACCTCGCTCTGGCATTGAAGAAGGGCCGGGGCTCCTGCGCCCTCCTTCAGGACAGACGCTGCACTTCGTACGAGAACCGTCCTCATTTCTGCAGCATGTTCCCCTTCCATTTCCATGTGGGGGAGAGGCTGTCGGTGGAACTCGACCTCTCCTGCCGTATGGTATGGGACTCCGCGGGCATCCCCGCTGAGGAGGAGGCGATGCGCCTGGTGGAATTGAATGAGGAACGGGTCGCCACCACCCTCCGTCAATCGAAGCGCGTCTATCAGGAGTTCCGCGCCAACTGCGAGGCCGCCGGGGTATGGGCCGAGCCCGATTCCCTGCGCGAACAGGTGAGGGCGAGGATCGAACGTTTCAAGGACCTCGGGTTCTTGGGTCAGCTGATGCTCGCTGCCAACGATGACATCGAGGTCACTCTCGAATCCCTCGACAGTCGTGAATTGGATTACGACGCTGAAGAGATGGAGGAGGCCGCCCGGGAAGCGGCCTTGGCCTCCATGGACTCGGAGGACCCGGTCAACGTGCCTGTGTACTGTGCCCCCGATTGGTCCTGGAACCTCTACATGTCTTCGTCCAAAGGCGTGGAGTGGAAGGTCTTGGACGATGAAGGGGATCTGCATCACCGCGGTTTCGTCAGTGCTGAGCAGGTCGGACTGCTGCCATTGACACCGGACGGTGAGGAGGAGCTTCTTCGTTACGTATCCATACTGAACGGCCGGGACAGCATAATGGGGAACGCCTGCCAACTGGTGGACATGTACGGTTACGCCGATCACCTGTCAAACGTTTACTTCGGTATGCTGGCCGTTACGATCATAGACCTGTTGTGGAGAGCCTCCATGCTGTCTCATTTCCATGGTTATGCGATGGACAGGGAGGGTGTCAGGGAGGCCATCATATTCTATGACATGGACCGTCTTGACGCACCTACCATAGGGGCTTTCATCTGAACCGGGCCGAGGTGGCGCCGGTACTGCGGACCTTGGATACTGGCATAAACCAATAACTTCAAATACTCAACTAGGTATCGGCAGAATGGTGCCCAAATGAGGAAACCTTTGTCTGTACTCAATCAGTCCATAAACAGCCATGTAATAGTTGAGCTGAAGGCCAAGAGGGAGTACCGGGGAGTCCTGGACGGGTACGATCCCCACATGAACCTGGTCCTCAAGAACGCTGAGGAACTGGTTGCTGGGGAGTCAGTGAGAAAGATGGACGTCGCCATTGTCCGTGGGGACAACGTCATATACATATCACCGTGAGGAGAGGAAGATGACCAAAGGTACTCCTTCAAAGGGAAAGCACAACAACCATAAGACGCACATCCCCTGCCGCCGCTGCGGAAAGCACTCCTTCCATGCTCGGAAGGGAGAGTGCGCATCCTGTGGACACGGCAAGACAACCAAGATGAGGAACTACGCCTGGGCAAAGACCCACTAGCGTGGATTTTTCATGAGCGGACCCAAACATAGTTGCGGGGTAGTGGGATTCGCTCTAAACACCAATATTGCCCCATATATTTTCAAAGCACTACGTGTCATACAGCACCGCGGTCAAGAGAGCGCGGGCGTTTCCTATCACGATGGTGAGACGATCGAGACTATCAAAGGTCCCGGTCTGGTCCATGAGGTGTTCCTGCCAGAGAAGATCATGGCCATTGACGGTAAGGTCGGGATAGGGCATGTGCGCTATTCCACCGCTGGTTCAAAAGCATCGATGAACTCCCAGCCCATAACCGTGGACACCCTTCACGGTCAGATGGCCCTGGCACACAACGGCGACATAACCAATGCCGACGAGCTGCGCAACGAGTACCTCAAGAAGGGCTGGGCCTTCCTGACGGACTCCGATTCGGAGATAATCCTCCGTCTTCTGTCAAAGGAACCCAATTGCTTCCATGATCCTGTCAAGGCCATAAAGAACGTCACATCCATAATCGATGGTGCCTACTCTCTGACCATAATGATAGGGGACAGGGTGTTCGGTGTGCGCGATCCCTATGGTTTCCGTCCCCTCTGTGTCGGTAAGTTACCGGAAGGTTACTTCTTGGCCTCTGAGAGCGCCGTGGTGGACGTCCTCCAGGGGGAGTTCGTCTGCGACGTCGCCCCGGGCGAGGTTGTTGAGATAACCCCCGAATCGATAAAGATCGCACCGTCCCGCAGTGCAGGCAACAAGGCGCATTGCATGTTCGAGTGGGTCTATTTCGCCCGTCCCGACTCCATAATGGATGGACGGGAGACATACCAGGTGCGCCGAAACATCGGCGCCATTCTCGCTCAGGAGTGTCCTGTAGATGCGGATGTGGTCATACCGGTTCCCGACTCCGGCAGGGCCCACGGACTCGGTTTCGCCGAGGCTTCCGGCATCAGTTACGAAGAAGGGTTCATGAAGAACCGTCATGTCGAGAGGACCTTCATCCTCCCCGATCAGAAACAGAGGGAAGGCGCCGTCTCCTTGAAGCTCAACCCCATCAAGTCCACCATCAAGGGAAGGAGGTTGGTGGTGGTCGATGACAGCATAGTCCGCGGGACAACCCTCCGGAAGCTGGTGCAGATGCTGCGCAAGGCAGGTGCCACAGAGGTGCATGTGCGCATCGGGTGTCCGCCCATCATATCCCCCTGCTATTACGGCGTGGATATGAAATCCCGCGATCAGTTCGTGGCCACCAACCGCAGTGTGGAGGAGATCGCCGAACTCATAACCGCCGACAGTCTCGGTTACATCAGCAAGGAAGGTCTCGTCAAAGCATTGGACCTGCCGGAGAACGACCTCTGCCTCGCCTGCGTGACAGGTAAGTATCCGACCAACATACCCGGTGAGTCGCACCGCTTCCAGAGTCGTTTGGACAGCGAGTTCTAACACAACCTTTAATTACATCAAGTCTTTTCCCCGAATTAACGGGCTGGTAGATCAGCTGGAAGATCGCTACCTTGGCATGGTAGAGGCCGCGAGTTCAAATCTCGCCCAGTCC
>PWNH01000038.1 GCA_003557905.1 Methanomassiliicoccaceae archaeon | reverse complement strand
ATGCCGTAACGGCATTCCGTCACCGTGTTGTCCTCTATGGTGGCGTACTGAGTCTTGTAAAGATCTATTCCATAATAGTTATCGGACAATGTGTTGTTGAAAACCAGTATTTGATCTGAATACTCAATATATATTCCGACCTCTCCATTATTAGAGCAATTCGACACCTGATTGTGTCCTATTACGTTACCAGTACCGCCCATCAAACCTATTCCGGCTGAACATGACCATACGATATTGTCCAGCACGTTGTTGTTTGATGATTCGTCCAACAGTATTCCGTGGATGCCGCAGTCTTGCACTGTATTATTGGTGATGTCGTTTCCATCACTCTCCAGGATTATGATCCCATTCTCTTCAGAACCGGATACCTCGTTCCATGCGATAGCGTTCTGATTAGAACTGTCCAATAGTATGCCGAACTCACCGTTGTCCGTTAGGTGGTTCCCTGAGATCGAGTTGTGATTGGAATCAATGACCATCATCCCTACTGCGATGTTTTCAGAGACGGTGTTGTTCGTGATGTTGTTGCCATCAGATGATAGGATGCCGATACCACCCATGTTTCCGGACGCGGTGACGTTCGTAACAGTGGTGTTTTTGGTGTTGTTGAGAAGTATTCCAGCGTAATTGTCGAAGACCCTCACGGAATCGATGCTGCAGTTCTCAACACCCTCAAGGAGGATGCCGCCGTAGAATGGAGGGGGCTCCTGATGGACAACCTTGCTGCCTGTGACCGCCAGGTGTGTGATGTTGACCCAATCTGATGTAACTTTTATCGCATCGCCTGTTCCTGGGCCGTTTATGATGGTCAGGTCGGTGCCGTTGCCAACGATGGTGAGTCTCTTATCGATCACCAAGTCCTCCAGATAGAGCCCTTCCCATATGCTGATGGTGTCCCCGTCCGATGCGGCATCAATCGCTGCTTGTATGGTGGTGTGATCGCCTTTGCCGTTCAGATCGACGACGATGTTATCGCCGGAATCGGCTTGTACGGACGGGAGTAGAAGGGTGGCGCTCAGCGTGAAGGCCACTATCAATAGCAAAGCAATGGATGCAGAGAATGCCTTGGATATCTGATCAGAGTTCATCAACCCCCCTCAGTACCGAGTTCGGACTGGGGGAAACCGGATCGGCCAAGAAGGCCATCTGCTCACCAAGACCGACACAATGCATGGATTAGGTTTGATTTTCCAAATATATATGCATTCTTGCCCATTTTGAAACTATAAATCCACATCATGGGCATTATGCCGTCCGGGATAATCGCTAAACTATCCTGACTCAAAGCGTGGAACGAGTGAACCTGACACCATGGACCAAGGCTGAGGGCGAGTACGTCGGAGTGTCCACCTCCCACCATCGGACCCATCTCCTATCGGAACCCAAGGACTCGATGTTTGTCAGGATGGAGGGGATGCTGTCGCTTATGCGCAGATTCCTGACCGCTCCCTGTACGCTTCCGTCCTTGACGTAGAAGACAGCATCACGGGGTATGACCGAGAACTCCCCGGTGGCGTGGTTCTGATAGCGGAGGTACCAGACATTGGTTACGACCAGGCCTTCGCCCATCTCCTCTGCTAAAGTGTCAATGTCCCCCTTACCCTTGCCGATAACGAGGTTGAAGGGATGCGGGGCGATGAGACCGGCGTTGCCGGTGGTCTCAACGTTGTGGGCATGTGCCGTCTGGGAGTTGTGCAGGAGGCCTCGCAGGACTCCCTTCTCCAATATCCGGTTGCATCTGGTCGGAACGCCCTCGTCATCGAAGGGGCGCTGACCGAGCGTCCCTCCCCGTGTAGGGTCGTCATCCAGGCTCAGGAGCGGTGACGCGATCTGTTCGCCTTCCTTGTCCTGCAGGAACGACATCCCCATATCCACATAGAATTGGGACGCCATGGTGCCCACCTGTGACACAATGTCGGCGAAGACCATCGGTGCCAGCACCGCATCGTGCCGTCCCGGCTCTATTTCCACGGTTCTCCTGCTGCGATGGGCGTAGCCACCGGCCTCCTCGCCCACCTTGGCGGTGTCGATGTCATCCAGTGAGGTGCCGACCATCAGACCATGACCGGAGGATCCCTCCTCGGTGAAGGACCGCATCGACAGCTCCACCTCCGGCAGGACCGCCTGGGCCTCCGCACCGGCGGTCGTCGAAAGCCACACATGCCCGTTCGCGACCCGCAGGGACCCTGCGGACCTCGACGCGCCGCTGCTGCGGGCGGAATCGACCGCCTGGGCGACCATATCGGCCATGGAGTCCATGTCCAACGCCACCGCCGACGTCTTGACGCCCTGATACATGAATGGGCCCGGTGGCAGGGGAACGTCCTCTCCTTCACCATGGCGTCTTAGCTCCTTAACCAACGATTCGGCGACCGCCACGGCCTTGTCGGTGTCGTCAGCGCCGATGGTGGTGGCGGCCTTGCGGCCTCTCTCCCGGATGAATATCGAAACCGTGGTCTTGTCTATCAGATCCGCGACGGTCATGCGGTCGTTGGAGAATCGGAGGAGCGCCTCCTCATTACGGATGGTGGTGACCAACCCGTTCTCCACGCCCAGACGACGGAAGCAGGCCATGACATCGTGGTTGATGGTCATTGCACTCCCTCCATCGGGACCGACCGCAAGCGCGCATGGGGCCCGCCGGTCCAGACCGGTATCCCTTGCATAGGCTCCCCCTTGCCGCAGAGGGCGGCGCTGAACTCCATCTCCCTGCCCAGGGCGTCTATCGCCGACCACAGACCCGGTGTGCTTATCTCCAGGGCGGGGGATCGGACCATGCCCGCCAACTCCCCGTCCACCACCGCATAGGACTCCAGACCGACGTATCTCTGGTTGTAGCGGCGGTCATCGATGTTCCATTCCATGAAGGTCTTCATGTAGATGCCGTCCTTGACATCCTCGATCATCTCCTCCAATGACCAATCCCCCGGTTCCACGAAGGTGTTGGCCATCCTCACGATGGGCTCCATGTCGAATGACAGTGATCTCGACGAGCCGTTGCTCAGCGTACCGGCTGCGGCGGCGGTGCTGCGGTTGTGCAGCAGTTCATCGAACGAACCCTCACGTATCAAGTAGCGACGACGGGCGGGTACGCACTCGTCATCGTGGAGATAGTGTCCGAAGGACCCGGGGAGGGTGGGGTCGTCCACCACATTGAGCAGCTCTCCCCCGACACGACGGGGATGTGATTCGTCACCGAGGAATGTCTCACCGGCCTGGGCGGCCTCCCTGCCCTGCAGACGGTCGGCCTCGCTGGGATGCCCGGCGCTCTCATGGGCCACAAGCCCGATTATCTCCGGTCCGAGTATCAGGTCCTTCTTCCCCGTTCTGAAGGAGCGGGCATCACGGAGGACCTTGCCCAGCACCGAAGCCTCCTCCTCCATCCTCAGCGGCAGGTCCCAATCCTCCACGCCCTCCCAACCGGAGGCGCAGCCTTTGGATATGTGCCTCTGAACCGCTCCCTTCTGAGGGTCGAGTACGGTGATGAACGCGTTCATGGAGGCTCTCGGTGTGAAACTGTGGAGCCTGCCCCCGTGACTGTTGACTATCGTCTTCTCAGTCTCCAATAGTGATAACGTGAGGTAACACCCCGCCAGTCTGGAATCGAACGGGTCGAGTGAGGAGGATGCTGCTTTATAGGCCTCCAGCAGCAGGGAGTCCCTTTCATCCGGTCCGATGTCATCGAAACGTATCCTCGGGACAAGGATGTCCTTGGCGGTACGCATGTCGGAATCATCCATCTTGATGCCGCCGGAAAGACGCGATGATGCCTTGGCCGCCCTGACAGTCCTCTCCGCCAAGGCCTTCAGGCCGTTGGCGTCCATGGCGTTGGCGGCACCGAAGGCCATACATCCGTCGGCCAACACCCTTATGGAGTAACCGGAACCGTACTCGCTGCTGCTGACCTCTGTCGCTCCGTTCTTTACCATCGATCTGGCGTAACGGTCGGACTGGTGACGGACCTCGGCGTATTCGGCCCCCGAGCTCAAGGCATGGTCCATGGTGGCGTAGAGGATGTCCTCCATGGGTACGCCATGTGCTCATCGGTATATCTGATGTGTCATGGCAATAAGCAAAAATATGCGGAATCCCTAGATTACCCTCATGAGGATATCCGTCACGCTTCTTCAGTACGAGCACGGCATCGTACGTCAGACGATAGACGTTCTAGCGGAGGTCGTTAAAGGCGGTCGCGCCAAGGATAAGAGGGCGGACGTGACTGAGCTGTTGTCCTTCATACTCGATTACCTCGACCGATTCCATCATTCCAAGGAGGAGGAGTGTTTCTTCCCCCAGGTGGTGAATTACTTCCCGCAGTTCAAGGAGGATGTGGACGGCATATACGACGATCATGTGGAGGCCCGTGAGTTGCTGGAGACGGCGATCAACGCTCTGGAGGGAGAGGATTGGGAGGTCTTCGACACCCGCTCCATGGACCTGGTCCATCACATGACCGCCCATGTGGAGAAGGAGGAGAACCATATCTTCCCGACCGTGGACGAGGACCTGCCCATCGATGTCGACGAGGCCATGAACCGATGCTACCAGGACTTCCTCCGCAACTTCGGCGAGGACTATTATCAGAAGGCGGAGATGTTCGCCAACGACATCCAGGACCGTCTGCTGGGTCCGGGCTTCTTCGACAAGAGCATCTATTGAGAAGGATGGCGCCGAGGGGGAGATTCGAACTCCCGAGGCGGGACGCCAGTGGTTTTCGAGACCACCGCCTTACCAGGCTAGACTACCTCGGCCTGTTTCCCGATTAGTGTTCTGTTATTTATCTTTGATTAGAAAGAAAGAGGAAGGGGTTTGGATCGTCTTCAGCCCTGACGCTTCAACCGATAATGCATGACCGCCAGTGCCGCGACCGACAGCGGCAGCGCCACCACTATGGGGTTCATCACATCGTAGGGATGCCCAAGGACGGCGGCGGTACCGAAGAGCAGCTCGCTGAGTCCTATGATGGACGATTCACGGGCATGGACGAACAAGGTCCACAGCATCCACGCCGAAGCACCGACCAGCATGCTGGCCCCTGCGGGGCGGGAGTCGGGATCCTTGATGTACAGCGCATAGGTCAGAGCGGGCAGCAGGGCAGCGGCGCAGAGGCCCATGAACATCGCGGTGGCACGGGCTATGATGTCGGGAGGCATCTGGAAGGCGAGCGCCACACTGATCAGGATCATCACTATGGCACCGATCTGCGAAACCCTCTTGGCCGAACGCTGGACGATCTTCTTCTTGCGTCCGTAGGTCATCTTGTAGAGGTCGTAGCCCAGGGTGGTCCCCATGTTGTGGAACAGGGATGACAGGGTACTCATGGCCGCGGCGAGCAACGCCAGCATGAACACTATGACGAAAGAGTCCGGCATGGCGCTGTTGATGAACAGCGGTATGATGGCGTCGACGTTGCCGGCGGCGGTGACCGCCAGGACGCCTTCCTCGTTCCAGAAGTAGACGTTGCTGAGGGCGCCGATGGTGAAGGCCGAGGTCAGCATGACCAGGACGAATATGCTACCGATGAGTACACCGCGGTTGAGGGCACGGTCGTTGCTGACGGTCATGAACCTGACCGACAGCTGCGGCTGAGCCAGCACACCTATGCCGACGCAGAGCACGATCGTGCTGATCAAAGTCCACCATATGGGCGAGCCGAGGGTGGGCATCGCGGTCCAACCGACCATCCCCCCCGCCGCCAGTCCCGCCGGCATCAGCGATGCCATGTCGGTGAGTTCCTGGTTGGCGTTGGTCACACCGCCCAGTACGACGTATGTCAGCACCAACAGTATGAGCATCCCCACCAGCATGATCGCTCCCTGCATGGCGTCGGTGTACATCACCGCTATGAGGCCGCCGCCGATCACGTATATGGCGACGATGATTGCGAAGGCCAACAATGATGTGTCATACCCTATGCCGAGAGTTGTGTTGATGAAATGCGCTCCGCCGATGAGGATCGCTGCGGTGTACAGGGGCATCCCCAACAGTATGATCGCCGACGCGCCGACGCGCAGCTTCTCACACTTGAACACCTTTCCGAACAGATCGGGGAAGGTCACGGCACCGGTGGCCTGACCTATCCTTCTGATCTTCTTCCCGTAGACGACGAAGGCCACGAACACTCCGACACCGATCGTCAGAACGGTCAGCCATGTGATCCCCATGCCGTACAAGGCGGCGATACCGCCGAAACCGACGATGGCGGATGTGGATATGAAGGTGGCACCGTAGGACAGTGCCAATACCAGGGGGCTTATCTTACGACCGCAGACCATGTAGTCATCGGACTGTTTGGTCTTCTTGTAACCCAGGTACCCCAGGTAGGCGATCGTCAAGAGATAGAAGGCGGTTATCACCGTGAAGGTGACTGTATCAACCACACTCCTCACCTCCTTTGTTCCAATTGATTATTCCGTATACTATGCAAACGAGGGCGATACCGAAGCTCAACCCATAGGCCGCCAATATGTAAGGGTCGCTTATTCCCAACATCTTCCATTCATCCTTTTTTCGTACACCCGCAGAAAAGCCGCGAGGATTCAGTTGGTTAAAAATCCCTTCCCCGGAAGTTGCTCGGAGCACGGTGCATCGGTCTGCCAAACCGACACGCCGACGACCCAGGAAGGATTGAGAATGCCTTACTGGAGCGGCCTAAAAAAGAAGAAGCGGCAGGACTGGATGACGCTTGCGTTCGATTCCATCGAGCATCCTTTTGCTTCTTTCATGAAACTTCAATATTAAAAGAATGGTATATAATGATTTGTGGCAGCAAAAGTTTTTTACCCCGAGGCGATGGGGTGCCATGGTCGGTTGCGTCCTTGTGAGTGGCAGGGAGGAGTTCCCCATAACGGTGGATGGGCGGACCCTGGAAGGAATAGCTTTGGAACTGGGTCTGAATCCTGACGGTCATATATTCGTCAGGGGGAAGACGCCGGTGCCCATGACCCTGGTGCCATCCGACGGCGACGTCATAAAGGCCATCGCGGTGGCCTCAGGCGGATGATTGATCCAATATCATCATCATTGCGTCGATGTCGAGACTCTCCTCGGCCCTATCCACCAGGCGTTCCAGGTTGTCCATCCACGCCTGTCTAACGTCCGTTCCTGACAGTTCACCGCCGCCGGACATGTCCAATGAGTCCTCGCTCGGCAGTCTGACGGGCAGATAGGGCATGACCCCCAGACAGAGCATCCCCGTCAACTCCTCAATCCTCCTTATCGCCGGTTCGAGTATGCTGTCATCACCGCGGAAGCGGTTGATTATGAACCCTCTGACCAGCTTCCTGTCCTCCGGCTCCAGGAGCATGTATGTGCCGTATATGCCGGCGAACACGCCACCGCTGTCGATGTCCCCCACGATCACCGCCGGCGATCCGGTCTCACGGGCGGTGCGCATGTTGGCGACGTCCGTCCTTCTGAGGTTTATCTCCGCTGCCGACCCGGAGCCCTCCAATATCACGATGTCGTGTTCTGCAGCCAACGATTCGTAGCATTCCATGGCGGTGCTGAACGCCCTCTCCCGGAGGTCCTCGCCTTCGACGGGGCGGCCGGCGATGATGGTCTGCAACCTTCCCGGGCCGTGGGGTTTTATGAGGATCGGATTCATGCGGCATTCCGGCTCCAGACCACAGGCCCATGCCTGGAAGGCCTGCGACATCCCCATCTCACCGCCGTCCCTGTCCACGAATGAGTTGAGTGAGAGGTTGAGGGTCTTGAAAGGGACCACATCATGGCCGCGCCGGCGGAGGAGGCGGCAGACGATGGCGCTCATGGTGCTCTTACCGGCCGCGGAGCTTGCGCCCAGGAACATCAGCGATGGCATGTGTCCACCTCCATGAACTCCGTGACGAAACGGTCCATGTCCAGGGCCTTACGGAAAGCGTCAGCGAGGATATCGAGGTTCTCCTCCACATCCTCGATGTGGTCCCGGTCGTTACCGAAGGCCTCCTTCCTTCCACCCATGGCAAATGCGAAACGCCGGAACGCGGGGAGGTCGAAGAGTCCATGGATATAACTGCCCATGATCTTGTTATCAATGTCCAGGCAACCCTCTTCACGAATGTCGCCGTCATCAATGAGGAACAAGGGCTCATGGCCGGCACGGTCGCTGCGGCCCATGTGGATCTCGTATCCACGAACCTTCCCGTCACCGGATGCCAACGTCCCTTCCACCTGTTTGGTGAACTTTTCCTTGGAATCGAATACCGTGACCGTGCGCAGAAGACCAAGACCTTCGTGTTCGCCAGGTTCATCGCCCTCGATGCCCAGGGGGTCCTCGATGCGGGAGCCCATCATCTGATATCCACCGCAGATGCCCAGTATCGGTACCTTCCCCTTCATGGACTGCAGGGCTGTGCCGAACCCGGCATCCTTCAGCCATTGCAGGTCCCCGACGGTGTTCTTGCTGCCCGGTATAATAATGATGTCCGCGCCTTCCAGCTGCCCCGGCTCGCTGACGAAACGCACCCGGGCGCCTTCCATCTCCAGCGCATCGAAGTCGGTGAAATTGGATATCCGTGGCAGTCTGACGACCGCCACATCCGGACCGTCCCCGGCCCGGTCCTTGCATCCCAGGGAGTCCTCCTTGGGAAGACGGAGTTCAAGATGGGGCACCACTCCCAGAACAGGGATGCCCAGCCTCTCCTCCAACTCCTTTATGCCCTCATCGAGGTATGAGGCCTGACCGTGCATGTTGTTTATCACTATCCCCTTTATCAATCGACGGTCCTCCTCGGGGATCAGCATCACGGTGCCGTAGGCGTAGGCGAACGCCCCGCCCTTCTCGATGTTCACTACGAGGATGCAATCGGCATCGGCAACGCGGGCGGCCCCCATGTTGGCGATGTCGCGTTCGTATATGTTTATCTCAGCGGGGGATCCGGCACCTTCCATGATCACGTAGTCGTTCTTACGTTTCAGGTACTCGAGGTTCCTCTCCAGGATTGCGAATCCGTGATGGGGGATGAAATCATCGTAATAGGAGCGCACATCATAGTCAGCGAAGGGGCGTCCCTCGACTATGACCTGCGACACGGCATCGCCCTTCGGCTTGAGCAGTATTGGATTGATATGGAAATCGGGCTCGATCCTCGCCGCCATTGCCTGGAGTTGTTGAGCACGGGATATCTCGTCACCGCTGAGCGTCACGGACGAGTTCAGGCTCATGTTCTGTGATTTGAAGGGAGCGACGGAGTAACCCATGTCGTTGATGATGCGGCAGAGCGCTGTGACCGTGAGTGACTTGCCGGCATCGGAAGTCGCACCCAGTATCATGATGGCTTTGGCACGGGGACGGAACCTTGCGCAGACCTCGGTGAAGAGCTCCTTAAGACGGGGGTCCCCAGGGTCGGAGATTGCCAACTCCTTCGTACGTTCCACCACGAACCTTGCCACATCGTGGCGGTGCAGGAACTCGCAATCCACGCAGCTCCATACAATCTCACCGGTCCGGGACGACCTCACATGTGTGCCGAGGTCAGGGAGTCCGCAGGGATAGAACGGGCAGAAACACCAGCTGCAATCCTGCCCATCATGATGGCAAGGGTGGTATTCACAACCCTCGTCAGGGCCGCGATATCCCGTTGCCAACTCCTCTCTTACCTTTTCCTTTACCCATTGCATGATAGCCCTCGGATGGATGAATTATCCAACTGAATCGCAAAACGTCCATAAAGAACCTTCCTTGGACAAAGGTAATAATCGAACACCGCCATCCAATCCCCATGGACACCGCAGACCTCTTCCCTCCCATCGACCTCGACTGGCAGACAAAGTCGAGAAGGCGTTATGCCGCTGCCGTACTAGGCGGGGAGGCGGACCGCATCCCGGTGGACCCTATGATGCTCTCCCACTCCACCGTGGCCTGCGGCTTCACAATCCGTGATTTCTATGAGAAACCCGAACTCGGGGCACACTGCCTGGGCTATGTGCAGCAGCTCTACGACCTTCTACCGGTGACGAAGTACTATTTCGCCCATCCCTGGATGCCTGAACTGGGAATCCGCCTGAAGTTCATGGACTATACGCCTCCGGTGCCGGAGAACATAGTCGTCGAGGAACCGGAGGACGTGGATCTCCTGGAGGTCCCCGATGCTGAGGCGATACAGAAGGGATTCACCTTCACCCGGTTGAGCAGGGCCTACGATTACATCAAGGAGAAACTACCCACCATGTTCGTCCCCATCTCACCCTGCCCGGAGCCCGAGGGTTCCGGGGCGGGGTTGTGCGGCATCGAGCAGTTCCTGATGTGGACCATGACGGACATGGACCTGGCATTGAAGCTGGTACGCAAGTACACCGACACCGCTGTGTCGGGGGCGGAGGCGCTGGCGAAGCGGTACGGAATGGCCCTTCTGACCACCGGATCGGTATTGGCCAACAGTGACATCATGCCTCCGGAGACCATCGACAGGATAGCCGCCGACAACCTCGAGTACCTTGTGAAACAGGCCCTCACCCGTGGGGCCGGTCCGCAGGTCTTCTATCATTTCTGCGGCAACCACGACAATGATTACCATCTTTTCATCAACAAGATCATCTACTCCCCGCTGACCATAGTCCACATGGGGTACCATGGAAGGGAGGTCTTTCCCGCCGAACTCCTGAAGGAGGCGTTCGGCGACAAGGCCACCATCATGCCTTCGGTGGACACGAAACGCTTCATAGTCGCCAATCCCAAGGCCATTTACGATGAGGCGGAGAGGCAGATAATCGGCGGTCGCGACAGCCCCAAGGGTTTCATCCTCGGCACTACCTGCGAGGTGCCCCCCTTCTCCCCGCCCGGTAACATACTTGCCATGGTGAGGGCGGCCAAGGACCACGGGAGCTACGGGACATGGTGAGGCAAAACATTTTATTCATGATATCATATTGAAGACCTGAAGAACGGTGGCTCTATGGACGTCCTATCGATAATCACCATGGTACTCGGCTTCTCGATGCTGCTCATCGGGCTAGCCATATGGATCGGTAAGACGCCGGAGGTCATAGCCGGTTACAACCCGGACAAATGCCCTGACCCGGAGAAATTGGCTACCACGGTGGGCATAGGCCTCACATTGATGGGTTTCGGCTCCATGTCATTGGGTGTCGCGGGGGCTTTGTTCGACGTATCGGCTGCCCCCATTATTGGCCTGGTCATCGTACCGGTGGTCGGAGTTTTCGCCTTGGTCTTCTTGACCCGCAGTCTTTGACCGATATTGTGTTAATTGCCGTTAAGGATAGTCTAATAAGCACATAATATTCTTGCAATAAAAACGGAGGCCCGCCTATGGCTTTAGTGGAATTGGATTCTGTGGACAAGGGTTACTACTCCAGCGGGGAGGTGACCGAGGTCCTGAAAGGTCTTGACCTCAGTGCGGACAAGGGTGAGATGCTGGTTATCATGGGGCCCTCTGGAAGCGGCAAGACCACACTGCTCAACCTTCTCGGCGGCATCGATGTGCCGAACGGGGGAAGGGTCACGATCGACGGGGAGGACATCTCCGGATACAACGCCGCCAAACTCAGCGACTTCCGCAGACGTAAGGTGGGGTTCATATTCCAATTCTACAACCTCATACCGACGCTCAACGCCAAGGAGAACGTGGAACTATCACTGGAGACCGTGTCGAAAGACCGTGCCGCCAACTCCGCCAAGGCGAAGAAGTACCTGGAGCTGGTTGGTCTGGGCGACAAGATGAGGAACTTCCCTCAGGAACTCTCGGGCGGCGAGCAGCAGAGGGTGGCCATCGCCCGGGCTTTGGCGAAGGAGCCGGTTTTGATACTGGCCGACGAGCCCACCGGTAACCTCGATGGTAAGAGGGAGCGGTCCATAATGGAGTTGATGAAGGAGCTCCAGGCGGAACTCGGTATGACCTTCTTCATCGTCACCCACAACCACAACCTGAAAAAATTCGCCGACCGGGTCCTTGAACTGGACGACGGCAGGCTGCAACGCGGTGTCTGAGATGAGGACCCTGACCCTGTCGGTGGTCCGTAAGAACCGCCAGATGAAATGGAGGGTGATCGGCATCTCGCTGCTCATGGCATGGGCGGTGGGTATGTTCGCCATGGGATTCTACGGGGCGGAGGTCTTCGATGCCAGTGTCGATGCCCAGGTGGAGTCCACCAACTTCCCGGATGTCTTCATAAACCTAGATGACTTCGTCGATGAGGCCTCACTCACCACCAAATTGGATGGTATGAAGGCCAACGGCACCATAGAAGAGTACCAGCTGAGGCTGGTCCTGCAAGGGCATTACTGGCATGATGGTATCCGTTATCCTGCCTACATCATCGGATTGGAGGACCCCTCCGATCAATCGATCAACATCATCAAGTCCAAGGAAGGCAGCATGGAGCCCGCCGCCGGGGAGGCGGTGGCGCAGACCGGCATGACGGAGGAAGGCCTCGTGATAGGGAGCGAGGCAAACCTGAGCATACTAGGTCAGAGTTTTCCGCTTGAGATAGTCGGCACGGGCACCAGCACCGAGTTCCTGATGACCGGCACGGTGAGCATGGGCGGCTTCAGTCTCCCTGGCGGCGTGGCCATAGTCTTCACACCCTTGGACCACCTCCAGACCCTGGAGGTCAACGGAATCCCCATCGGACCGATCGTGAACAGTGTCGCCTTCCTATCCGATGACGTTAATGCGGCAATAACTGAGCTCAACGTTTACTTCGAGACCCTACCAGGGGACCTGGCTGCCGATGTCATCCTACAATCCTCCCATCCTTCGGTGACGTTCCTGCGCGCCGGTGCGGATGAGTTCCGCTACATCATGCCTGTGATGTCGGTGCTGTTCCTGACCGTGGGAGCGGTGGCCATACTCATGGTGTTCCAGAGGATGGTGCAGAACGATTCCCGTTTCATCGGTGTTCTGATGTCCATGGGTTACACCAACCGTGAGATAATGAAGGGATATCTCGGCTTCGGGCTGGTCATCGGCACCATAGCCGCCGTATTGGGAGCGTTGCTGGGCTATTTCATCACCGTCGGGCTACTCGACATCTATGCCCAGTTCTTCGGCGACATAGAGTTCGTACTGCCCGCGGTTTACTACCCGTTCCTGATGGGTGCGGTGATCGCTTACACCTTCGTCCTGTTGGCGATGTTGCTCCCTCTGTCGCAGCTGCGCAAACTGACGCCGCGCGAGGCCTTGGAGTACCACAAGGACAACAGGGTCTTCGTCACCTCCCGGAGAGTCGGCAGGAGCAGGCTTTCCGTCATGGGTGTCCGCAACGCCTTCCGCGTCCCCCGTCAGACCTTCGCCACGATGATCGCCATCGGCCTTGCAGTGGGCGTGGCGGGTTCATGGCTGGTCCTGGCCGACTCATCCCTTACCTACATAGAGGATCAGCTGGGCAGCGACGAATGGGATGTGGAGGTCAACTTCCAGACCGTCGTGGACGCCGGGAACGTGAACGCCACCTATCTCGGGTTGCCTGAGGACTCGATCGATAAACTGGTGCCATTCAGGGCCTTCACCGCCCTGGCATCGAACGGTGATAGACAGGAGCCGGCCTACGTGACCGCCGGTAACGACCTGGAAAGCGTCAGGAGCTTCTCTCTGGACAGTGGAGAGGTGAACCTTTCCGGTGCGGTGATAGCTGTCACCTTGGCGAAGGACCTGGGGCTTTCCGTCGGTGACGAGATAACACTGACCACAGTCCAGGGGCCGATCGTACTCACCGTAACCGCCATAGTCCAGGACATAATGGAAATGGCCGTATACACCGAATTGGACAACCTGCCCGGTAACGTGTCCGTGAACGGGGCGTTCATCGCCCTGACCGATGAGCTGACGCCCGCGGACGCCAGAGAACTCCTTTACGAGAACGGCAACATAATCACCATCGTCCTGATGGGCGAGTCGTGGGACGCCATCAACGAGATGATGGAGGGCGCCATGGAACTGTACTACGCGTTCTTCTTCCTCAACGGCATCATAGCCTTCATCGTCGCCGCCGCCACGGTGACGATAATCGCCGCCGAGAGGGAGATGGAGTACGCGACAATGAAGAGTCTGGGCATCAACAAGAGGGAGATGGCCTGGCCAATAATCGTGGAAATGGCCATACTGGCCGTCGGTGCGGTCATAGTGGGCCTCCCGGCGGCCTTCGTGTTCGCCGACTTCCTAATAGCCATCTATCAAGAGGTGGTGATGTACTTCCCCGTTGCCTACACCATGTTCGGCATCGTCTTCACCATCGTTCTGGGGCTGTTCTTCACCATGGCAGCGGCCATAGTCCCCATCCGGCACGCTGACAAGGTGGACGTGGAGAGGATCATCCGCGAGAGGACGTCGGGGTGATCGTAAACCCTTTTTCCATTTTCCTGCACCCATGTCGATAATGAATAAATATATTATATTGATATTATTTTATCACAATAGGGTGACAAACGCTTATATATCGCCCTTTCTTCAAAAATATTGAACGGAGGAAAGGGTATGTCCCTGGTAAAACTGTACGATGTGAGTAAAGGCTACCGCTCCGGCGGAGAAGTCGCTCAAGTGCTTGAAGGTCTACAGATGGATGCTGAGAGGGGGGAGATGATAATCATCATGGGACCCTCTGGAAGCGGCAAAACGACTCTGATGAACATCCTGGGAGGGATAGATGTCCCTGACAGCGGTATGGTGATGATCGATGGAGAGGATATCGCAGGGTACAATCCATTGAAACTGACTGATTTCCGCCGCCGCAAGGTGGGGTTCATATTCCAATTCTACAACCTGATACCCACACTCACCGCCAAGGAGAATGTGGAAATATCACTGGAGACCGTTAGTTCGGACAAGGGTTCCAACTCTGAGCGCGCCACTCGGTACCTGGAGCTTGTAGGTCTCGAGGACAAGATGCACAACTTCCCGCAAGAGATGTCCGGAGGCCAACAGCAGAGGGTGGCGATCGCTCGTGCTCTGGCGAAGGAGCCGAAGATCGTCCTCGCCGATGAGCCGACCGGTAACCTTGACGGTGCCCGTGAGGAGTCCATCATGGAACTCATGAAAGATATCCAGAGGGATCTGGGCATAACATTCTTCATAGTCACGCACAACAACAAACTCAAAAAGTACGCCGACCGCGTCCTGGAACTCGGCAACGGCATACTGGTCGAGAACGGTGGTTGAGATGCGGACATTGTCATTGTCGGTGGTACGTAAGAACCGCCAGATGAAATGGCGTGTTATAGGCATCTCGCTCCTGATGGCCTGGGCTGCGGGCATGTTCGCCATGGGGCTTTACGGTGCTGAGGCGATGGACGCCAGCATCGAGGACCGTGTTGAGAACTTCAAGTTCCCTGACGCGATCGTGACCATGGACGGTTTGAAGGACCGAGGGGACCTGACAACGACCATGGATGGCCTGATTTCATCCGGTGACGTCGAGGCCTACCAGTTGAGACTCATCCTGGAGGGCCATTATCATCATGATGGGAAACGCTACCCCGCCATCCTTGTAGGGTTGGAAGACCCCACTGACGTGAGCATAAACCGCCTGGAGATCAGGGAGGGTTCATTCTTCACAGATGTGAACGAGACGGTCGTCCAAGCGGGTATGGAGGCGGAAGGCCTCGTCAAAGGAACGGATGCACTGTTCACCGTCCTCGGTCAGGACATGGTCCTCGAGGTTACCGGGCTGGGCAGCAGCACCGAGTTCCTTCTGGCCGGTGACGTCAGCCTGGGCGGGTTCAGCCTACCGGGCGGAGTGGCTATCGCATTCCTTCCTTTGGAGCAGCTCCAGTCCTTGGTGCAGGACGGAACGCCCATAGGTGACAAGGTGAACAGTGTCGCTTTCCTCGCCGATGACGTGGACGCGGTATTGGCAGAGCTGGACGCGTTCGGTGT
>PWNH01000123.1 GCA_003557905.1 Methanomassiliicoccaceae archaeon | reverse complement strand
CGGTGGGCTTCTCCAACCCGGTGGCGTTCCCGAGCTCGGCCTTGCTGGGCACGTAGGCGTAGGCGACCTTTCTCTCCTCGCAGAGCATGGGCATGTGAGCCAGTATCTCCGGGGGATCGACGTCGGCGGCCATGACGACCAGGGCGGCGTCGCCGCGCTCGACGACCTTTGTGACCTCGTTGCTTCCTTTCTTGATCTTGCCAGTGTCACGAGCGGTCTCAACCAGGGTGTAAGTCTTGTCAGAGAGCTCCTTGGGGGTGTCGTACTTCACGTAGATGGACATTTGATTACCTCCTTCCGATGCCGAAGCATCGTCATCAGTCATCGGCTCAGAAGAGCGGAATGAAGTGAAGGGGTCCCCATATAAAAGGATTGTTGAGTGGACCGCTGGTAATGGATTTGAGGAAGTGGTTTGCTGCGGGCCTACTCGACGGCCCTGAAAGCCTTGGCGGGCGAACCGCATACCGGACAGGCCGCCGGAGGGGTGTCCTGGGCGACGTATCCGCATACCTTGCACACGTGCAGGTCAACGGCGGGGAGGTCCTTACCGGAGGCCACGGCCTCCTTGGCGGCTATGAACTCGCCCTCGTGGTACTCCTCGACCATCATGGCGTAGACGAAGCTGCGCTCCGCGGCCTTGTCACCGTCGGCCTTGGCCTGGGCCACGAACTCGGGGTACATGGTGGTGTACTCATGCCTCTCGCCCTGTATGGCCTCTTCCAGGTTGTTCACGGTGTCGTTCACGGCGCCCATGGTGCGGAAGTGCGCCAGGGCATGGACGGTCTCGGACTCCGCGGCGGCACGGAAGAATTTGGCCACCTGGTCGAAGCCCTCCTGCCTGGCCTTCTCGGAGAAGGCGAGGTACATCCTGTTTGCCTGGGATTCGCCGGCGAAGGCGTGCTGAAGATTCTCTTTGGTGTTCCCCATGTCTATTCCTCTGTAATCAATAAATGCCTTGGATTTTAACGGTTGCGCAGCTACACGTGGTCCAACCAACGGGCGTAGTCGGGATTCTTGCCGGTGACCACGTCATGGAACGCGTCCTGCAGCTCACGGGTCACCTCTCCAGGGACGCCCTCGCCGATGGAGCGGTGGTCTATCATCGTCACCGGGGTGATCTCCGCGGCGGTGCCGGTCATGAACACCTCATCGGCGGTGTACGCCTCCAAGCGTGAGACCTCGGTCTCGATCATCTCGTAGCCCATGTCCTCCGCCAACTCCATTATGGAGTTGCGGGTTATGCCCTCCAGGATGCTGTCGGTGGTCTTCGGCGTGTACAGCTTACCGCGCTTGAAGATGAATATGTTCTCACCGCTGCACTCAGCGATGTTGCCCTGTGCGTTCAGCATCAGGGCCTCGTTGGCACCGTTCTTGACCGCCTCCATCTTCGCCAGGCAGGATGTGACGTAGAGGCCGTTGACCTTGGCGCCGGCGGGAGCGGCCATGTTCCAAGGCCTCTTCCACGAGGACGTTATCAGTTTGGCGCCCTTCTCCTGGATCTCCTTGCCTAGATACGAGCCCATGTGGATGGCGGTTATGCTGACCGTCACCGGCACGCCGATGGGGTTCAGACCGACCCACTCGCCGCCGAGGAAGGCGCAGGGTTTGAGGTAATCGACCTCGCCGTTGACACGGACGGTCTCCTTGACCGCTTCGCAAAGCTCCTCATGGGTGTAGGGGACGTCGAAGGCCAGTACCTTGGCCCCCTCCAGGAAACGCTTCATGTGGTCCTTGAGGCGGAATATCGACTTGCCATCGCTGTTGGGGTAGACCCTCAGCCCCTCGAAAACCCCCGTGCCGTAGTTCAATGCATGCGATAGGATGTGCACCCGCGCATCCTTCCAGTCAACAAACTCGCCGTTGACCCATATCTTCTCGGTTGACTTCAATTGATCTCCTCCCCTATAGCGCGTTGACCGTCTTGATGTAATGCTCAGGCTCGGTCTTCTCGATTATCTCCGCCACCTCATCGCGGCTTCCGATCAGGCCGACCCAGCCCTTGCTGGTGGATATCAGCGCATATGCGGACTGCCGGGGCTCCTCGACGATCTCGACCGCCTCCACGTCGTGGAGCCTACCGAGCCTCTCGACAGCTATGTCCGCCATCTCCTTGCTGATGACTGACAGGACCACACGGGCCTTGCCCGGGACCTCGCACTTGCCGACGACGATTGTCTCGACGTTGATACGCTTACGGGTGAACTCACCCATGATCCTCTGCATGACACCGAACTCGTCCTTGACTAGCATTGAGATGACTTCCATCCTAGCAACCTCCTTCGTAGGGACAGGAACCGCGATGGACCGTGGGCCCGGCCGCGGTTCTGATGGTCAACGGGAAAATGTCCTCTTCCCTATTAATCTGTATGTCAACCAGGCAGGGTCGGTCGCTGTCGATGGCCTGCTGCAGGGCGGGCGTGAGGTCCTGATGGTGCTCGACACGTATCGCTTCGGCACCGAATGCCTCGGCCAGCTTGACCATGTCGACACCGCTGAGGTCCTGAGCGGTGAGGCGGTCACCGTAGAACAGGCGCTGGTGCTGCTTGATCATGCCCAGGCGGGAGTTGTTGAACAGGGCGATGGCGACGGGTATGTCGTTCTTGGCCGCGGTAGCCAACTCCTGGCAGACCATTGTGAAACTCCCGTCCCCGGCTATGTCTATGACCTTGCGGTCGGGAGCGGCGAACTTGGCGCCGATGGCGGCAGGCAGGCCGAAGCCCATGCAACCCAGACCTCCGGACGTTATGAAGGTCCGTTGGTCCTTGATGTCCAGGAAATGCGCCGCCCACATCTGGCACTGGCCGACCTCGGTGACGATGATGGCGTCCTTGGGGAGGATCGAATTCAGCTCGTGGATGACCTTGCGCGGGCTTATGGGGTCCTCGCAGACATCGATGTCGCAGGCGCAGCGCTTTATCATCTCTCCCGACGCCTCCGACCAGTTGCTGCTGTGGACCTTGAGGTTTATGGCCTTGCTGATTGCCGACATCGCGGCCTTGGCCTCGGCGGTTATGCCCAGGGTGGGGCAGACGTTCTTGCCCATCTCGGTGCGGTCTATGTCGATGTGAATGACCTTCATGCGGCAGGATGCCGGTTCGCCGACGGTACGGTCGCTGAAACGGGCGCCGACGACGAGCATGACGTCGCAGTTCTCCAGCGCGTAATTCGCCGCTGCGCGTCCGTGCATCCCTATCATGCCCAGGACCAGAGGGTGCGTCTCGGGGACGGTCCCCTTGCCCATCAGGGTGGTGACTATCGGTGCCGCCAGCTGGTCAGCGAGAGCGAGGGCCTCGGCGCCCGCCCCCGACCAGTTGGCACCACCGCCGAGCATGATCAGCGGCCTCTCGGCCTGCATGAGCATCTTGGCGGCGACGAGGACCTCGTCAGGACTGGGCTCCATAGGGGATATCGGCATGGGCGTCGGTCGCGGCGGGATGTCGCCCTCGCGGGTCAGGACGTCCTTCGGTATGTCTATGTGGACGGGGCCGCAGCGGCCGGACGTGGCTATGCGGAAAGCGGACCGGAAGTCCGTCGCCAGCGTCGATGGGTCGGTGACACGGAAATTGTGCTTGGTGATGGGCATCATCAGGCTGAAGATGTCCGCCTCCTGGAAACCGTCACTGCCGAGGACGGTGGTCGGGACCTGACCGGTTATGGCTATCACCGGTGACGAGTCCAGATACGCCGTGGCTATGCCTGTGACCAGGTTGGTCGCACCGGCACCCGATGTGGCGATGCACATCCCCGGGGCTTTCTTGATACGCGCGTAACCGTCGGCCATGTGGGCGGCGCCCTGCTCGTGGCGGACCAGTATGTGCTCTATACCCGAGTCAAGAAGCTCGTCGTACAGGGGTAGCGTTGCCGCCCCTGGTATCCCGAACATGACATCAAGACCCTCTGCCTGCAAAACATCAACGATAATCTCAGATCCTCTGATGGAAACACCTCCTAACGATGAGAGGACCGCCTAAAAGATGGGCGGCCCTACAGTACTACTAGACCAACGCATCCGCTGCATTTGGATAGAATCGACGGCAACGGATTGACTTCGGTCATCGGACGGTTTATGACGATAACCGTATTTTATCCTTTTCTATGCCCAAATGGCGTATCAATAGACCGTTACTATGCTGGCTAGAGACTTTCCAGTGTAGTTAATATATTGTTAAGGCCATCGCCAGCCATCCTGTAGTGGAAGAGGTGGACGTTCTTGGCTGCCAATGGTGATGCGACGATAATTCTACCCACTCTCAACGAAGTGGACAACATACGCGCCATGCTGACCACGTTGACCTCCCTCTATCCGGACCAGAGCATCCTGGTGGTCGACGATGACTCCGAGGACGGGACGGCCGCGGCCGTCAGGGGATGGGGAGGCGACGAGGATGTGCGGGTGGTCGTACGGGACCGCTCCGACCGCGGCCTGTCTGCCAGCATCTATGACGGCATAAGGATCTGCAGAACCCCATACTTCGTGGTCATGGACTGTGATTTCCAGCATCCCCCCGGGAAGGTCGCTGACCTCTTGCACGAGATGAGGGACGGTGCCGACCTGACCATCGGCGTCAGGACGGACCGCTCCGCCCTGACCCCGTTCCGGAGGTTCTCCTCCTCAGTGGCCCATGTCATGGCCCATTGCTACCTCGTATTCCGCTCCCAGCCCACCAGCAGGGACATAATGACCGGTTTCTTCGCCGGTAGGACGGAAATTTTCCAGAACGTCATCGAGGAGAGGGAGGATGAGCTGGAAAGAAAGGGTTTCAAAGCACTCTTCGACCTCCTCAAGCTCTGTCCCCCCGGAATCGATACGCGGGAGGTGGAGTTCGATTTCATGCCCCGCATGGCAGGGGAGTCGAAGATATCACCTCTTGTAATAATATCCATATTGAGACAATGTGGCAGGGGCGGTAAGATGGTCGCAACACTAGTCTCCCGCATGATAGACCGGAAATGATGCATATGAGACAAGGAACGGGGACATCGGGTGTGAATCGGTTGTGGGGGAGTGTCCAGAGACAACTGCCCGACGGCGGCATGGTCGGACCGGCCGCCATGCTCTTCACCGCCACCGTCATCGGGAGCGGTCTGGACTTCCTGTTCCATGTGTTCATGGCCCGGAATCTCGACGTCAACTCCTATTCCGAACTGGCGGCCCTGATGTCGATGCTGATGATCCTGTCGCTGCCGATGCGGACCGTCCACAACATAATGACCCGGTTCGTTACGCAGTTCATAGCCCGTAATGAACCGGCCAAGATTTCCTGGCTGATGGTCCGGATGACAATTATCACATTGATCATCGGCACCGTCTTCATGGTGGCGATGTTCTTGCTGACCCCATTCATCGTCGACCTCTTCTCATTGAGCTCTCCCCTCCTGGTGATCATACTCGCGATCGGTGTGGTGTTCAAACTGATCTGGGGGGTGTTCATAGGCGTCAACCAGGCTTTCGAGATGTTCGGATGGATGAGCATACAGCAGATCCTGGCCGCCGTTTCCAAGATCGTGGTCGGTGTCGTTGTCGTCCTTTTGGGATACGGGGTCGGCGGGGCCTTCACGGCTGCGGCTTTCGCCGCAGGGGCCGCGCTTGCTATCGCCGCACTGCCTGTTTTGAAACACATCACCAAGGAAAGGATCCCTTTCGAGATGAGGCAGGTCGGCCTCTACGCGATGCCGTCCCTGGTCGCCGCACTCTCGTTCGGCACCCTGACCAATGTGGACCTGATAGCGGTCAGGGTGTTCATCGAGGGGGATGTGGCGGGACAGTTCGCCGCCGCTTCGCAATTGAGCAAGCTATTGGTCTTCATACCCGGAGCGGTGGGGACCGTCCTGTTCCCCAAGGTTACCGCTGCCATGGAGACCGGGAACGACCCCCTGCCCATATTCAAGAAGGCCGCCCTGTGGTCCCTTCTGCTCTGTGTGACCCCTACCATACTGATAGCCCTGATGCCGGAGTTCGTGATGGAGATCGTCTATGGAGAGGCCTACGTGGGGGCTGCCGGAGTCCTGGTGATCCTGTGCATGGCAATGACGCTGTTCGGGCTGGCCAGTCTGTTCATGGTGTTCGGGCTGGCCACCGACGGGAACCGTTTCATCGCCATCATCGCCTTCTTCGCCGTCGTCGAGGTGGTCCTCATGTCCCTCTACAATCAATCGATTGAGCAGTTGGCAATCGTGATTCTGGCTGTCTCAGCGCTGATGGCGACGTTCTGCCTGCTTTACCTGACCTATGCCATCAGGAGCGGTGACGGGCCATATTGGAGAAGGCATTCCGTTTGAGGCTCAATGCCTCTTGGTGGAATCTATGACCTTCCACACCGCCTGATCCTTGAATCCCAGGGCCACGTAGGCTTTGGAGTACACCCTGGCCATTGATTCCAGGAGCATGGCTCCGAACAACAGGAACGGGTTCGGCCGTTCCTCGCGTATGAAGTCGAGAAGGGAGTTGAAGACCAACCCCTTGTCCTTGGTGGGCGGGCGGTAGTTGAAACGGCGTTTCATGTAGTTCTCGCCGATGTTCACCCTGACCCGCTGGTTGAGGAAATCGCGGATGTTGTCCGCCCCCTTGAGGTTGGTCACCGCATCGGGCGCGTAGACGATGCGGTACCCCATTGAATAGAAGGTGTGGGCCAGCCAATCCTCGTCGGTGTTGACGTCCCGCGGCATCTGGAGGTCCAGGTTCCTTATGGCGAAAAGCTCGGTCATCTTGGGATTCATCGCGGAGACACCGTGGTGCAGATGGAACATGAGACGCGCGGTGAAAGCGAAGAATCCTCCGCCATTGTTGACCGGGGCCAGACGCCCGGTGACCGCCCCCACCTCAGGGTCCGAGAGCGGTGCAAGAAGATGCTTGAACGCATCCGGGGAAATGAAGGCGTCAGCATTCAGCTGTATGAGCACGTCCCCGCGTGCACTGCTCATGAAAAGATTATTGGCGGAGGCTTTGCCCTCCCTGCCCTTCTGGACCAGGAGCCTTATGCGAGGGTCCTGCTCCGCCATGGACCGTACGATGTCGTCGGTGGAGTCCGTGCTGCCACTTGACACCACTATGACCTCGAGGAGCTCATGCCCCGCGGTGTCCTGGGCCAGTATCGACTCTAGACTGCGTCTTATGTTGCCCTCCTCATTGTAGGCTGGCACCCCGACCGATACACGGAACATCGTTGGCATGAAGAGCGCCTCCGATATTAAGCGTTGCCATGCCGTTATCCGAATCAGATGTGGCAAATGATTTATCGGCCCATACTCTACACCCAATCATGAAGCCGGACCCCGAGTGCGTGCCCTGCCTGCTCAAGCGCGTGCTCTTCCAGTCGAGGTTGGTGGCGGATGAGGACGGTGCCCGTCCCGTCGCTGCCGCCTTGCGGGAGATGTCGGCCGCCTATCCCGATGCCAAGAACTCCGCGAAGATGGCGAGCCGTGTCCACAGGGAGGCCTATGACGCATTGGGTGTGAAAGACCCTTATCATACTCTCAAAATCCGGTCAGATGAGGTTGCGGAGATGTTGCTTCCTCATCTAATGGATTCCATTGAATCATCGGAAGACAGATTGGAGGCCGCAGTCATCGGGTCCATTGTCGGCAACATCATGGATTTCGGCCCCGGGATCGCCATACAGCATCCCGATGAGTTGATTGACTCATTCCACGGACTGATGGCCCAAGGCCTGGACGTCAATGACGTGGGAAAGCTACGCACCCGTCTTGGGGAGGGGAGGAGGGTCCTCTATCTTTTCGACAATTGCGGGGAATCTGTCTTCGACCGTCTGCTCATAGAAGAGATGAGGAGAATCGGTAGCGAGGTCATAGGAGTGGTGAAGGGGGAGCCCATACTCACAGATGTCACACGGGAGGATGCTGAAAGGGTCGGTCTCGATAAGGTGCTCGACGGCATCGTTGACACGGGTCAATTCGCCATAGGCTTGGACCTATCGACCGTGTCGGACGCCTGCAGAAAGGAGTTCGACAGGGCGGATGTGATAATATCCAAGGGAATGGCCAACTTCGAGGCCCTTTCCGATGAGGATATCTGTGAGGTCTTCTACCTGATGCGCGCCAAATGCGACCCGGTGGCAAAGGCTTTGGGCGTCAGGAAGGAGGATAACGTGGCGATGTTGTGGGGGGAACGCACCGAGTAACGTTTTCGCCTCGGATTGGTGGACAAGGTGTATGGTGGGGTCTGTATGAGCGGGGGAGTTCAGCAAGCGGTGATAATGGTCGGCGGTAAAGGCACACGGTTGAGGCCTCTCACGGAGACCGTTCCCAAACCAATGTTGCCTGTGATGGGAGTTCCATGCCTGGAGTATGTGATAAGAAGCCTCATCGATTCGGGGGTCAAGGAGATTATACTAGCCTGCGGTTATAGGTCTGACATAATCTCGGACTTCATCGGTGACGGTTCGAAGTTCGGGGCGGACATCTCCTTCGCCTATGAGGAGGAGCCAGCGGGAACCGCCGGCTCGGTCAAACTGCTACAGGACCGCCTCGATGAAACTTTCCTGGTGGCCAGCGGCGATGTTCTCGCCGACGTCTACATCCAAGAAATGGTGGAATGTCACCGCCGGGGAGGTTGCGCTGTTACAATGGCCCTCACCCGTGTGGACAACCCCACGGAGTTCGGAATCGTCGGTCTTGATGATAAGGGAAATGTGGAGAGGTTCCGTGAGAAGCCTCCGCCGGAGGAGGTGTTCTCGGATCTGGTGAACGCCGGCATATACATTTTGGACCGCAGCGTGATGGACCGTGTGCCTGAAGGCGCGATGTACGATTTCTCAAGGGACCTATTCCCCGATGTCCTATCCAACGGACTTGGCATCAGAGGGCACGTCCTGCAGGGGTTCTGGATGGACATCGGTCGACCGTCCGACCTTCTGAGGGCCAACATATTGAAGGCGGAGGCCGTGGGAGGAAAAGGTCACAGCCACATAATGGAAGGCGTGGCACTCCGGGATGTGAGTGTGTCGTCATCTGTCATCCACCCTGGAGTCCGGGCCGACACTTGCATCATTGAGAGGTCGGTCGTACTAGATGGCGCCACGATCGGGGAGGGTTCGCATATAGTGGACAGCATAATCGGTAGAGGCGTCGACATCGGTAGGGGATGCAAGCTCCGCGGAGTGGTTCTGGCCGATGGGGATTCCGTCCCGGACGGCCATGTCAGCGAAACTTGGTGAGGGCTATGGCAAGCTTCCGTTCCGAGCGGTGGCGAAGGTTACTTTTTTTATCCTATGATTGGATTCGCAATCGACCTAGGTCGGATGGAGCGTAGTAGGGAGTCGAACAATCGGTTTGTCGGAGGGAGAATTCTTGAAAAAACGTCCTGAGGATTATGAGTGGATTTTGACATGGGTATTGGTGGGTTTCCTATTCTTCAGTATTTTGCTGGCTCTGGCCAACTTTAGAGTGTTCTTCGTTTTGATGGGGCTGTTCGCCCTTTATCTGGCACTCTATCCTCCGATAAAATTCCGCGACCCCAGCATAATGCCCGCATTCGAACTGGTGGTCTTGCTCAGTATACCGTTCATCATCTACGTCACAATGACCCTGGTCCCCGTCACCAACATCCTCACCGGAGTCAGGGTCGCGGAGATGATCGCCATATTCTCAGTCAGCCTGGTCATGATGATACATCTGCAGCACTACCACGGGCTGGTCCTTGACCGCATACTGCTAGTCTTCTTCATGATCGCCTTCACCAGCACCCTGGGGATGTTCCACACCCTGGGCCTTTACTTCAACGATCAGTTCTTCGGCACTTCCTATGTGACCTCCAACCACATACTTATGACCGATATGACCCTGGCCACCATCGGGGGGGTGCTCCTATCCTTCATACTCCTCGCTTACATGAGGAGGCGTAGCCTGTTCCATATCAAGGTACCCGACTACCAGAGGAGGAATGGACAATGAGGCGCTGGGAGAATTGGGAGAAACCCTTGGCGTTCCTGATGTGGTCGGTCCTACCGATAGTGACCATCTTCTCGATATTCGCATATCTCGACCAGGGCGGCCACTACAACCGCGTCATACTGATAGGCTCGCTTGGGAGTATAGCATTCGGCATACCTCTCGTATTGCGTTTCACCGAACGTCTGATAGTCCCTTGGAGCCTCATCATAATGATTTATGCGTCCCTCATCAACCACCTGGTGGGGGACTTCCTGATGTTCTACACCATCTATCCGTGGTTCGACAAGGTGTCCCACACATTGTCAAGCATCACTGTCGCCATCATAGTCTTCATGTTCCTGGTGCTGGTTGACAATTATATCAGCTCCATCCGTATCCCGATCAAGATAATGCCCTATCTCGCGGTCACTACCGTGTCTTTGCTGGGCGTCATCTGGGAGATATTCGAGTGGTTCGCCGGCTACATGGGCGTGGAGATGCAGTTCTATCTTGAGGACACCGTGTACGACCTGCTGACCAACTTCATCGGGGCCTGCTTTGCATCCTACGTGAGCTATCGTTATGTTGCAGAGAGGGGCGTGGAGCAGGTCGCTCTCAGTCTGGGAGGCGAGCGTTTCATGAGACGCATAGCTGCCGGGTGGGAGAGGATGATGGGCTCCCTGTGACATCACCTTCCGTCTGGAGATCGGAACAAGGGCACCTCGCCCATCCTCAGCATTCTTATTCCCATGTATAGCATGATCATCTGCCAGGACAGTGCCAATGCGAACGGTATCAGGGACCAGAGGCCGTCGCTGGGGAGCATCGATGGGGCCCCGTTATAGCTCTGGAAGAACTGGACGAAGAATGACAGGAACGCTGCCACGGTCAGCAACCAACCCTGCCTCATATCGGCAGTGGCCAATATGCATATCACTGCCAGAGGTATGATGAAGTAGCAGGCGTAGATCTTGGGGAAGAACAGGAAGAAGGGCAAGATCAAGAGGAACGCGCCCCGCACGGAGTCGATATCCCTCTTCCATATGAGGTACAGGCAATACAGTGTGCCAAGCACGAACAGGGCCTGAAGGAGGAATCCCGGGAAGGTTATGCCGCTGTCGTATAGGACGACCCAGACGCTGATGCCTTCCTGAAGTCCCTCCTCACCGGTCTGCCGCAGATAATAGCTGGGGAAACGCAGGAACCTCTCCCAGGCGACGAGAAGGAGCGGCAGGGTCACAGCGGCACCGGCCACTGCCAGATAGATTATGGACCGTTTCATATCAGCAGCGGACTGCTTTATCAATGCCAGCGGCACAAGGACTGCGGAGAATATCTTCGTCAATGCGCCGAGGGTGGCCACCAGTGTGGCGCCCTGAGCGCGGCCCAATATCAGAAGCAGTACGGGCAGCGCATAGAACAACGCCACCACGGTCTCGTCCTGAACGAAGATGATGGCGGTGGCCCAGGTTATCGGGTTGAAAAGGAAGAAGCCGGTCGCCAGCAGGGCAACGGCCTCATCCTTCTTTCGCAGTAGGATATAGATCACAAAAGCGGTGATGAAAACATATGCGGTGAAAAGCACCGCATAAGAAGCCACGGTGTTCCCCATCAGGGCGGCCGGCAACATCAGGTACATGATCAGCGGCGGACTCTCGGAATAGAAATCGAGATAGGGTATCTGTCCGGCGAGTATGCCCTCTGTCCTCTCCTGATAGAAGGGAATGTCGGGATGTGTCTGTACCGCCTCATCAGATACGTCGTGAACGATGGTGGCCCCGAAGTCGGTCGCCATCATAGCTAGCATCAAGAAGGCGTAGAACAGTAATGCGACCGCGAATAGTGCTACCACACGCCTATACTCTGTGCCATCCCCTAACCACTTCTGAATCCGTAGTATTGCGGCCTTCATTTCCACACCCATTACGTCCTGTATCCGTTTCGACCGAGGTCGGATGATTTCATCACATGCCTTCAGAATGTAAAAAACTGTCTTATGCTGACATGATTGTTGCCAGGAATGGATCGGAAAGGCAGAAGGAAACAGTCTATTACCCCGACATTCATATCATCCTGCATGGGAGACACGGTGGACCTAAAGGTCGCGATGGCTCACCGCCAGGCTGAGGCGGGGCTGGGGCGGGCGCGTCTCGACCTTCAGGCCAGGAGGGCGTTGAACGTCGAGGCCGGCGACAGCATCGAGATCGTCGGTAAGAGGACCACCGTGGCCAAGGTCTTCCGTGGACTGCCTGAGGACGAGGGTCGGGGGATCATACGGATTGACGGGCTGACCAGGACCAACGCTGGAGTATCGGTCGATGAGACCGTGAAGGTGAGAAGGATCGACCCCGCGCCTGCTGAAAAGGTCGTCCTCGCTCCCAACATACCTGTCGGCAAGAGGGTGAGTTTCGGACAGGGTGCCGAACAGCTTTTCCTGCGCGGACTGGTCAACCGACCGCTTATCCGTGGCAATGACATCGTGGTACCGAACATCGCCCTGATGGGAGGCAAATCACCGTTCACGGTTGTGAGCACGGTCCCGAACGGCCCCGTGATGGTCGTGCCCGGTACCGAGTTGGTCCTCAAGGAGGAGCCTGAGGGGACCAAGACGGGTCCGGCCTGGAACACCACTTACGATGACGTCGGCGGACTGGACGGAGAGTTGAAACGCGTTCGGGAGATGATCGAACTGCCGCTGAAGCATCCGGAGCTCTTCGACCGGCTGGGCATAGCGCCGCCCAAGGGAGTCCTCCTCTACGGCCCCCCTGGAACGGGGAAGACCCTGATCGCCAAGGCCTTGGCGAACGAGTCCGGGGCCAGTTTCTACTCCATACAGGGCCCGGAGATAATGAGCCGTTATTACGGCGAGAGCGAGGAACGTTTGCGGCAGGTGTTCCAACAGGCGGAGCAGGGCTCGCCCAGCATCCTTTTCATTGATGAGATCGACTCCATAGCTCCCGACCGTGCCTCGGTCAACGGTGAGGTCGAGAGACGTGTCGTCGCCCAGCTGCTGACCCTTATGGACGGCCTCGACGGTCGCGGCGAGGTCGTGGTCATCGGAGCAACCAACATGGAATCGTCCATAGACCCCGCCCTGCGGAGACCGGGTCGTTTCGACCGCGAGATCGAGATCGGCGTTCCGTCCCGTACGGGTCGGAGGGAGATACTGTCGATACACACCCGCGGCATGCCATTGCATGAGGATGTTGACCTTGATGAGGTGGCATCGGCCACGCAGGGTTTCGTGGGTGCCGACATGGCATCCCTGTGCCGGGAGGCGGCCATGGCATGCCTGTCACGCCACATGCCCGAGCTCGATCTGGACGGACCTCTGCCCGCTCAGCTGGTGGAGGGGATGAGGGTGGAGATGAACGACTTCCGCCAGGCGATGACGGAGGTGGAGCCCTCGGGCATGAGGGAGGTCATGGTGGAGATACCAAAGATCAGTTGGGACCGCATCGGGGGGCTGGATGAACTGAAGAAGGAGATAATGGAGTTCCTGGTCCCCTCCGAGGACCCCAAGGCCTTCGAGAGATTGGGCATCAGGGCGGCCAAGGGCATGCTCCTCTACGGCCCTCCCGGGACGGGCAAGACGCTCATCGCCAAGGCCTTGGCGAACGAGTCCGGTGCCAACTTCATAAGCATCAGCGGCCCGGAGATAGTCAGCAAGTGGGTGGGGGAGAGTGAGAAGGCCGTCCGTCAGATATTCAAGAGGGCTAAACAGATGGCGCCCTGCATCATATTCTTCGACGAGATAGATTCCATCGCCCCTTTGCGGGGAGGCGAGGAGAAGTCCGGTGAGCGCATCGTGAACCAACTGCTGACATCCCTTGACGGTTTGGAGGGGTTGCAGAACGTGGTCGTTGTGGCGGCCACCAACCGACCGGACATAATCGATCCGGCACTGCTCAGGCCAGGGCGGTTCGACAAACTGGTCCTTGTTCCTGCCCCGGACCGCGATGCCCGTCTGAGCATACTCAACGTCCATACGTCGGACATGCCGCTGGCGGAGGATGTCGAGCTTTCAACACTAGTATCAATGACCGAGGGGTTCGTGGGCGCTGACCTGGAGAACCTCTGCCGGGAGGCGGGGCTGAACGCATTCCGGGAGGATGCTGGTGCAGTGGCGGTGTCACAGAGGCATTTCCTCTCCGCCCTGGAAGGCCTCGCTCCTTCCGCAGACCCCCGTACAGTTGACCGCTACCTGAACATCGGCAAGGATCTTCGCCGCCGCAAAGCGGGATGGGGCGACATGCCCCAGTACCAATGATGCACAGCCATTAATAGAACCTAAGTGGATTTTGCAACGGGATGCCTGATGAGGAGATTCATGACCGAACTGCTGGGAAAGAGGATGATGACCAGCGACGGCTCCATGGTGGGGACCATCGACGATCTTCTGATCGACCCTGAGAGCGGGGAGATCGAGTTCGTCCTCGTCATGCCTGACGGGGACAGCAGGAGCTTCCTCGGCGTGGATGAGCGGGGGAGGGTGATGGTCCCATTCACGGAGATGAAATCCCTCAAGGACGTCATGGTGATGGACTTCGACTAATCCAATCTTCGCACCATGTACGGGCCTTCGCGCTGATATCCCATGGCCGCATAGTACGGCCTGACCCCCACACCGCTGGTGACACGGATGCTGGACGAACCCAGAGAGGATGCCGTTCCCTCCGCATCCCGCAACAATCGGTGGCCGAAGCCCCGGTGCTGCCATTCACCACGGTCGCCCAGGGGCGAGCTGCGCCCGAACACCTTCAGCTCACGAACAGCTGCCGTCCCGTCGGAATTCAACCTCAGTCTCACATAACCGATGAGCGAGCCTTCCTGCTCCAGACTTATGAAGTGCTCCTGACCCCCGGAGGCCTCATACACGTAGCGAATCTCCTCCAAAGGTTTGGAGGGGTCGTACTCCAGGCCACGCTGACCGACCTCTCGGCATCGGATGCAGCCGCAGGAGCGGTCCGTATCGCGAAGTCTCTGTTTCGCCAGCTCACGGAGGTCGCCCTTCTTGATGCCGGCCTCTATCTCAGGGGCGGGGATGTCCCTCTGTATCCTCTGGATACGCACGTATGGGGGCACCAGTTCCTTGATGTCCGCCACCAGGGATACGCCCTGCTCGACATCGTATGGTGTGTACAACCCCTCCTTCCACATATCATATAGGGGCGTCCCCTTGACGACCAGGGTCGGATACAGCTTCAGCATGTCGGGGCGGAAATCGGGGTCGTCGAACACCCGCCTGAGGCTGTCCAGGTCCTTCTCCGCATCGCTCCCCGGCAGGCCGGGCATGAGGTGGTAGCTGACTTTGAGGCCGGCCTCCTTGGCGCGACGCGTGGCGTCCCGCACCGCCTCAATGCCATGACCGCGGTCCATCGCAGCCAAAATATCGTCATCGAGTATCTGAACGCCCAACTCCACCCGGGTCGCACCGAGTTCGAGAGACCTCTTGACCTGGACATCATCGAATATGTCGGGACGGGTCTCGAGGGTGATGCCTATGCATCGATGGGGGGCGGATTCGTTGAGCGCTTGGGCATCTGCAAGGGTTGGCGAGTGGGCGCGGTTCATGGCGTCGAAGCACCCCTTGACGAACATCTCCTGATAAGCGGGATCCCGTGATGTGAACGTACCGCCCATGATTATGAGGTCCACCTTGTCCGTCACGTGACCGATGCGGTGAAGCTGGTCGAGACGGTCTGTCACCTGGCGGAAGGCATCGAACTCGTTGCGGGCGCCACGGCGGGCGGCGGGCTCTTTGCCGGTGTATGACTGCGGAGAACCTCCTTGGACCCCCCCGGGACAGAAGGCACAGCGCCCATGCGGACAGGGGTGGGGGGAAGTCATGACGGCCACGACGGCAACGCCGCTGAGGGTGCGGACGGGTTTGTTCATCAACAGAGGAGCCAGCTGCTTGCGTTGCACAGCGTCCAGCGCCTCAAGTATCTCAGAGTTGGCCGGTACCCTGACCATCCCCAACTCCCGACATAGTTTCAGCTTGGCGTTCTGAAGGCCCTCGCGATCGACCCTGCCCTCCGTGATGTCGGCGATGACACGGCGGAGGAACTCCTTCTCAACACTCATCTGCGATACGTAAGTGAGAGTCCCGTCCTCTCACTTCCGCCCTCCATCTTGCTGTTACTTCGGGATGACTTGGCGCAGCTAAGGCAGAGAATACCGGGGATTGTGTATGGTTGGATATCATTTTTGGATGATCCCTT
>PWNH01000082.1 GCA_003557905.1 Methanomassiliicoccaceae archaeon | reverse complement strand
CTCTCTCATAATCAGGGTGAGATACTCATCCATGAGCGCGACATCATAAAGATGAAGCAGATAGACATAGCCAAACAGGTAGGCTATGTGCCCCAGCATTCCAATGGGGGATACGGGATGCCCACCGTGTTCGAGGTTGTCATGATGGGTCGAAGACCGCATGCCGCCTGGCAGAGCAGCAAGAGGGATGAGGAGAAGACCTGGCAGATACTCGCCTCGATGAACCTCGATATGTTCGCCTCCCACCCGTTCGATCAATTGAGCGGAGGTCAGAGGCAGAAGGTACTCATCGCCCGGGCTTTGGCACAGGAGGCGTCCATAATGCTACTGGATGAGCCGACCAGCAGCCTGGATATAAAACATCAGATGGATGTAATGGAACTCCTCAGGAATCTTGTTAAAAGCGAAGGCCTCTCGATTTGCGCCATCGTCCACGACCTGGACCTGGCGATGAAATACTGTGACAAGGTTGTCATGATGAAGGACGGCAGCATTTTTGCGGCCGGGGATGCCAAGGATGTCATAACAGCCGAGAACATCAAGAGTGTTTACGATGTGGATGCTGTCATTGATGAGAACAACGGACGTCCCCACGTGATGATCCTCTAAGGCCGCCCTTCTTCCGGTTCCGTTTGTTTTGTGAATCGGCATTGACGAATCACGATTAATCATTCACAATTCAAACTATTGATGCTAATCATCGAACAACGAACCATAACATCGTTACGTATTTATACATATAGTGTAAATCGGTATATTGATAAAAATGAAATCGCGACAGGAACTCATCGAACTATCATTGCGGACTTCGCCCTTACTCACCAGAGCGGGGCTGATTTCGCTCGATGAGCAATCGAATGCATTCACGACCGTCATCGGTGATTATCCGGTAACCGATGACCCTATCCAGGCTATCAACGACGCATCACTCGAACTGGAGGCCGAACTTCCGTTGCATTACGCTCTCCGTGTCGATGGTGATGATGTGGTCATACTGAAGAGGCATGTCAGTGATGATGGTGCCGAGACCCTGAAACCGATTGAAATAAATGGTCTTGAGAATGGCGACATCGATGTTTTGAAGTCGATCATCTCCGCCCAGGGCGGGATGTTCAAACGTTATGGAACATTCCGTTTCGACCTCAATCTGCACCGTCAAGGTCTATCGAACTGTTCCCACTGTGGTGAGATATGGAAATCAGCCAAGGACAGCCCATTGCGGTGTCCAAGGTGCCGTAACGAACTTCCGCCTTCATCCACAAAGGGATACAGGAACGTCTACGGACCGGATTTCGATTTCCTTCAATTCAATAAGTTGAAGAACATAAACCTGAGCGAAGTGAAGAACAGCGATCCTTTGTTGAAGGATGATATTTTGATGTCCTGCAACAGAATCTATAACAAGGCTGAAACGAGGGATGAGAACGCTCGATCCCTGCAAAACGCATTGGCCTTGATCGGTGAGGAATACGATGCCGAGCATCTCAATCTCGTGAGGTTGCCTGAACTCAACAGCGGCATCATAGAGCTGCTCAAGGAATCGGAATCATCGATCATGGGATTGTTGCATGAGGCCGGGTTCAAGGACATATGGACGGAATCCGTGCGTCCCATCGGCAATTGGCCGCATACCGCCTGGATATCTTTCGGCATCCGTCAGAGGAAAACAGCGGATGAACTCAAGCCATTGCTGAGCTGCATGCTTTTACTCGATATCTCTTCACCCCGTTGGGCGCTCTGTCTACTTCCCAACGTCAAGGAGCTGAAGAAGATACATGGGCAGGAATGGCTGTATGTCTTCAACCCTATCCGGGAGGGGATGAGGTCCAGTCTTTCCATGGAAAGGGGACTTCTCAGCATCGATGGCCTGCCGGAAATAGATGTGGTACCGAACTCGCCTGGCGCCCGTATGGTCTCAGCGTCCATAGCCCACTCGGTCATCGACCCTGAGAAGGACGGTCCGGCGAGGATGAAGAGGAAGATAGTGAAGATTATGGAGGCCCACAGGGAACTGGTCTGAGGAAAATGGCCTTTGGGGAAAGGCCTAAAAAAGGAGAAGGTCCGATGATACACACCAAGAGATATGCGAACAGCCTGCACGGCGGAATGGCATTGATGCAGGTCGGGGATGGGAAGGATTCCTTCCTACTCCCGTTGAAAACAGTTGGATTAACAGGTAGGATAGGCGGCCCGGTGGGGGAATTGGATGTGACACACACATTCAGCATCTCCGAGGGCGAGATGTCCGGCCCGGTGGAGGCGGTGTACCGCTTCCCTCTGCCCGGGGATGCTGCCGTAAGGTCCATGACGGTCGAATTCGGAGAGACCGTCCTGAAGACCCAACTAAAACCTAAGGACGAGGCGGCGAGGACATACGCCCACGCCATGGCGGAAGGCTATGACGCCGCTCTGCTTATGAGGGAGTCATTCGATGTATACTCCCTCCGGATAAGCGGGCTGACGCCGGGCCAGGACGTGAGTGTCACCACCCACTACATACAGATGGGAGACCATGATGGCGAGGGATTCTCTTTCCGACTCCCATTGACCATCGCCCCGCGTTTTCAGGAGGCTTTTAAAGAAGCCAGGGGCACTTCAACTCTTCTCCGCAACCCCGGTCACACCTTAAGCGTTGATGTCAAACGGGAGTGTGGTGTGCTCGAATCCCCGACCCACCGTCTCCTTGAACATGATGACTCGGTATCTATCGCCGATGAAGATGTCAAATGTGACCACGATCTGGTCATCAGATGGCGCCCGGCTGATGATGGGGTGAAATCGATGGTCATGGTCGGCAAGGGAAGGCGCAAGCCGTTCGTTGCGCTCGTGGCTCCAGAGAAAGTAGGGGAAGGGCTTCCTCGGGATGTCATCATTCTTGTGGACCACTCCGGTTCAATGTCCGGATCGAAATGGGAGGCTGCCGATTGGGCGGTGGAGAGGTTCCTTTCCAAGTTACGTCCGGACGATGTCTTCAACCTCTGCCTCTTCCATTCCGATACCAAATGGTTGTCCCCGACACCATTGAAAGCAGACAAGAGGAACATCGATGTTGCGAAGAAGTTCCTCAAGGACACCTCCTCGGGAGGCACACGACTGAGGAGGGCGATAGAGGAGGCCCTGGCGCAAAAACGGGCGGATGGAGAGGTCTCCAGGCATCTACTCACGATAACCGACGGTCAGGTGCACGATACCGAGGAGACGTTGAGGACCATCAACAGGGAGTCGAAGCGGAATGATTCCCGCCGTTGCTCCGTCATATGCATAGATTCCGCTCCCAATGACTTCCTCTCCCGACAGATCGCCCATCGTAGCGGTGGAACAGTCCATTTCCTCACATCGAATCCCAAGGAGGGGGATATCACAACCGCTCTGGATGGGATATTGGACATGTTCTCGACACCATTGGCCACCGGTCTCGTCTTGAAATCCGATAGAGGGACATCCTTTTCCAAGAGGGGTGGTGACGAATACCTTTCGCCCTTGCCGGACATGGTCCCGGGAAGAGTGAATCACGCCATGGGCATACTGGCCGCCGGTAAGGGCAGACCCCAGTTCAGCCTGGACGGTCTGACACTTCCAGTGATAGAATCGGAGACGGTAAATTCCCTCTTCGCGGCCATGAGGATCAATGAGATGGAGATTTTGAAAGGTGCCCGCCTAACATCGGGTATGAAATACCGGGCGTTGCGAGGAATGGGTTTCACCCCGGCGGCCTTGAGGAAACAGTTGGAGGCCACAGGTGCTGAGGATTGGGAAGGGATGGACAGAGTCATAAAAGGCCTCATCATCGATGAGTCCCTGAGGGGAGGGGTCGTCTCCTCAGAGACGGCATTGTTCGTGAAAGGGAACGAGGGCCAAAGGGTGGTGGCATCGGTCGATGTGCCCAACGCATGGCCCCAGGGATGGGTCGAACCCCTTACCATGAGCTATGACTCCATCCATATGAAGCATTACGACCATCTGAATGAAACAGTCCCGAAGGAGAACGGACGGCTATGCATGAGTGTCTGCGGTATCGACAGGATGAGGAGCGAATATTCCCGAACACCTTGGCAGTTGTTCGATGGTCATTTACTGCACAAAGACGGCTCGGTCATCCTGTTCCATGGGACTTTCCCGGGACACGGGGTACACCGCTTCACTAGGCTGACCGTGTATCGTGATGGCAACGGCGGCATCTCAGGCAGCCTGCTCCTGCACATAGGGGACATGTGCAACCCGCGGGTATCAGTCGACCTTCGTGATCTGGAGCGTGCAGGGGGCATAAGGCCGGTCAATCTGGTGATATCCCCAGGGGATGAGGTCAAGGTCACCATCGTCTCCGGTCAAGGATTGGAAGGTTTGAGGATGGAGGTTATGCTGTCATGAAAGACCT
>PWNH01000062.1 GCA_003557905.1 Methanomassiliicoccaceae archaeon | reverse complement strand
TTGAACTGCGAATACACTGGCAAACTACGAGTTCAAGTCGATAAAAATTTTAATGACACTTATTTCATTGTGGCTCAGTTGGTTGCAATGATTCAAATTAGTCTTAATGGGACACTACTGACGTCTTTTCTTTAAATATTAAAGTATACTGATATACCATTCACCGTGGGCACAGTATTTTCCGAGGCCAACCCTCTTACCCTGCGATGTCACTGAAGATCAAAATCGTATGTTAACGCTTGCTCTTCGCTACCACACTCAACTACTAAGAAATCACAAAAAAATATAATATGTATTTCACAATGAGCACTATTACTTACATTTTAATGTTTATTTGTAAAATTCATTTTTTATGTAATTATTTACACCGGTGCAGTCAGCGTCTTTCACCAGTTCTGTCTTAATTATATTGTTACTCAATAAACATTGATCCACTGCTTCAATCCGACATGTTTCTATATTATTGGAGGTTACAATGTGATTTTTGGTAATATGTTCAGCTTCTGTGGAATTAAATCGAATATCCTTGTCCTCAGATCCTTCACCAGTTGCATTGTTGAATGCTACGTTTTCAGCAATTGACAAGTTATTGGATTGATTACTCCAAATACCAGATTTCTTGCAATTCTTTACTGTATTATTTCGAATCGTCGCATAATCACAATAATCTATTTCTATACCATGTGAACCGATATTTGAAAGAAAATTTCCGTTGATCAATATATGTCTAATTTGAGAGCCGGATTTTTCGGAATGAATTTGTATTGCATTTGAATCAGCTGACAGATCCAGATCAAGCATTTTGTTTTTTGTAATCGTTATATCCTTACAATCGGTATCCGATAAGGCTTCAATAAAAACTCCCTGATTGCATTTTCTGAAGAAATTGTTCTCGATGTTTACATTCTGCCAATTTTGTGCAACGATTCCTTCACGTTTAAGATTGATAAATTCACAATTGGTAATAGTAATATATTCATGACGGGCATCTTCTCTGGTTGAATGGGTTCCTATACCGGCTGTATCTCCATTTTGAAAAATACATCTGTTAATTAATACATTACGACATGTAGTATGGTCGTATTTTCCAAACCATGGGAACATCCCTTCTGCTCCCATTAAATCAATTTGCACCATTTCAGTGTATTCCCTCGTCAGAATCATCCCGTCGAATAAACAGTCCTGTATCGTCGCACCATCAATAGCATTTATCTCTACATGGTGCCAGTTATAAACATCCAATACCGTTAAATTCTGTACAGTTATGTTCCGGGCATGTCCAAATCCCAATGGTGTAACATTGGAAGGAAACTCTCTCGAATTACCATCCCATGTCCCCCCTTGCACGGTAATATTACTCTGTCCATCAAACCCTGCAACATCTTCTGTACCATTGATAAGCATTGCATTTATATCAGCTTTACGAATAATGACCGCATTCCTATTCAATTGCAGTGTTGTATTTTCATAAATGACCAAAATTTCGCTGATATGATAAATTCCATCAGGAACATACACAATCTCGTACTGTTCTGTTTTTGACTTCGAAAGGGCTCGTTGAATGGCCTGAGTATCATCTGTACTACCGTCACCTTCTGCACCAAAATCTTTTACATTTAATACTGTTATTGAACCCGCTCTGCTGTTTGTCGTTGAAGTAGTCTCTTCTATAGAATTTTCATCAGCTTTTTTAAAAATCAATGGATAACTCAAAGCTGTACTTGCCCCGATGGCCATTGATTTGATAAAATTTTTTCGAGATGAATTCATACTGGAAGTTTTTTTTAATATTAAACCTTCAAATTATAATGCCTTAGTTTACATCAATATTGAATTTCACTATTGCATATTCATCAGGTGCGATTATTGCATTCATTACACTGAAAGGGAGATGTATTGTATCTAACCGATCAATAGTCTTAACCAATAACCTCTTGGTGCTATATGGATCAATTGTAATAACATCTGCATGATGATGGAATGTGTAATCACTTTTATTTTTAAGTATAAATTTTTGACCTGTAATATTTTCGATTTCCAGTTCATAAACTGAAGTACCATCAAGATAATTACCAGTTTTGATCAAAAGAGATTCATTAATCAATGGAACCATATATTCATTTTTACCAATTAACAAATCATCTTTCCATACTACAGTCCGTCCTTTAAACAGAGCATCCTGCAATCCCTGCTTGGAATACTCTTCCGAAAATACCAAAGTAACGGGACGATGCCCACCATGGTGCACATCATAATCCCAATCTATCAGACCATGGACGTCAGATGTTCCCATTATTGTTAGGTCATGGTCAAGTGCTATCTGTAAAGCTTTTTTAGAATATCTATGCATATTTACCACTTCGATGCCATGCAACAATTTTTCATCAATTAGCTTTAAATGCATCTCAGAAAGTGGCGGAACAGCATCTTCTGCCTGGCGCAGCCAGCTTGGGTGATTCCAAAATATAAAAGCCCCTTGCGCATCCGCCTCTCTGAAAGCTTCAATCGCGTCATCAACGAGTAATTTATTGGCATCATCAAGAAATACTGCATTTGCATGGCCGGGGGGCATTGATCTTGTTATTTCCGAGCCATTTATTACAATTAACTCCTCTTTATCCACTTGCTCAGCTGCAATTTCATAAGCCCGATTCCGATCAGGGTGAGGAATATCGTCCTGATGTGGTTGATGTTCCAAATGATCCGTTATAGCAATGGCATCTAATTTATCTTTTAAAGCCTCCTCAACACGAATATCCGGCCAAACACTTCCATCAGAAAAAACAGTATGAATATGTAAATCTGTTGACATCGTAAAATATCCGGGGATATCCGGAAAATTGACTTCCCGTGGATGATGGTGATAATGAGGGTGATCGTGACTGTGTTGCGCAATCACCGGCATTATATTGAGAGTTATCAAAATTATGCCCAGACAAAATATTTTTTGTGTCATCACAATGTTTTTTAAAGTTTTCATATTTAAATAAATTATTTTCGGAATTAATCAGCGCTCAATTCCTGCCTTGTGCAGATAGGCATGTTCTCCGGTTCGAGCTTTATAGAGATATATTTTAAATTCTGAATTCCACTCGACCGGTTCTGTTTCATACCGTTCAATGTTATAGTTTACAGTCTCTGGATCCGGTCCATCAATCAACAATTCACTCATTACGCGCCCCTCCATTGAATCCGGTATTGGCAAACCCAACAAATGTAAAATTGTAGGAGTAATATCAATATTTCCCGTTGGAACCGGATTTACTATGCCTTTTTTAATATCCGGTCCGAATGCAATCATTTTGGTTTGTATCTCAAAAGGGCTCGTTGTTCCATGTCCGGCTACACCAGGTTGTGTTGAAATACCAGCATATCCGTATTCATTGATATCATCATTCCATGCAGCTGTTACCAAAATATCCGCGGACCGATCGTGATCATAATTAATGAAATTCATTGAGAAGGTACCTTCAACTATTCCATTAATACCATCTTCTGCATTTGCCCGTGTAAAAATGGCTCCGACCGCCGGATGTTCCTGAAGGGCTCTTACTATCTGTCGCAGCAATTGATGATCTTCATTGTTCAAATATATTTGTGTATTGCCAAAAATCCGGACATTTTCATTCAGCTCATTTTCATGCAGTATTTCGTGAAGATCAAAACCTCCTTCATGTGTGGAAAATCCATGATCCGTCGTTATAAAAATATTGGTATACTGTAGCTTGCCCCGTGTTTCCAGTTCCGCAAGCAATCTCCCCAATTCATCATCTACATGTTTTAATGCATTCTTTGTTTCTGAGGCTCCTATACCGTAAGTATGAGTTGTACGATCCGGATCAGTTATCCAGAGGATGGCAGCATCTTTAAATTTTTTATCCACTGCAGTATGCAAATAAGCATCAATAACCCAGCGATTTTGTGCATAATTGGGTCTGTCGATTTCAGGCAAATCACCCAATTGTTCCAGTGCCTTTGTTTTCATCCTGTCGGGAGCTATAAAGCCTCTTGAATTCCATACTCCTGCACTTGCAAGAGTATGATTCAGTAGAAATGCAGATCCATATGAACCGGAACTGCCTGTAAAGAATGATAAATCATGCTGATCAAGCCACTCCCCAAATGACGTGGCTGTCAATAACGGCTCAATAGATCTCAATGTTTCAATATCATCTCCGGTATGTATCGATTCTTCAGATACAGATGGAATAAATATTTGATTGTGCAAGAATCCATGCGTACCAGGATATGACCCGGTGGCTAATGACGGTGCATTTACCCTGGTAACAGGCGGGTATACCACATGATGATTGTCAGCCACTACCCCATCCTGCCCAAGTCCATAGAGATTAGGCATCAACTCAGGTGTGATAAAATCAGAGCGTAAACCATCAAATACAATGACCAGGTTTTGTCTATTGTCATCATCCGATTCTTCAATTGTTGCATTAATAAGTAAGACAACTGGTAATATTGCTATAATCAGATACCATCCGACTTTATTCATTGTGATAACCTTAAAAATTATTTCATTCTATGAGTAAGCTCTCAGAGCTTTTTAAATTTAAATCTGAACATTTTTTAATCCATCAAATGATTCATTGGGCTTCCTGTATTACCATTTGGATAAGCTGTATTCAAAAATACAGCCAGTGTTGATGCAATATCGGATATATAAACAGTTTCGGTTGAACTGCCGGGCGATATATCCCAGCCATACCAAATCATGGGAGCACGCGTATCGTAACTATAGGGTGAACCGTGAGTAGTACCTGTAGGCGCCCACGGCATCCATTGCGGTTCAAGCCAGGTCATTACATCGCCTGAACGTTTTTGATTATATCCGCGCTGAACCTTTCTCCCGATTCCTTCCGTAAACTGGCCGAAATGCAGTGAATATGCACTTAACGACCCTGCAATTCCATCAATAGTCAGTATAAACAGGGCAACATCCTCCTGAACCTTTTTGAGGCTTGTGTCCAATTGCGTGATCCGTTCTCTGTCAAGAAAAATCTGCTTGTTGCTGAATGATTTTAGAAGATCTTCCCCATATTGATTCATCAGAAACTCTCTGATAGCATCTTCCACCTCATCTTCCGGAAAAATGCCGGCAGGTATCCCCATATCCTGCAGATAAGCAGGTACATGCCCCGCACCGTGATCGGAGGTGAGAAATACCAACACATTTTCCTTGCCAAATTCTTCATCAAGCCTGTTGAGCAGACGTGCGATCTGCCGGTCCAGGCGGAGGTAGGTATCCTGTACTTCAATGGACGCCGGACCGAACTGATGTCCAACATGATCAGTAGATGAAAATGAAATAGCTAACAGATCGGTAAATTCATTCTGCCCGAGCGATTCCCCATCAATAGCTGCCAGTGCCAGTTCCATGAGCAGTTCATCTCCAAAGGGGGTGGATGCTACAAGACCCGGCCCATTCTCGTCTCTCAGGGCCGGCAAATCATGTGGAAAAACCGGACGTTCCTGACCCTGAAATGTTCCTTCATATGGATTGTCATCTTCAATACTCTCCGTATACTCTTCAATTGGAAGCAACGTCTCCCAGGGTTCACTAAGATATTCATCAACAAGGTTGCGGTCGTTAAACTCCTCTACCCATTCCGGTAACTCATCATAATAATAGGTGCTTGTTATTATGTCCCCGGTTTCATAGTCAAACCAGTAAGCGTCTCCTGTATGTCCTGCCGGAAGAATTGAACCACGATCTTTAAGAGATATTCCCACGACCCTGGAACGCATATTGCTCTGCAGGCGAAGTTCATCGCTTATGGTAGATGAGAGCATCCACCTGGGAGACATTTCTCCTGCATCGGTGCCGGAACCTACAGTTTGATAAGAAGGGTCTTCAGTTACATAGGTATACCGGCCCTCTTCGTGTACATACCAATTGTTTCCAATAATACCGTGCACCGCCGGAGTGGTTCCCGTGTAAACAGAAGCATGGCCAGGCCCTGTGAATGTGGGCATATAGCCGAAATGGGTATCTTCGAATACGAACCCTTCCTGAACCAGGCGTTTGAATCCATCGTCACCATATTTATCCCAATATCGATAAATATATTCCGGACGCATTTGGTCAACCATGATTCCAATAACCAAATCTGGAGCTTTGTATTGATTAATCTGATTATTAGTATGTTGGTTTTCACAACCAATATTTAAATAAAGTAATAAAATAAATGCCGGTATTATAGAAATGAATTTAATCATGTTATTCACAATTTGAAATTTATAACATTAGATAACATCCTGCGGCTATTAATGCGCCGGTTAATGGCGCAGCAATAGGAACCCATGAATACGCCCAGTCACTGCTTCCTTTATGTGGAAATGGCAACACTGCATGGGCAATTCGCGGCCCGAGGTCACGGGCAGGATTGATTGCATATCCCGTTGGACCACCAAGTGCCAGGCCAATCCCCAAAACCAACAGCCCTACAGGCAACGCAGCCAACGCTCCCAATCCAAAACCGACTTCCTGCCCGTTAACGGTTATAGATGTTAGCAGTTCACCTTCGGTATTGATAAAACCGGCTTCGGGAAGATAAAGCACACCATACACAAGAATGAAAGTACCGATTACCTCAGTCAGAAAGTTGGAGCCGTAGTTTCGTATCTCCGGTGCGGTAGAGAAAATGGCCAGTTTCGTGGGGCCGTCTTCAGTTACAGTAAAATGATCTTTATAAGCCAGCCAAACCAGAACGGCACCGATAAATCCACCCAGCGTCTGTGCCAGCATGTAAGGCACCACGAGCGGCCAGTCAAAAAATCCGGCAGCTGCAAGGCCAAGTGTTACGGCCGGGTTGATGTGTGCACCACTGAATTGACCCATCGTAAATACTGCGATAAACACGCCCATTGCCCAGCCCCATGTTATCACAATCCAGCCGCTGTTATGTCCTTTGGTTTTATTTAAAACAACATTGGCAACCACACCGCCTCCGAATAAAATCAGAATAGCGGTTCCAATAATTTCAGCTATTAAATAATTCATAAATATTCATTATAAATTAATGGTTAAATTTTAGACTCATAAGAAAGTAAATATCTATTTGCAATCTTCTCATAATTCTGAATTTGATCACTAATCCACTTTTCATCTTTCCCCATCTCCTGTGCCATTAATGACGCCACCTCATGAGTACATTCAAGACTTGCCCTTGCATCCAGCAGTAATGCTCGAGTCCTACGACTCAGGACGTCTTCAACAGTCCGCGCCATTTCATTTCGTACAGCCCAAACAACCTCAACCAAATCGTACGGGAGCTCAGGATGCAGCTGTTTATCCAGTGAACCATTTCGGGAGGAAAGCTTGCTAATTTCAACTGCATCCGATCCATATATTGCGTAGGGTTGTTCCCGATTATTATGCTTTGTCCAACCGTGGATTTTTAAATTCGCAGTTACCGAATCTTTTTTGTCTAATCTTGCCACCTGAACAGCAAGGTCAACAGTTTCCTCTGCCATTTTCCTGTATGTGGTCCATTTTCCCCCTGTAATTGTAATCAGGTTCGACTCATCAGTAAAAAGTGTATGTTTGCGAGAAATGGATTTTGTTTTACTATTTTTACCATTACGCACCAGTGGTCGCAGTCCAGCAAAAACACTTCGGATATCAGTTGATGCAAGATTCTTGCTTAGATACTTGTTTGCATAAGCCAGCAGATAATCAATTTCGTGTGCCAGGGCTTTTGGCTCTATTTGTGCATTGTCAACCGGTGTATCAGTAGTACCGACAATAACTTTATTGTGCCATGGTACTGCAAACAGAACTCTGCCATCTTCTGTTTTTGGAATCAGCATGGCACTGTCACTTGAATAAAACTTCTTATCAAGCACGATGTGCACCCCTTGGCTAAACTGTAAAATAGGAGCAGCCCGATCATTGTCCATCCGGCGAATATCATCTGTAAAAATTCCAGTTGCATTAACAACGACTTTGGATTTGATATCAAAACTTTCGGAAGTCTCCTGATCTTCTACTACGACGCCGGAAATTTTACCATCAATTTTAATCAATTGTACAGCTTTTAGGTAATTAACTGCTGTGCCTCCATGATCAAAGACTGTTTGCATCAGGTTTATAGCAAGTCGGGAGTCATCAAACTGACCATCATAATACAGTATTCCTCCCCTGAGTTTCTCTGCACGTAAGTCCGGAATATCTTTCAATATAATTTGTTTGGAGAGTGATTTTGCCTTACCGAACCCCAACTTGCCTGCCAATGAATCATACAATGTAAAGCCCAATCTGTAATATGGTTTCTCCCACCATTTATAATTCGGAACAATAAAAGATTGATTTTTAACCAGATGAGAGGCATTTTTCAACAAATAACCACGTTCCTTCAGGGCTTCAGTGACTAGCGAGATGTTTCCCTGTCTTAGGTAGCGGATACCTCCATGAATTAGTTTGGTGCTTCTGCTGGAGGTACCTTTGGCAAAGTCAAATTGCTCAATTAAAAGTGTTTTATATCCCCTGGACGCAGCATCGACAGCGGTGCCTAACCCTGTAGCTCCCCCCCCAATAATGAGAATATCCCATTCGATGTCATTTGTTTTTAATGATTCAACTATTGTTGAGCGGTCCACAAAAAAATTCCATTAATTGTCAGGAAATCCAATTTTTGGATCTTTCGACTGCTTCAGTCCATCCCTTTAAAAGAGACTTTCTGGATGCTGATTTCATTACCGGTTTAAATGTTTTGTCTTCTTTCCACTTTTTAGAAATCTCATCAAGATTATTCCAAAAACCGGTAGCCAGACCTGCCAAATAAGCCGCACCAAGTGCTGTCGTTTCGGTTATCGTTGGTCTTATCACTGGTACATTCAGTATATCAGCCTGAAACTGCATCAATAAATTGTTGACCGAAGCTCCCCCGTCGACACGCAGCTCTTTGAGATCAATACCGGAATCAGATGCCATTGCTTTAATTAAATCAGCACTTTGATAGGCAATCGAATCCAGTGCCGCACGGGCAATATGAGCCGAGGTTGTCCCCCTGGTAATACCAACCATTGTTCCCCTGGCATATGGGTCCCAATGCGGAGCTCCCAGGCCCGAAAAGGCGGGAACAAGATAGACACCATCAGTCTGTTCTACCTGTCCTGCCAATTTTTCAATATCCTCTGATTTACTGAAGAACCCGAGACCGTCACGAAGCCATTGGACAACCGCTCCCCCTATAAATATACTCCCCTCTAATGCATATTGAGGTTTCCCGTCAATTTGCCATGCAACAGTAGTCAGCAAATTGTTTTTCGATTCTATAGCTGTTTCCCCGGTCTGCATGAGCATAAAACACCCAGTCCCATACGTATTTTTAGCCATACCCGGTTTCGTGCAAACCTGGCCAAAAAGTGCAGCCTGTTGATCACCTGCAATACCGGCAATTGGTATCGGTTTGGCAAATAGATCGCGGCCTGTATAACCATAAACTTCACTGCTCGATTTTACTTCAGGTAATACCGATTCCGGTATGTCAAGAATATCCAACAGCTCTTTATCCCATGACATTTCATGGATATTATAAAGTAATGTTCGACTGGCATTTGACACATCTGTAATGTGTACTTTGCCCCCGCTCAGTTTCCAAACCAACCAACTATCTACAGTACCAAACAATAAATCACCATTTTCAGCATGTTCCCCGGCCCCATCCACATTTTCAAGAATCCATTTTATTTTGGTTCCTGAAAAGTATGGATCCAGTACCAGACCGGTCTTTTTTCTGAAGGTATACGTATACCCGTCCTGTTTTAAATTTTTACAGATATCGGCCGTTCGCCTGTCTTGCCAGACGATTGCGTTATAGACCGGTTTACCGGTTTTTCGATTCCATACAATGGTTGTTTCTCTTTGGTTGGTTATTCCTATAGCAACCACATTCGAAGCTGTAACATTAGCTCCGGATAAAGCTTCAGCAGCCACACTAACCTGGCTCGACAAGATCTCACCCGGATCATGTTCGACCCATCCGGGCCGGGGAAAAATCTGGTTAAACTCTTTTTGTGCCGTTGAAACAATTTGCCCATTATTATCAAAAAGAATTGCACGGGAACTTGTTGTTCCCTGGTCAAGCGATAGTATATAGGAATCTGACATTCTTCAGGTTAGGTTCTTAAATTAATCATCAGGTATACGAAAAAAGAGAAATAAACATGTGCACTCGTGGTGCACATGTTTCTCGTACATATAGATAGAGGGATATGTTATTAATATTGTATTAATACCCCGGATTTTGTGGATAATCACTGGTGGTTCGATCGATATGATCCTGTGGAATGGGTCTTAATAAATGATGTTCCTGGATATTAGGTGAAGCATCTGGATTATGTGCTCTCACTCGCTCCAATAATGTACCTGTCCGTTTAAGGTCATACCACCTGCGATATTCACCAAACAATTCTCTTGCCCTTTCATCCAGGATTTCATCAATATTCAAATCAGCTGGAGTGATTAATGGTATTTCATACCCAGGTGCTTCTGCTCGTTTACGAACTACATTAAAGTATTCAGCTGCCTCCCCCAAGTTCCCCAACATCATAAGGGCTTCTGCAGCAATTAGATATGTTTCAGCTAACCGATAAACCTGTATTACCCGTCCCCATGGTTTCTCATCACGATGGCGAAATTTATCAACTGGTCCGGCATATAACTGTGAACGCCTATCTTCAATTCGTAAAAACATGTATGGTTTTGCAGCAACTTCATCATCAGTTAATTCTTGGTAGTGGACAGCTGCTGGAGCATAAAAAGCTGTATCGCCAATAGCAGCCCCAGAAGGCAAACTTGATTCATCATTATAGAAATACACCTCTTTAAAGGTTGAATGATAGCGTGTATCATTCCACATATTTACACTATCATTATTAGGATCATTTCCAAATATTTCCTCTAACGCAAAGCGAGTTACTTTATATCTGCTTGTCGTTTGCCCCCGTCTTGGCCGAACCTGCTGGACACCCGCTAATGTTCTAACTCGTGGACCAAAATTTCTTGATTCCTGAAAATTGCTGGCACGTCTTACATCCTGATTTTTTGGCCTTCCCCAAATAACTTCCTCATGCCACGGACCTGGAAAACCCGGAGAATTATAAGGATCCCAAACATCTGCATAATTATCAAGTAATTCGTGTAATCCTGAATCTATGATCTCAATAGCAAAATCTGCTGCTTCTTGCCAATTTTCTCTTATAAGGTGGACATATGCTAAATTATGTCTTGCAGCATTTGCAGTAGCTCGGCCGATATCACTTTGTTCTTCAGGTAAATTATCAATTGCAAATTCAAGATCTTCTTTAATAACTGCCCATACCTCGTCTTCAGAAGTTCGATTTGATTCTGTTTCAACACCTATAGTTTCTTCAAGAGTTAAATGAACATCTCCAAACTGTAATACCAAAATATGGTAATAATGTGCTCTTAAAAAACGTGCTTCGGCAATCCACCTGGTTTTTTCCTCTTCTGTAATTCCTTCAGCATCATCAGCACGGTCTATAACTGAATTTGCTAAATTAATTCCTCTATAAAAATAGATCCAGATATTTCGGAAACCCCGACCGGTTGAACTCGGATTTAAAGCTGAATTATAATGATTCATAAATTCTCGAGCTCCTGAACCATATTTAAATATGTCCGTACCAGTTTCCGTAATAATCGAACCATTTTCACGGCCATAATATTTAAAAAGCGGTTCATACATTGCAACAGTTAAATCTTTAAATCCATCTACATTCGAATAATACTGTTCTGCGGAAATTCCGCCCACTAGTTCCTCACTCAAATCAGCACACGCTAATTTCAACATGAAGAGACTCACGCACATTAAGGATATTATTATAATATTTCTATATTTTAACATTGTTATCTGCTTTAGAGTTAGAGGCAAAAGAAAAGTTCATTTAAATATTAATTTTAAAAACCAAGATCGATGCCCAAAAGGAAAGTGGTATAGTTAGGCATGTCTTCACCATGCGCACCTTCCGGGTCGTAACCGATAAAAGAAGATCGAGTTATTGTCAAAGGGTTCTGAACTGATACGTAAATTCTTGAATTTCTGGCACCAAACCTTTCCAGAAAATCATTTGGAATAGAGTATCCTAATGTAATATTACGTATACGGACAAAAGAAACATCCTGAAATGATTGTGCACTAAGTCGAGCTGGAGAGCCTAATCGAGCTCTATAAAATTCATTAGTAGGATTATCCGGTGTCCAGTAAGGAACATCCAAATTATTTGTATATAATGGATCAGCTCTCATGCTCAAGACACTTTGAAAATGATTTGATGTGATAAATGTCTCTTCAATCATACCGTAAGCGGCATAAACCATAAATGAAAAGTCAAATGCCCTATAATTAATACGATTGGACCATCCAGCTGTCCATTTAGGATCTGAGTTGCCTAATATTACCCTATCTTCATCAGTAATTTGTCCATCGCCAGTTACATCTCTAAATTTACGGTCACCAGGTTGCTTTCCTTGTGCTGCAGCTTGTTCAGCTTCATCCAATTGCCATACACCAATCATTTCCCAATAGTAATGGGAATTAATTGATTCTCCAATAAACCATCCACTTCCAGGATCATCTTCTTTCCCTCCAAATAGTTCTACTATTTCATTACGATTAGCAGAGAAATTTAAATTTGTACTCCATAAAAAGTTAGATGTATGAATATTAATTGAAGATAAACTTATTTCAATGCCTCGATTTCGTGTTGAACCAACATTTTCTAATGTACTTGTAAACCCTGAAGTTTGCGGCAGTTGCCTTAACATTAATAAATCTTTTGTATCGCTTTGATACAAATCAATGGTTCCTCTAATACGATCTTGGAGGAATGCAAAATCAATACCAAGATCCATCGAACGAGTTCTTTCCCATTTAAGATCAGGATTAGGTATATCACCATGTTCAAATGCAAAATGTGTATCCTGCCCAACAAACAAGACAGGGACTGGCCTAAGTGTACCTTGAGTTTGATATGGACGAATACCAGTATTACCAGTCTCACCGACACTAAATCTGAGTTTTAATTCTGAAAGAATATCAAAATCTTGCATAAAGGATTCATTACCTATATGCCAGGCAATAGCCATTGATGGAAATACCCCATATTTATTGCCATCAGCAAATCTTGAAGATCCATCAACACGCCCTGTTAATGTTAACAGGTATCGATTATCATAAACATAATTCCCACGCATCATATATGACTCAAGCGTCCACTCAGATAAACCACTTGATCTTTGAAGTACATTTCCTGCACTTTCTAAATCATGAAAAAGTTGATGTTCATAAGGAAGATCTTCAACTTCTAATCTGAAAGTATTTTGTTCATTGTTTTCAACACTATACATTGAGGTAACATTTAAAGCATGTACACCTCTAAAATTATTCCGATAATCTAATATGGCTTCATATAACAAATTTGTTTGTCTTAAATCTCTAACACCAGCTGTTGAATTTGGAATATCCCGATAGTATTCTCCCCTACTCTGGAATCTAAAATCTGGTGAAAAATTTGCCCTTAGCATTAAATTTTCTGGAATTAAATCTAATTCTAAATATGCAGTACCTATAATTCGAGTACTTTTAGTTTGATCTAAACTATTTTCTCTTTGCATATCAAATAATGGGTTTCTAGCATCTCTTTGATCATACATAACAAGATTGCCATTTGAATCATATGGTGTAGTCATTGGAAAATTTCCAATTACACGTCGAATACTTACAGATTCATGCCTTATACTATTGTTAACATTTGCTGAGACACCCATTTGTATTCGTGAAGATATCTCTTGATCTAAATTTACCCGTCCCGATATTCTTCTGAAGTCATTATTTAGAACTGTTGCTTTATGATCATCAAAAGAACCAGATATAGAGTATAATGTGCCATTACTACCACCACGCACACTAAGTGTATGATTTTGTTGCAATCCCCTTTGAAATACTAAGTCCTGCCAATCTGTTGTTCTCCCTTCAGCGAGGGCTTCAAGTAAGTAATCTTCAAAAATATCCTCATCATTACCTGTGTAAGTTCCTTCATTAATATGAGCATTCCTTACAAATTCTGCATATGTTGGTGTATCCATCATATTAAGTCGATCAAATGTATATTGAACCCCTGTAAAGCCACTATAATCAATACTTAATCCATCAGTCCCACGCCTAGTTGTCACTAAAACTACACCATTCGCTCCACGAGAGCCATAAATTGCAGTTGCAGACGCATCCTTCAGTATTTCAATTGATTCAACATCTCTTGGATTAATATCCTGAAGCCCAGCATCAACCGGAATTCCATCAATTACAAATAAGGGGTCATTTCCCGCTTCGAATGATCTAGTACCTCGAATTCTGATTGTTGCCCCCTCACCTGGACGATAACCATCTGTCACAACTTGAACACCGGCAGCATGCCCTTGAAGAGCATTCTCCATTGAATATACAGGTTCATCAGTAATAGCTCGCCTGTCAATAGATGAAACAGATCCAGTTACATCACTTCTTCTTTGCACACCATATCCAACTACAACAACATCATCCCCAGTAATTATATCTGGTGTTAATTCTATTATTAATTCTTCTCGCCCATCAATTGGTATCTCTAATCGCTGGTATCCTATGTAAGTAATGATTAATATTGCATCTAAGTCCGGAACAGATAAATTAAAATTTCCATCAACATCAGTACTTGTTCCAGTTGAAGTTCCCTGAATTAATATATTAACTCCTGGTAAATGCTCTCCAGTCTCTGCGTCAACAACCGTACCACTTACGGTATCCTGAAAAATTTCCTCTTCTGCTGGCTGCCCTTTTTCCCTGATCACAATCACATCTTTGCTGGGTGGCAGCACCGGTTCAAGATTTGTCCCTTCAAGTACTTTATAGATCACCCTATAAGCCGGTGTATGAATCATATCTAACGACACGGTTTTATCCGGTATGATATCGGGGTTGTAGGAAAAACCAACCTTGATTTGCTCTGCAATTTTTTCAAGAGCCTCGGCTATCGTAAGGTTTGAAATTTGAACCGTAATCAGATTTACATTATTCGATACCCTTTGTCTATCCTGCTGAAGCTGCACCATTATGTCATCATATTCTGTATCAACCGAATTTTGACTGACAGCATCTTCAAAGCCTGACAGAAATATCAAAACTAAAGCAAGAATACCTGTAAGCAATGTTTGAAACCGCTTCCGTACGTTTGTAAAGTTAATATTAAACATATGTTTGGATCTTTAGTGATTGTTTATTTGTGAGATTTTTCATCGATTATTTATTTTGAATACTTTTCAAACTTCAGGTTCAATTTTCTTCCAATGAACCTGTTCATTTTCAATGTTGTAATCTATTTTCAGGGTCAGGGCTATCACCGAAAGTGTTTTTTCCAGAGAGTCATTGGAAAAGTTTGCAGTTAACTGAAAATCTTTGATCTCTTCATTTTCATACCTGCACTCAATTTGATAGAGGCGATGAAGCTGTGTGCAGACCTGGCTGAGAGCGAGCTCTTCAAAAACCAGCCGGCCGCTTTTCCATGCCATGTAATTTTCTATGGCAACTTCATCAACGGCAATAGTTTGCTCTTCAATGTCCAGGTACCCATACTGGCCTTTTGAAAGAACCACCGACAACTCTTTTTCGTTATGTATTTTATTTGCGAATGAGACCCTTCCATCTACTACCGCAACCTGGACATTGTTCGTATTTGTTAGTGACCGCACGTTAAAAGCAGTTCCAAGTACCTCTACGGATGACTGATTTGCATGAATGATAAAAGGCTGGTCAGCATCGTGTTCAATCTCGAAGTAGGCTTCTCCGGTAAGTGTAACTTCCCTGGTTCCGTCAAGAAAATTCTTAGCGACAATAAGTTCTGAATCATGATTTAGGTGAACCACAGAACCATCCCTCAAAGTGATAATATTTTGCTGCACATCATCCGTTTGAAAAACTACTGGCACCGATTCCGTGATGTCATCCGTTACATCTGCCGTTTGAGTGAAATACAAAATAGATGTAGTGAGTATTACTGCGATCATAGCAGCAACTTTCAATATCGGAGAGAGCCAGTCGGACTTTCTCTTGCCGGCAAAAGGCTTCCTATTAATTCTCTTCTCAATGGACTTGTACAACTGTTCAGAGTCGAGTTCAGGAACGAAAGGCTTTAGTTCATCTCTTTCCATAAGGGCAAAATCAACTTCCATTCTCTCTTGCAGATATTTTTGCCCCTCAGGTGTTTCAAACCACTTCAGGGCTTTTTTAACCTCCTCCGGAGTGGCTTGATTTCGAAAATATTTATCAATGATTTCTTTATTCATACTTCATTTT
>PWNH01000094.1 GCA_003557905.1 Methanomassiliicoccaceae archaeon | reverse complement strand
TGGAACTATCCCATCGAATGGCGGGCCCGTCGGGATTTTCGGCCCATTCTTTGACTTTCGAACCCGAGGCGTCTGGCTTAGAAGGCCAGCGCTATATCCTGGCTAAGCCACGGGCCCGCAGAGTTCCCGATTACGTCCATCTGATTTAAAGCTTTACTATTGCCTCGACCAGGTCGATGTACTCCAGGACGAAATCCAGCAAGGATGTCTCGTAGTAAATCGCAGCCGACTCACCCAATGCGAGCAGACCGAGCGCCATGAGGATGGGCCATGCGTTGACTATCTTGCTGAAGAAAAGGGCGATCTCCTGAACAAACCGGAATGCGGTGAACACCATTATTGCCAGTACTGCGGCTATTGTTCCACGCACAATATCGTCAGTGACGAACTCGAGACCAGCGATATCGACTGTTCCCAGAACAATGAACACGGCCACACCGACCACAATACCCAGTATCACAGCGAGGTTCAGAGTCCTGAAGGGACGGAAGAACAATGCGAAACCGGTCAGACCCATTATGGCCATCGAGAACGGCAACCATTCACCGGTGGCGTTCAGTTGCAGTGAAGCTACCGTCACCATCATGACGATACCGATGACCACTCCGAACAAAGTCAGCAGTCTGTATTTCAGCCCCTTGCCTTTGGTGGCAAAGATGAAAGCCATGAACACCGCCACCAGGCCTCCGAAGGCCAATACCGCCTCCGGTACCGGGTTTACTGCCAAGTCCTCGAACACCCCCATCGGCGTGGCGGACTCTATGTATGATTGTATTGATTCTAAACTAATATCCATGGGGGATTAATCACAATAACCGATTAATAAACCTGTGCAATTTAAAATGCATCATAACCCAAGAATCCGTGCCATATTGGCTCCTAACAACTTCTCTTTAACCTTTTCATCCCCCCATTCGCCCGATCGGATCAATTTGATGAACTGGAGGGTACTGAACCTTATCTCATAGTTCGGGAAATCCGAACCGAAAACAACTCTCTCGGGGAATTCTCCGCAGACCTCGTTGAGACGGGAATGGACCATCTCAGGCTGACTGGGGAGCCATCCTTGCAGGGCAGAGCAATCCGTGAAGACGTTGGGACATTGCCTCATCAACGGCAGCAGCTCCTCATAGAACTTCCCACCGAGATGGGCTATGATCACCTTCATGTCCGGACGCCTCTCGGCGACCTCACGGAAGAAGCAGGGGCGACAGTATTTCTCGTCCAAAGGGGCCAATGCCATACCGGCATGTGTGAGCACTACCAGACCGAGATCATCGACAAGGTCCCAATAGTCGGAATAACACTCCTTGTCAGGATAGAACCCCGTGGCTGGATACACCTTTATCCCCAATGGCGCATAGCGCTTGACCATACGCTCCACCATCCTGAGGCCCTCCTCACCACGGTTGGGGTCGACGGAAATGAATGGTATCAGTTCATCAAAGGCGCTGCATTCTTCGAAGAGCATCTCGGTATACTCCTCATTACCCAGCTCACTGTCTTTGAGAAGTTCGAAGTCTGTGGATAATATCACAGCCTTGTCCACACCGCTCAGGGACATCTCCTTGAGCAACTCTTCGGCACTGATCGAGAAGTCATCGAAGGCAATTTTGTTGTCAAGACCGAAATCGAAGAACTTACGCAGCTCCTCATCCATGTTCTTCAATGGTTCAAGATAATTCTTCACCGCCTCGTTGGGGAGCATCCTACGGTTCCAAAGATGAACATGGGCATCGATGATCATGGTTCGCATAATCCTATTGAGGATATTTAATCTGTTTTTGTGGGAATCCGATAGACTAGCTGAGCAGACGCCGGGCGGCATAAATACAGACTGCGGCCAATATCAGAAGAATGGCAGTGCTCACCGGTGCAAAGGTGCAACCGGAGACATATCCCAACATGCATTCCTCTTCCAGATTCCACGGTAGATAAGATATGGGTAATGCGGTCACCGCCGACAATCCCAGGAAGCCTATGGCCATTATCCCTAGAACTACGCTTGTGGCATTCTTGATCATGGACGTGTCTATCACCGTTTCGCTGCGGATTCATCCCTAAATGATTATTGGTTTATAATTCTGACCTACGATATCTTCATTTTCCTAGATTTTCTGGACTTACCAGATACCTTGCAATCCACACGGGTCGATCGACATCCGTCTGATTTTTTCATTGGATTTTTATCAACTTTGCACAGAGATCACTTACGGCGGTTTAACAATATGTTTAAGTATTTATGCACATATGAGCAAATCAATCAAAGAGTTAATAGGTGTTAAAATGCCCGGAATAGATGGAAGAGGGCCCCGTGGAGTGGGGCCGATGACAGGACGCGGAATGGGACGTTGCCAACCGGAGACTGTCGCAGAAAATGCTCAGAGAACAACAACCCCTATCGGACTGGGAAGAGGCGGTCGCCCCCGTGGATGCGGGAGGGGTTTCGGCGGCGGCCGGATGCGGTTCGCATTCAAGGACGGGGAGGTAAAGGAATGAAGATCGCCGTCGCTGATGACGGCGGGAATGTTTCTGAACACTTCGGACACTGCCGCAACTATGCCATCTTCATCAAGGATGGCGACTCGATAAGCAAAGAGGGTGACCTGGCGAGCCCGGGCCACGAGCCTGGGAAATTACCTTTGTTCCTGGCCTCCCATGGTGTTGACCTCGTGATCGCAGGAGGCATGGGACCCCGTGCGGTGGAGCTCTTCCATCAGAACAACATCGAGGTCCTCCTCGGAGCCTCAGGTAATGTGGATGAGGTTGTTCAGAGTTTCTTCACGGGAACTTTGAAACCAGGGGAGAGCACCTGCCATCACACTGTCGATGAACCACACCACAGTGATGTCAGAACTATCTGTATCACCTCTCAAGGAGAGGGGTTGACGGCGGATGCGGAGGAACGCTTCGGACGTGCCCCATTCTTCGTGTTCCTGGAGATGGATTCTGGTAAGGCCACTTCAATACAGAATCCGCTGGTGGATGCCTCAGGCGGGGCAGGGCCGCGAGCGGTGCAGTTCGTCGCTGAAAGAGGGGCTAACATAGTGATCACCGGTCAGCTGGGCAACAACGCCGCCGAGGCTATGGCGACGAGTGGGATCAAAGCCTACAGTTACAAGAACGGTGGCAAAGTGTCCGACGCGGTCAGAATGTACCTGGATGGTGCACTCCTTCCATTGAACTGAGTGATTTGATGAGGATCGCCGTAGCCAGTGGAAAGGGCGGAACCGGGAAGAGCACCGTGTCCGCCAATCTAGCCCAGGCCTTGTCCGAGACCCAACCCGTCGTTCTTGTGGACTGTGATGTTGAGGAGCCGAACCTCCACCTGTTCTTCCCCTCGCAAAACACTCAACATCCTGTCACGGTAGACAATCCCGTCATCGATACGGGATTGTGCAACGGATGTGGCGACTGTGGGCGTTTCTGCCGTTACGGTGCTCTGACGGTGATCAAAGGCAAACACTCGTTCTTCCCTGAACTCTGCCACTCCTGCAACGGTTGCGCGGTTGTCTGCCCTCAGAAGGCGATAACGATGGCGCCCCGTGAAGTCGGAGTGGTGAGGATCCAGGAGCCCTCTCCCACATTGACCCTCATAAGCGGGGTCCTCAATGAGGGGGAGGTGCAGGCCCCTCCCGTCATCAACAGCGCAAAGCGAAGGGCGGAGAAGGAGGCCTTGGTCATATACGATTCGTCACCGGGGATAGCTTGTCCGGTGATCGAGACCCTGGAGGGTTCCGACTTCTGTATACTTGTCACAGAATCCACTCCCTTCGGTCTGCATGACCTGGAGTTGGCCGCCGGAGTTGCTGAGGAGATGGGTATGCCTGCGGGAGTAGTCATAAACCGCAGTGACGGCAAGGATGGGTTGATCAACGAGTACTGTAAGCAAGTTGGCCTACCGGTGCTCATGACCATCCCCTTCGACCGTCATATCGCATCGGTGCAGAACGTAGGTGGTTTGATGGCATTGGAGATCTCCGGATGGGATGTGAAGTTCCTCAAATTGTTCACTGACATAGTCACAATATTGGAGGCCTGTGAATGAGACGTCTGGCGGTAGTCAGCGGTAAAGGCGGTGCCGGCAAGACAATGGTCACTGCGGCACTGGCGGACTCCAATCCGCATGTGCAGGTTCTGGCCGATTGTGACGTGGAGGCCTCCAACCTGGAGTTCTTGATTCCAGGCAAGAGATTGACGACGGAGCCCTTCGTGAGTCTGGATCTGGCAATCATCGATCCGACTTCATGTGTGGAATGCGGGATTTGTATAGGGAACTGTGCGTTCAATGCCATCGTCCTTGAGGGCGGGGTTCATGTCGAGCCCATGAAATGCGAGGGGTGTGGCCTGTGTGATTGGTTATGTCCTCATGGGGCCGTTTCAATGACCAAGAGGGTCAGTGGGGAAATATATCGTTCCGAGACATCTTTGGGCAAGATGTCCAATGGGAGGCTGAACC
>PWNH01000037.1 GCA_003557905.1 Methanomassiliicoccaceae archaeon | reverse complement strand
TAGCATCGGACCCCGCTAACATAGCGGTCACCGTCGATGGTGTCACCGCCGGTGTCGACATCACCGTCACCGCCACCTTCACCGCCGAGAACGGCACCACCGGTGTCATCGTGACCAACACTACCGCAAGCGTGGGTTCCACCTTGATCAACGTGACAGTTTTGAACGGTGAGACCTACACCATAACTGTGGAGGCCGCAGGTTACGCCAAGGGCTCAGCGACCGTCGCCGCCGGTGGATCGACCACCGTGACTATGGGCGCTGGTGTCAATGTTGTCGGCATTGCTGATGAGACGGCGGACATGAGGGCCGTCTACATCAAGGACGACTACAGCGTGGAGAGTATCGTTTTCGCTAACGTTGACGACAACACGTTCAGCGCCAGACTCGCTGATGGAGACTACAAGCTGTTCATCTACGCCGAGGGCTATCTCGGCCTGGTCGGGGATGTCAACGTCGCCGGTGGAACATTCACCGTCGTTGGCGACAATCTGACCAAGGTCAACAGCAACATATACGCCTCGCTGACCGCCATGGACAAGCGCGCTGTGGACTATGGATTCGATTTCGGCAACGACATGGAATCCTTCAACTACACCGTGAACATGACCCTGGACTTCGCCTTCTCCGTCGGGGAGCTGGATTACAGCTTCCTTCCCTTGAGAGCCCAGATCGACCTGATATACGGTGATGCCGATGGTAACGTCGACACCGCCGAGGTCAACGCATTCATCGCCGACCTGACCAACAGGACCGGGGCCTTCCCGGCTGTCACCGACAGTCTGCTGGCCGTCGAGGGCGTCACCTACCGCAGCAGCGGCAACCTCGTGCTGAACGCCGTCGGACTGGAGGGCGATGTGTTCTCCCAGGACGGCTTCGCACTGATCCTCAGCGACGACTACGTCGCCCAGGATGACATCGACGCCGCCGAGACATACGAGGCCAAGGCCAAGATGACCTACGACACCGTGGAGTACGACTACACCTACACCTTCGTCCTCCCCGATGATTTCGAGGTCAACAAGTTCAAGACCCTGGAGACAAACTTCCTCAGCATCGAGCGTGAGGATGCCGGCGTGTTCGTCTTCGACCCCGCCATGCGCAGCGCCTCCCCGGTCACAGTGACCATGGAGTTCACCACCTTCGCTCAGCCGAGTGCGGTCGGTTCCATAGTCACCAGTGAGTTCGCCTACGCCGTAGAGGATGATGGCGAACTGCAGTACTACATCGTGGGCAAGGACAGGTCAGTGACATTCGATGCCTCGCAGTCCGTTGACGGCAACGGCAACCCTCTGAACGTCCACAACTGGACCTTCGGTGACGGCAACTTCGCCCTCGGCGAGGAGGTCACCCACACCTTTGCCGCCGCGGGTACGTACAACGTCACCCTGACGGTCGAGAACTTCCACGGACAGAACGACAGCGTCACCTTCATGGTGAAGGTCGATGACGTCGCCCCGGTGGCGGAGATCGTCAAGGTCACCGCCGCCCCCAAGGCCGGTCAGTCCACCAGCTTCGCAGGCCATAACAGCACTGACGACATCTTCGCCGATGATGGCATGGGCAAGATCGTCAAGTGGAGCTGGGTGTTCGAGGATGGTGCCGACCCGGTCAACAGGACCACCAACGGCGGTAACGTCACCCACGTCTTCGCCGCCGCCGGCACCTATGTTGTCACCTTGACGGTGTTCGACGCCGCCGGCAACAGCGACAGTACCACCCTCAGTGTGGACGTCTTCCGCGCCGAGGCCCCCAAGTTCTCCGTCAAGCTGCCGGATGTAATGCCTTCTTTCGAGGAGGGTCAGGCCACCACGATAGCGGTGACCGTCAACAACACCGGCACCTGGGATGCTGAGAACGTCACCGTCACCCTGTTCTACATGAGCGGTGATGAATGGAGGCAGCTGACCAACGCCACCATCGCCAACATCGCGATCGGTGAGGAGGAGACCGTCAACCTGACCTGGACCCCGGGATCTGCTGGCACCGTTCGTCTGAAGGCGACCGCCAGTGTTGACTACCAGGAATCCACGGTCGAGGCCTCCAACTTCGTCACCGTGTCCGTCGATGAGGCGGGATGGAGGAACCTGGCCATATTCGGTGCGGTCATAGTGGTCATCGTCCTGGTGATCGTCCTGGTTTACTACAGGAGCCGACTGCCCGGATCCGGTAAGCTCAACCTCAAGGGAGGCAAGGACCAGTTCGCGCCCCCCAAGACGGAGAGGCAGGTCGTGGAGGACTTCGAGGACTTCGATGAGCCCAAGAAGAAACCCGCCCAGCCCTCCAGGCCTTCCTCGCCCTCCAAGGGCAAGAAGCGCCGTTGAGCAAACCACTTTACCACCAAACCCCTTTTCCTTTTTTATGTCCCTCAGAGTCATACACGGAGGTCTGCTCGACCCTTGGTGGTCAGCGGCCATGGACCATTCATTGGTTGACTCCGTCAGACTCCGAGGCTCACCTCCGGTCCTGCACATCTACCGACGACCCCCTACTGTGTCGTTGGGTTACTTCCAACCCTCGGCCGCCATTGACCGGGGGCTTGCGGAATCCAAAGGGATTGCGATTCTGCGGCGCATGAGCGGCGGTGGCACAGTGTACAGCGACGAGGGGCAGCTGATCTACACCCTGGCAATCCCTGAGAGGGAACTGCCCTCCGGAAGCGATGCCGCCCTGGCCTTCGCCTGCGGAGCGGTTGCTGATGCCGTGAGGGCCATGGGAGGGGATGCGGTCGTGAAACATCCCAACGACGTCCTCGTATCAGGACTCAAGGTCTCAGGGAATTCACAACTACGCTCTGCTGGAGCTGTTGCTCTGCAGGGGACGGTGATACTGAGAAGGCCTGTGGAAATGGACGTTCTGCTTAAACGCAGTTCGGAGGTCGGGGCCTTGTCGGAGCTGTTGAAGAGGAACATCGATGCAGAAGAGGCATCGGAGGCTTTGCTTTCCGCGTTCATCGAACGCCTTGGCATGGAGAGCGTGATGAGCTCCGCCACGGAGACGGAGAACGCCCATGCAGGCTCCCTTTTGAGAAAACGTTATGCCGACCCGGATTTCATTTGGGGACGCTGACCTTCCGGTCGCTGAGATCCAATAGGGCGACCTCGCGGGTGTCGGTGAAGAACCCGAGTTTGCGATGCATCATCAACGAGGGGATGTTGTCCGGCTGGATGGCGCTGTGCACCACTGAGGCCCCCTGTCTCTGTGACTCGTCTATGCAGGCCTTGAGAAGACGGTATCCGATGCCGGTTCGGCGGTAATAGGGATGGACGCCCATGTTCTCCACCCATGTCATGTTCTCGACGTTGTAGGCATGGTGCAGCATCTGGGCGAAGATGAAACCCACCAACTCGCCGTCCTCCTCGGCGACCATGCTCAAGCCGCCTTCGACATGATGACGGAAGGAACGGGGATTGCTGGCCCCGAGCTTGTCGATCCAGTCCTGAGGGAGGTCCTCCCAGCGGTTCTCCATTATCTTCTCGAAATATTCGCGTATACACAGCAACTCAAGGTCGCGGACCGCGATAAGGTCCTTCATCCGCATCGGTCTTATCTCCATCTACATCTCCTCCGGTGCGACCAGTCCCAAGGTGTCCAGGACCTCCTTGAGGACGATGCGGGCGCAGTCCACCAGGGTCAGCCTCGAATCGCGGCGTTCCCCGGAGTTTAGCACGGGAACGGCGGCATAGAACTGATTGAAGGTCGACGCCAGCTCCTGCCCGTATGACGGCAGCATGTGGATACGTTTGTTCTCCCCGCAATCCCTTATGACCTCGGGGAACATCGAAAGCATGGATATCAGGCGGCGCTCATAATCATCCGTGAGCAGCCCCTCATCGACCACCTTCTCGAAGTCACCGGCCTTCCGTAGTATGGAGCAGGCACGGGCATGGGAGTACTGCAGGAACGGACCGCTGTTTCCATCGAAGTTCATGGCATCCTCCCAACGGAAGACCATCTTCTTCTCCGGCTGCACCCTGACGATGTTGTACCGGACAGCGCCGACGCCGGTTATGACGGCGATGCGGCGCATCTCCTCCTCACTGAGGTCCTCACGGCGCGACCTGACCTCTTCGTAGGCCCTCTCCACCGCCTCCTCGATCAGGTCGTCAAGATAAACGACGGTGCCGCGGCGGGTGGACATCTTGCCCTCGGGGAGGGCGACGAAGGAGTAGAACATCGCTTCCGGCTTCTTATCTGAACCGAGTATCTGCAAAGCGGCGGTCAGCTGCTGACTGCCAAGTTTCTGATCCTCGCCGAGAACGTCCACGGCCCGGTCGGCGCGACCGAACTTGTCCAAATGATAGGCGAGGTCACGGGTGGTGTAGAGTGTCGTGCCGTCGCTGCGTGTGAATGTGAAACGGGTGTTCTTCCCGTGTATGCCGAAATCCTTCAGTTCCAGGTAGTATGCGCCCTCGGACTCTCCGCAGTAACTTGATTCCTTGAGGGAATCGACGACCTTCCTCGCTGAACCGTCGGCGATGTACTGGGATTCCCAGGTGT
>PWNH01000041.1 GCA_003557905.1 Methanomassiliicoccaceae archaeon | reverse complement strand
TGTCCAAATGATAGGCGAGGTCACGGGTGGTGTAGAGTGTCGTGCCGTCGCTGCGTGTGAATGTGAAACGGGTGTTCTTCCCGTGTATGCCGAAATCCTTCAGCTCCAGGTAGTATGCGCCCTCGGACTCTCCGCAGTAACTTGATTCCTTGAGGGAATCGACGACCTTCCTCGCTGAACCGTCGGCGATGTACTGGGATTCCCAGGTGTAACGGTCGAGGCGGACATCGATGGTGTCCAAGGTCTCGCGCAACCCCTCCAGCATCATCTCCGCCACTTCCCGGACATCGGCGATGACCTCCTGGTCCCCGTTCTCGAAGCGCTGCAGCATCGAGGATATCTCCTCACGCACCGCCTCATCCTCCTCCATCATGGCGTTGGCCTTGCGATAGAACGGCACCAGTCGATGGTCGTTCTTGTCCCTGTCAGTGGGATCGACGTCGGACTCAGGGATGTTTCGCACGCCCCATGTCAGCAGGACCACCTGTTTGCCCACATCGTTGACGTAGTACTCGGTCTCCACATCGTAACCGCATCGGCGCAGACATCGCGACAGGGTGTCACCGATTATCGGGTTGCGTGCCCGACCGACGTGTATCGGTCCGGTGGGGTTGATGGACGTGTGCTCCACGTTTATCCTCTCGCCCCGGGCGGGGAACCTCCCGTAATCGGGGCCGGCGGAGACGATGTCCTTCAAAGTCTCTCGCACCAGGATGTCCTGGTCGATGCGGAAGTTCAGGTAACCGTTGACATTCTCAACGGAGCATACGGCACCGTCGCATTCGATGCGGGTGCACAGCTCCTCGGCTATGGCCTGCGGCGCTTTGCGCAGTGTCTTGGCGAGTGTGAAACAGGGAACGGCCAGGTCGGCTACGCCGGTGCTCGGCACTTCGATATCGAAACAGGAGTCGCAACCCATGTCGGAGAGCGCCTCTCGGACCTTGGACTCCACCTCTTCGCGGAAACGGTCACGGACCGCCATCACATCACCACCTGGAATCTCAGTATGGCAGCGATGCCGCCGAAGGCCCTTATCAGCATATCCCCCTCCTCGGATTCAGCCGATATCAGCTCCAGTTTGGATCCCACGGTCTCGGCGAGCTCGAAGAAGTGATCGACCATGTCAATGGACTCGATGTCCTCCACCGGGGAGTCGCACTCGTTGCATTCCAGTTTGTTCGGGACCTTGGCCACCGTGAACTCACGGGTGTGACCGTTGTTACAGGTCACCTTGACCCTTTTTGACTGCAGTCCCTCTGAGATCAGCAGTGTGTCCACCGCACCGGCGATGAGCAGGTTCCGCACATGGTCCTCACCGTACGCCGATAGACCACCGTCCTGCTTGCGTATCTCAGCCAGGAGCTTCTGTATCAGCTCCTTCTCCCGCATCAGGTCCATGTCATGGAGCGAAGCGGCGGCATTGGTGACCAGTTCCTTCAATCCGTACTCGTCGGTGTAACCGGTGTCGAAGGTGTCGACCACCTTCTTCTGCAACTCATGGTGCAGGTATCCTTCCTTGACGAAGAAGTCCTTGGTGGCACCGGGACCGCCGACGATGATGCCCTGGAGGTCGTCCCTCTCCAGGAAGGCCTCCTCGACATTGTTGGCTATCTTCTTGAAGAACTCGTGGGCCGCGAGCTCGATCAACCTCTCGAAACGTTGTGCCGACTGACCTCCCTGACGGTGCTTACGGGGAACCTGAGAATCGAAATTCTTGATCATGTTCACCTTCTTGCCTATCAGAAGTCCGATGCTGGCCTCGGAACGGTCCATGACTATCAGGCCGTAGGACTTCTTCTCCCTCAGCATATCCGATAATGGCTCTATATAGAAGTTCGAGTCGCAACGGTAGAGGAAGGTGGTCATCGGCTCCGGGGGCTCGAGCACGTATTGGACCATACGTGTCTGATCCCCGCCGGAGGCGACCTCGCCGCAGAACAGTACGATGCCGTTCTCGGGAACGGTCTTGAACGTCTTCAATCTCGACATTATCGATTCGATGGCACCTTGGACGTTCTTTTTGGTGCTCTTGCTCTTGATGTTATTGGACTGTGAGTATTCATTTCGCAGGTAGCTGGTGACGTCCGATATCTGTTTATGGGCCGGAACGTAGACAGAAATAAGCTCGGTGCCACGGCCACGCAGATTGACTATCTCCTGCATAGCTTTCTTAAAATCGTAACGCGCCCGCTCGATGGAAATGTCATCGCCCATTTAAAAATCAACCCACTGTTTTTTTTAGAGAAAGTGAATCCCGTATAAAGCTATTGGTGATGTTATGGAAAAGGTTGTGGTGTCCATCGGAGGCTCCATCCTCATACCTGGGGACGGGGATTCTTCTTACATAAGAGAACTGTCGCAGATGCTCCGTTCCGCGGTAGGGGACAGGTGTCTCATGGTGGTTTGCGGAGGGGGGCGCATATCCCGTTACTACTCTGAGACCGGCCGGGCCTTGGGCGGCAGCACGGAACAATTGGACCGGATGGGGATCATGATAACCCGCGTGAACGCCGCCCTGCTGAGGGTGGCCTTGGGGGACATCGCAGTCGATGGGGCTCCGGACACTGTTGAGGAGGCGGCAGGGATGTGCGCCGAAGGGAGGATAGTCGTCATGGGGGGCACGGTGCCTGGACACACGACCGATGCCGTTGCGACGATGCTCGCCCGTGAGGTCGGGGCTTCCAAGGTCATAAACGCCACCGCCGTCGATGCCGTCTATTCCGAGGACCCCAAACTGAACCCCGACGCTGAACGTTACTCCGAGCTCACGGTCTCCCAATTGGCTGAGCTGGTCTATTCGCAGCATGATGCCGGGAACAGCTCGGTCTTCGACCCCAAGGGCGTTCGGATCGCCACCGAGGAAAGCATCGACATACTGATCGTCTCCGGCAGGGACCTTGATGACCTGGAAGCGGCAATAACGGACAGGCCGGTCAAGGGCACCGTGGTACGTTCATAGAGGGTCAAGATCCTCGGACCGCAACAAGGGCACCTCCATCCGTTCCAGGACGGAGGATATCAGGGTAGCCCGCGAGCGTTTCATGGATTTGCGGTGCATGTATGCAGCCGTTGCTCCACTGGCATCCATGGCCTTTGACACCATATCTTGGATTGAGGACTCGTCCGCACCGTCAAGGGCATGTGCGGGGACCATGTGGCCGAAGTTCGCCTTCCGGGTCAGAGCGATATCGGTGAATCGGGGACCGTAATGACCGCCACCGAGACCTATCAGTACGGGATGGTCCTCGTCCCGCACGGTCAGAAGGGCATCGGTGAGACACTCGGCCGCCCCCATGTGACCCCATTGGGACTCGTCGCTCCCTATCTCTATGTAAACAGTGGGCGTCTCCAACCAAGGCCCGTGGTGGGTAACCTCGAAGGATATCTGGAAAGGAAGGTCCGAACCCAACTCCGATATGCGGCGTAACATCCCGTTCATCAGGGAGGGCGTCGCCGGTACCAGATCACCATCACGGCCTCCGAACTTGGCCTCCCCCCAGTTGCCGATGGGATGCACCGTCAGCGTGGGTATGGCCGAGGCGGCACGATGGCGGGAAAGGAACACAACCTCATCGAATTCCACGTCCAGGATCTCGCCAACACGGCGGTCCAGATGGTCCTCGAAGATATGGATGCCTTCGATCGTGACCATGGCCATCCCGTCACCGACCAACAGACGGCCTTCCCCGAACTCACCGGCCTCGGCCGGCTCCCATCCCCTCTTCCGCAGCAGGAGTTCCCTCATGTTGCATGACGCCGGGTCCTCCTCGCTGCTCACCAAAAGGCGCATACGCCCCGAATCCCCTCCGTGATGATAACTGTTTTTGGGATGTAGTGTCAATGTAGGGTGCGAGTTATATACCTGCTAGAATTATTAAAAGGTGAGAGCGATGACCGGACTGACTGTTGCTGAGAGGATTATCGTCCACCTGGGACGTTTCGTGGGCCATTGTGATGAGTACAGTGCCCCCGTGGATGTCAGCCAGAATGGGATCTCACAGGCGGTGAGGATCTCACGGGCCCATGCAGCCATAGAATTGAAGAAGCTCAAGGAGAACGACCTGGTCACCGAGGGGCTCGCCCATATCAAAGGCAGCCGTCAGCGCCGTAAGGTCTACAACCTGACCCCCAGCGGCATGTCGCGGGCGGAGCAGATCCGCAACTTCGCGGAGTCCGAGGGCATCGATGTATCCACCCTCCTGGACCTTGGCCGTTGCGACCCTGTCGCCTTCTGGGGGACCCTGGAGGAGGATGAGCGATCGGCTTTCGGGATCGCGTGTCTTTTCCGCGGACCCTTCGACCCGGCCGCGGTCGGTGATGAGTTCATCAGGTTGCTGCCGATCGATGACAATGGTAAAGCGGTCGTGCCGCAGAACATGAGGGATGCCGTCCCGGCCCTGATGGACGCCTCATCGCTGCGGGAATGCCACAGCCGTGCCGCCGACCACTGCCTTAGAATCAAGGATTATGCCGCCCGCCTTCATCATCTCGCCCATGCGGGAAGATTCAGGGAGGCGGCGATGCTCATCGACAGCCGGGGGGATTCCATATTGGAGAATATCGATGGTCACCTGAACGACGCATTGGCCCTTCTCTCCGACATCCCGGAGCGTTACCGCCCCAAGGTGTGGACGTTCCAGGCCCGCGCGGCCCTGGCCGTCAAGGACCATGGACGCTGTCATGAACTCATCGGGATGATATCGTCAGTGGACCCCTGTTCAGCATTGATTATGGAGGGCGACCTGCTCGCCGCGGAGGGCGACCTCGATGGCGCCCTGACATGCATCCAGGAAGCATGCGAGATGGCGCCGCCGTCAGTTGTCCTACGCTGTCGCATGTCGGACCTGCTTTGCGAGCTGGGCCATCATGAGGAGTCTTTACGACTACTGGAGGGGATGCTGCGGGCATCCGCCGAAGACGGAAGCTGTGAGAGGACCGACAGGATACTTTTCCACATCGGCAAATCCCTCCTCAGGGGAGGTCGTCCCGACGATGCCGTCAAAGCGTTGAGCAAGGGGGTGAACATGGCCCCGGACGGGGAACGGCGGGGATGGCACCTCCTGATGGGGGAGGCCTATCAGGCCGCCGGGCTGCAGGATCGCGCCACGGAGCATTTCCGCATGGCCCGCTGATCAGAATATGGTGTTGCGGCGCAGCATGTCGATGTCGCTGACGTACAGGTCGCGGATGTCCTTCATATCCCATGTCAGCATGGCAAGCCTCTCGAAGCCCAGACCCCATGCCAGCACAGGGTGCTTCACACCGAATGGGGCCACGACCTCGGGGCGGAATATGCCCGCCCCTCCGAGCTCCATCCATTTGCCGTTGAAGAACACCTCGACCTCCAGGGACGGCTCGGTGTATGGGAAATAGGCGGGACGGATGCGCATCTCCTCGAAACCCATCCTTTTGTAGAACTCCCTCAGAATGGAGACCAGCATGTCGAAGCTGCCGTTCTCGTCGACCACTATGCCCTCTATCTGCGTGAATTCGGGCAGGTGGGTGGAATCGATGGCCTCATTGCGGTGCAGCCTTCCCAGCGAGAACACCTTCAGAGGCGCATCGGGGTTCTTGGCCAGATGACGTATGGTGTTCACTGTCGTATGGGTACGCAGCATTGCTTTGGACGCCACATCCTCGGACCATTCCCCTCCCCATCCCGTGGAGCCGGTTTCGCCTCCGTCCATGTGGATCCTGCGTACCTTCTCCACCATTTCCTTGTCATCCAATTCGATGACCGCCGGGTCTTCAAGGTAGAATGTGTCATGCAGGTCGCGGGCGGGATGGTCCTGAGGGGTGAAGAGGACGTCCATGTTCCAGAAGGCGGACTGCACGTACTCCTCCTCGATCTCCGCGAATCCCATCTGCAGGAATATCGACCGTATCTTGTCACCGAGACGGGTCAGGGGGTGCCTCTTGGCGGGATGGGCGGCAGGGGCGAATGTGTTGACGTCATAGGGTCGGAAGGCCTTGGCCCTCCATTTGCCGGACTGCAGCAGGTCGGGCGTGAGTTGGACTATCTCCTCCCGCAGCTCGATGCCGGACTCCAGTGCCTCGATGCCCTCGGGAGTGAGTATGAGTTTGCGTCTCACCCTCATCTCCTCCACCACCATTCCACGACGGCCGATTAGGTCCTTGAGAAGGCCGGAGGGGGCCTTCCTTTCCGACACGGGGGCCTTGGCCATGGCTTTGAGGAGCTTCTCATCCTCGGTGTCGGAATCGAGATGCTCCATCCCTTTTTCCGTGATGCGTAATGATTTGGTGTCGCCATCGGTCACGATGTCGGCAAGACCCTTGCGCTTCAGCCATCCAACGGCCACCTTGGCGTCATCGGCCGGTAACGCACCGTTCAGTTCTGATATGGTGACCTCTCCGCCCTTTTCGTGTATGTACTTCAGGGCCCGCCTCTCCGGGAGGCCTTCAGTGACCACGTTGGCATATCCCAGGCGGTAGAAACGTTCGCTATCCTCGTTTATGGTCAGCAGGCCCTTGGTCTGCAGCCATGATGCCGAGTTCATGATCTCAACCTCGAGCTGGAAGTCGGAACTGGCCAAAAGCTGTTCGGGGCTGGAGCTCCCGCCCTCACGCTCCAATGCCAGAAGAAGCCTCTTCTCGTTGTGGCTGAGTCCTTCCAGGACACTAGATGAGATCATGGTACTTGGTAATATGAACCGGTTATAAGGTTTTTTCAGGATTCACCATTCGAATCCGTCCAAGGTTATCTCGTGCATGATGGCCTTGGCCTCCTCACGACGGCGCTGGTGTCCCTCGAGGAAACCGTTGATCTTCGCCGTCAGCAGTCCTTTGCACTCACCACAGAGGATGTCGCCGGAGCGGCAACGGCTGACCAGATCATCGAGCTTCGCATCATCCTCCTCGAAGAGGAAGTAGTTGTACTTGAAGACCGCACAGATCTCCGGGTTCCCTCCCTTCTCCCTCTGCTCCTCGGCGGACACGCAGCCGCCGGTGAACGCCTTACCCACCTTCCTCTTGACGGTCTTGGCGTTGTCGGTGGTGTAGATGGTGGCATCGGGGTTGGACGAGGACATCTTGTCACCACCCTCCAGACCAGGGAACATCTTGTTGTGGATCAGTGCCGGCTTGGGATATCCCAGTCCGGGGGCGACGTCCCTAGCAACACGGAAGTGGGGGTCCTGGTCGATGCCACAGGGTATGAGACAGGGGACGGTCCTCCCCTCCCTCTCTGACTCCAGGAAACAAGGTGCCGCCTGGATGGATGTGTAGAATATGCTGCCGATGTTGGTGCTGTTGTCGAATCCGAAAACCGCCCGGGCGGTGGAGAATGTCACCTTCTTGGAAACTTTGAGGGCCAGAGGGTACAGGGTCTTGATGCACTCCGTGTCAAGGATTATCCTTGTCTTCTCGGGGTCGAATCCCAGTGCCATGAAGTCCAATGCGTTCTCGAAGGCCATCCGACGGGTGTCCTCCAGCTCCAGGTCCTGACGGAAAAGGAACTTCTCATCATCGGTCAGTTGGAAATATATGGTGGCACCGAACATGTCCTGCAGGTGCTTGGCGAATATCCAGGGCATCAGATGACCTAGGTGGGTGTCACCCGATGGGCCTCTGCCGGTGTACAGATAGAAGGATTGGCCCTTGTCGTAAAGGTCCAAGAGCCAAGGCAGGTCCCGGTGGGAGTAGAAGACGTTCCTTTTCAGAAGGGTGTGCGGCTCACCGTATTTGGCAAGCCTCTCTTTGAGCGTGGAATCGATGCGGCTGGTGCCGAACCTCTCGACGAGCATGTCGTAGTCGACATCACCGCTCACCTCCCATGGCGTGACCTTGAATTCCGGAGCCATATCTAATCCGGTGATGATTGATGAAATCGTATTTAATGGCCTATCACGGAAACTGTCTGCCGGGTGCTGATGTCCTCTCCACACCCCTCTGCCGAGACTTGTGATTGTGACCGGTGGGTTGATGTTCGATTACGGACGGCATATATTTTTTTTATGAATGACCATCGGGTGGCATGGATGTCCTGTCATTGTCCGCCTACACGTATCTGGCGCTGACCGTTTTCATAATTATGTTCCAGACCGCCCTGGCATTGGGTGCCCCGCTCGGCGAGTATACATTGGGAGGGAAGTACCCGGGACGATTGCCTCAAGGTCTGAGGATCGCGGCTCTGTTCCAGATATTGATCCTGATCATCTTCGCCTCCGTGGTCGTCAGCAGGGCCGGGTTGGGATTTGCGCAATACTCAGGCTTGGCAAGTACAGGGATCTGGTTCATAGCCGCCTTCTTTATGTTCGGGACTTTGTTGAACCTTTCATCACCCAGCAAGAAGGAGAAGATGGTCATGGGACCTGCCAACGTAATCGCATTGGTATGCACCTTGGTCCTGGCCATCGGATGAGGATGCGGCCTTTGAAAGGGATCGTCATATGCCCTCATCGGCGGGGAACACTACAGGCCAGTAAAAAAATAATATAGAATAAAATACAATCATACTCCCAATGGCGCAGCCTGGTGGGGATGACAGGTGGGACCGTTCTAGACGGTTGGGGTGGATAGACGTCGACTCCGTCCTGGAATCCCACTGCCTGGTGGTCGGTGCCGGTGCGCTGGGCAACGAGACGGTGAAGAACCTTGCACTCTCCGGCGTGGGGAAGGTGACATTGGTCGACATGGACCATGTGGAACTCAGCAACCTCAACCGTTGCCTATTCTTCAGTGACCGCGATGCATCAGGTAAGGCCGCCAAGGCCGATGTCGTCGCCCAGGGCGCAATGCGCCTGTCATCTCATTGCGAGGTCCTGCCATTCGTATCGAGGATAGAGGAGACCGACCTCGACTGGACGGGGTTCGATGTGGTATTCGGCTGTCTCGACAACATCAAGGCGCGCTTACATCTCAACTCCCACAGCCGCCATCACCGGGTTCCGTACGTGGACGCCGGTACCGATGGATCCCGGGGGAAAATTCAGGTGGTGCGGAGGGAGGGACCTTGCCTGCAATGTTCGATGAACCGCAGTCATTATCAGGTCCTGGAGAGACGGTTCAGTTGCACGGCAGGTGATTTCACCTATTACGAGCCGCCAATGGCTGCCGAGGTCACCACCACCGCGACCATGGCGGCCATGCAGGTGAAGGAGGGGTTGAAGATCCTCAGCGGCAGGGAGGACGGATGCATCCGCGACGTGATGTTCTACGATGCCATGAGTAATGAGTCCCTGGTGTTGGAGTTGGACATCGACGAGGATTGCCCCAACCATGGGATGTAGTGTTCATGTAGCGACCACGTTAAATGCTTGTAGCATGGATTTGAGGACGGTGATAGGTTTTGACCATCGAAGTGACAATAAGGAATGCTGAGAACGGATCCAACCTGAACATGGAGTTGGAACCGCACACCACGATCGAGGATATAATCGAGGGTGCCGCCGAGTTCTGGCACAAGGAGGCGGGGGCCTATGTCCTGCGCCGAGGCAAGAAACTGCTCAAGGGGCAGTCGACCGTGATGGATGCCGGTTTGAAGAACGAGGATGTCCTCGAGCTCATACCTGACCCCGAAGGTGGTTGAGGTTGCCCCTGCCCCCCGATATACTGGCGACCCGTCTCCGCAATGAGCTGGAGGCCTGCTCCCGTTATCTGGGGGCCGTACTAACGCCGGATGGACCCCTGAACCAACTCCCGGTATCCGTGGATGTGGAGTTGAACAATGTGGTCGGCCCCTCCATGTTGGGAGGCAGGGTGGTGAAGAGGCGCAACCATCGTTTCTCCATGATCATCGACCGCGATTACCCGTTCGAGAAGCCGCGTGTCCGATGGCGGACCCCTGTTTTCCACCCCAACATCATGATGCCCGAGGACGGTGGTTTCGTCTGCATCAAACAGCTTGACGGTTGGACGTTCAACTCCACCCTCCTTTCATTCATCAAGTCCATGGAGTCTTTGCTGACCAACCCCAACCCCACCAATCCCTTCGGGACGGTGAGTTGCACCGCCGCGGCGGAGTATTTCAATCACAACCGTATGGACCATGGTCCCACAATAATGAGGGCCAGACCGAGGATCGTGGAAAAATGCCAGCAAAGATAACATCCTGGAACGAATCCCGGCCCCGGGAGAGGCCGCCTCCGCTGGAGGACAGGGTATCGAACCATCGCTGGTTCACCGAAAAGATGAATACCGTCTACCGTGAGAACCGTGACTTCCTGCCTTTGTACGTGCAGCGCATAGCCGAGGAGAAGATGCGTAACCATGCCCTTGAGGGTATGAGGCGTTCACATGAGGTCATGGGATTGATGATGGGCGGCCGTTTCGAATGGCAGGGCAGGGAATATGCGTTGACCCGTGACGTCGTAACCACGGAACTGGAGGCCAGTGAGTACCATGTCCGTTTCGACCATGATGCGCTTGAGGGTCTGTTCGAATCCCTGGACGATCTTGATTTCGACTATTCGATCGTAGGGTGGTACCATTCACATCCGGGCATCGGGTGTTTCATGTCCGATACCGACATAAGCACTCAGGAGGGGGCGTTCAACATGGCTCACCACAGTGCACTGGTACTGGACCCTGTGCGTCGGGAGATGGAGGCCTACTGCCTCAGGGACGGGAAGGTCGTGATCAGGCCTATGGGCATTTACTGGGACCTTCATCAGGACCCGTACCGCGGCTAGACCCAGATGGCATGACGGTGACGCATGTCGTTCTCGTCCTGACCCAACATCTTCATCAGTGGCGGTATGAGACTGTCGAAGAATATGACCGTGGAGTTCTCGAAGAGTGTGCCCAAGGGGGCCTGCTCCTTCTTATCGCCGTTGCATACCTGAGGTATGCATACCACCAGGTTCGACGCGTGAGCCAGTTTGCTGCTCGGTTCCGAAGTGACACCGACAACTTGCGAGCCGAGACGGCGGGATATGTTCGCGGTCTGCACCGCGGACATGGTCTCACCGGTGTTGGAGATTATGATCGTGAGGTCACCCTCGCCGACGATGGGGGTTGTCATATCCCCGACGAAATGAACGTCCATACCCAACTGCACCAGGCGGACGGCGAAGAACTTACCCGCCAGACCGGAGCGGCCCGCTCCATAGATGAACACCTTCCTAGCCGACGCCAAGGCCTCAGTGACCTGGTCGACGACCTCGTCCGGTATCTCCTCTAGGGATTTCGCTATCTCCTCCAGGATGTAGGAGTTCGCCTTCCTCATGCCTCATCCTCGTCCTCATACTCGTCATCGATCGTATCTTCGATGACCTTGCCCTTCTTGCGAAGGGCTTTGGCGACGCGCTTGGTCAGCACACGCTCATGAATCACCTTCATGTACATCGCGTCATGCTCGAGCAGCGGTGAGCTCGATATTATCGTTATCTCGGGCCTCTTCTCGGCCAATGCCTCGGCCAATGGCTCGAACCTGAGGTCACCTTTCTTGATGGGTGTCAGGCGTTTCTCGTTGTAATTGTCATGCTCCACGCCGGCGAAGTGGGTGTGGAACCTTCCGCCTACATACTCATGCACCCTGTCCAGCAGCTCTGAGAAGTCAGCGGCCTCCATCAGAGTCCCACCCTCACGGGCGTGGTGGTGGGGGAAGTTGATGACCGGTACGATGTTGTCCACCTCATCGCATATCTCCAGGATCTCATCGAGGTTACCGAAGACCTCCTGTCTGCCGGAGGTCTCCAATCCCAGACGGGGGACGATGTTGTTGTCCTCCCACCAGGCCATGATGTCGGTCAGGGACTCGATGATCAGATCGGAAGTCTCCTTCTTGCCGCGGCCGTTGTAGAGGCCCATATGTGTGACCACGATGTCCCCTTGCAGGGCATGGGTCATGAATGCCGACCATCGTATGGAGTCCATGCATTTTCCGGACAGCTCGTTACGGGCGGCTAGATCCATGTAATAAGGCGTGTGCATGGAGAGCGAAACATCGAGCTTCCTTGCCAATGCGCCGATGCTCAGAAGGTCCTTGTAGCTGTTGGTGACCCCGGAACCCATGCAGACCAGGACATCCTCCTCTTCCACCACTGCGGTGGGGTCGCTGACCGGCAGGTAGTCCGAGCCGTCATCCTTGATAAGCTCCACCACCAGACCTCCCTCGAGTTCAGCAAGGGTGAGGCCTATCTCCTCCTCCTCTGGATAACGGTCTAGGGTGTTGGTTCTCACCATCTGGACCTCCAGAGCGCTGAGTCCTAGATTGTGGACATCCTCTATACCATCCTTTAACGTGCGACCTTTACAAGAAAGCGGAATACCAGCTGGACCAAACCTAATCATCTATTCACCCGAAGAGCTTTTTGGTTATCAATCTATCATATATACCTGTATCTGATTGCTGTGCACAGACAGACCGGTGTTCCGATTAGGAAACAGGTTGTTTAATAAACCAATGTCGCATCATTCGTGTCCTGACGAAGTTTTCTGCGGGATGCTGCGGTTGGAAAGATTTATAAACAACATTCTTATTGGTGCGTTACCCAACAATGTCGGGAGAGTCAGACTAATGAAGAGGAACTTCAAGACGGATCCGAACCTGGTTGCCCTCATATTCGACCTGAAGGCAACGAACAGAGAGAACGGAGCCGCCATCTGGCGAGACATTGCTAAGAGGCTGGAGAAACCCAAGAGGAATTGGGCGGAAGTCAACCTCAGCAATCTCGAGCGGAACACCAAGGACGGAGAGACCATTCTGGTCCCCGGAAAGGTGTTGGCGGCCGGTTCCATAGACAAGAAATTGACGGTTGCAGCTTACAGCTTCTCCGAGAAGGCCTTGGCCGAGATAGAGGGTGCTGGTGGCAAGGGAATGACCATAAGGGAGCTCATGGAAGAGAACCCCAAGGGCTCTAACGTAAGGATAATGGGGTGATTTCTGATGGTTACAATAATCGATGGAAGGGATCACATCCTTGGTAGGCTCTCCAGCGTGGTCGCCAAAAAGATACTGGAAGGCGAAGAGGTGGTCATCCTTAACGCCCGTGACGTGCTCGTCACCGGTGATAAGTACCGCACTTTCGCTGATTACAAGCAGATCGATGATCTCGGTAAGATACGCAAGGGTCCGTACAACCCCCGCCGCGCCGACCTCATAATGAAGAGGACCGTGCGCGGGATGATACCGTTCAAGCAGCCCAAGGGCAGAGATGCCTACCGCAGACTGAAGGTCTTCGTGGGCGTGCCCAAGGAGATGGAGGGTATCAAGCCTGAGCGCATCGAGGACGCGATGATACTGAACACTTCGAGGTACACGACCCTTGGAGAGGTCGCCAAGTTCCTGGGATCCAACGTGAGGTGAAGGAAATGGCAGATATAGTCAACACAAGTGGCAAGAGGAAGACGGCGATCGCCAGGGCCGTGGTCAAGAAGGGCCAGGGCAAGGTCACCGTCAACAAGATCCCCCTCAACATATACAGCCCGGAACTGGCGAAGCTCAAGATAGCCGAGCCCTTGAACATAGCCCCTGTGCAGGCAGGACAGATCGATGTCGCCGTCAATGTGAAAGGCGGCGGTGTGATGGGTCAGGCGGAAGCCGCCCGAACCGCGATCGCCCGCGGCATGGTGGAGTTCTTCAAGGACGACGAGCTCGAGGGAGTCTTCAGACAGTACGACAGGTCGTTGCTCATCAACGACAGCCGTCGCAAGTTACCGAAGAAGCCCCTGGGCCGTGGTGCTAGGAAGAAGAGGCAGAAGTCCTACAGGTGAGCAAGCATGATAATACCAGTGAGATGTTTCACTTGCGGCAAGGTGATAGGAAGCTCCTATCCGGTCTACCTTAACCGGGTCAGGATGGGCGAGGATTCCCAAAAGGTCCTCGACGACCTGGGAGTGGAGCGCTATTGCTGCCGCAGGATGATCGTCTCCCATGCCGACCTGATGGACGAGGTCATGCCTCTGGGTTAAAACCCTTTTCACAACTGGGACCGTGGGGTAGCTTGGTATCCTTCTGCCTTGGGGTGGCAGTAACTCCAGTTCAAATCTGGGCGGTCCCACCAAATCCCCTTCTTTTTATCTCATTATAACGGCGTGAATCGGAAAGGATTATCTCTCATAGGGCCTTTCCCGTCTTATGCCCTTGCGGAGCGTGATCTGCGTCAACGAGGAGATCTGTATCGGATGCGCCCGTTGCGCCATGAGCTGTCACGGTAGTGCCATCGAGGTCGATGATGGCAAGGCGCGACTGGTCGACGGTCAGCTCTGCGACGGTCTGGGAGACTGTCTCGATGAGTGTCCCAACGGGGCGCTGTACCTTGACATGCGCGATGTGGCGGAGTACGACGAGGCGGAGGTCCGCCGAAGGATCGCCAGCAAGGTCAAGGACTGCATACCGGTACAGGGACAGAACGGCGGATCGCTGCGGATGCCCCGCGAGGGGGCTTTGAACTGGCCGCTCAAGTTGGAGATGGCGGGGGACTGCCTTCGTCTTCCAGGCATGATGGAGCTGGTGGTCGCCGGCGACTGTGCCGGTTACCTCTGCGCTGACGCCAAGGACTCTGTCCGTGACAAAGCGCTGCTCCTATGTTGTCCCAAACTCGAGGACCGCGACAACATGATATCGGCGCTGGAGTGCGTTCTGCGCAGCAACGATGTCCGTAAGGTGACGGTTCTCAGAGTGGATATGCCATGCTGTTCCCGTCTCAGGGGAATCGTCAAAGCGGCGATGCGCTCCTGCGAGAAGGACGTCCCCATCGAATGCCGCACCGTCGGGGTATGATCAGAACGGTTTCCTCTGGTCCGACCAGGAGTTGAATATCGGCTGGAACAGTTTTCCGGACGAGAACCCTTCCGTCTTGTCCTTGCCTATCAGTTCCGGCTCCTTCTCCGCGGTTATGACCAGTTTGCAACGCTGCGGAGTACCTTTGAACGACACCATGGGATGATCGGCCAGTGAGCGGACCTCCTGTACGGCCCGGGTGTATTCCTGGATCTTCTCATCCGGGGTCTCGGTTGGCAACTGGAATATGAAGGCGTGCACATCGACCTCGGTGTTGTAGTAATAGGTGTATTCAGAAGATTCGAAAAGTCCATCGAGCGTGTTGCGCATGGGGCCGTCACCGGCCAATTCGGACATCCTCGCCTTCCAGTCATCTCCCAGCCTGACCATGGAAGTGTCTTTGCCCAATACCTGGAACATGCCCGTTAATCAACTTCAGAATAATAAAGGTGATTACCAAAGAGCTTTTTATCGGGCTAGAGGATGACCCTGCATGGCGCTGAGACTGCCTCCTCATTCCCATTGCCGCATCTGCGAGGCGATAATCCCTGAATCAGGGGAGTTCTGCTCCGATGAATGCGAGCGTGAGCAGAAGGAGGAGGATCAGTCGCAGCGACAACGGAGCATCACTTCTTTCGTTGTGATCGTTTTCGTGATGTTGGGGGTCTTCGCCCTCAGCTTCATCCTCGGATAGGTCTGAGAGCTGCGGCAACCTTGACAGCCTTGGATGTCTCACTGACGTCATGGGCGCGGATTATGTCCGCGCCGTTGGCCGTGGCGATGCTGGCGGCCGCCAGGCTTCCCTCCAAGCGCTCGTGGGGCTCGGACGCCAACAGCCGGGCGATGAAGCTCTTCCGCGATGCGCCGACGAGTATCGGGGAACCCAGGGCGCGCATCTCCCCCAACCTCCTGATTATGTCCAGATTGTGTTGGGCGCTCTTCCCGAAACCGATGCCGGGATCGAGGATTACCTGGCCCGGCCTGCCGCCCTTGTCCAAAAAAGTCTCCTTCTGATGGTGGAGGTAGCGCATCACCTCATGGACCACGTCATCGTAGCGGAGGTCCTCCTGCATTCCCGCCGGAGTGCCGCGCATATGCATGATGACAGCCGCCACCCCGGTGCTGGCTACAAGCTCCATCATCCCCTCCTCCCGCAATCCCGAGACGTCGTTGATTATCAACGCCCCCTTGTCAACGGCCTTCTCGGCGACCAGTGGCTTTCTGGTGTCCACCGATATGGGCACATCCGTGGAGGCCGCCAACGCCTCGATGACCGGCAACACCCTCGCCATCTCCGTCTGGGCGTCCACGTAAACTGAGCAGGGGCGTGTGGATTCGCCGCCGACATCGATCATGTCCGCGCCCTGGTCCACCATCTCCAACCCTCGGTCTATCGCCTTGCGATGGCTCAGGTAGGAGCCCCCATCGGAGAAGGAGTCGGGGGTCACGTTGAGCACCCCCATTACGCGCGGCTCGGTGTAATCCATGCTCAGTCCTTTGGAGTCGGTGGGCGACGTCTCGGAGGATAGCGCCTCCAGGGCATCGGCCAGGGCCTGCTGCAGAGCGGTGTTGCGCAACGCCTCCATGCCGGACTCGTTCAGCTCGATGCGGAACGCTCCGCCCTCCTTTTGGAATCCCATGGCGCGCAGGTGGTCTGCCATAATGTCGTCCTCGACCAGGGCGTATCTCCCCTCAGGAGTCACAAAAGGTCGTACGAATGGTCTCATAGCAGCCTGTCCACCAATTCGGTAAGGTCCAATATGGGGATCTCATCGGCATTCGCGGACTTTAGGTTTGTTACGCAGAACGGACAGGATGTGACCAGGATGTCAGCGTCCATCTCCTCCAATCGGGCGGAGGCCATGTTCTTGGCCACATCGGGGAAGGCGGACCTCACCCCTCCTCCGCCGCCGCAGCAACGGGACTGATCCCGATTGTTGGCCATCTCCACCAGGGTGGCGCCGGGTATCTTCTTGATGACCTGTCGCGGTGCCTCGTAAACCCCGGCATGCCGACCCAGATGGCAGGGGTCGTGATAGGTTATGCGCTTCCCGCAGGACCGTAGCGGCAGGTCCTT
>PWNH01000070.1 GCA_003557905.1 Methanomassiliicoccaceae archaeon | reverse complement strand
GGAGGAACCTGGTGTCCCACCTGGTATCCGAAGGGCATCTGGAGGATGATAACTGATGGCAACTGGACCTAGATACAAGGTCCCCTTCCGCCGCAGGAAGGAGGGGAGGACGGACTACCGCACTCGGCAGAGACTGCTCAGAGGCGGAGTACCCCGCGCCGTTGTGCGCCGCTCCCTGAAACATACCAGCATCCAGCTGGTGGCTTTCGACATGAAAGGAGACCAGGTGCTCGCCACCGCCAACTCCAAGGATTTGGTCAAGATGGGATGGAGCTACTCCGGCTCCAACCTGCCTGCCGCCTACCTCACCGGCTACCTGGCCGGAAAGAGGGCTCTGGCAGAGGGGATAGAGTCCGCTGTGCTGGACATAGGCAGGATGAAACCCGTGAAAGGGTCCGTCTGCTTCTCAGCACTGGCAGGAATGGTCGACGCTGGTCTGGACATACCTCACGGTGAGGATGTCAGGCCGGCCGACGAGCGCATACGCGGACAGCACATCGACGAGGGCATGGAGGCCGCCTTCGACGCAATGATCGAGAAGATGGAGGCTGATTGATATGGATTGGGTTCCCAAGACCAGACTAGGAAGGATGGTTTATGACGGCGAGATCACCACCATGTCCGCCGCTCTCGCCACCAAGCTACCACTCCGCGAGGCGGAGATAGTGGACATCCTGCTGCCTGAGCTGCAGGACGAGGTCATCGACCTCAACATGGTGCAGAGGATGACCGACTCCGGAAGGAGGGTCAGGTTCGGCGTGACATGTGCTGTCGGCAACGGTGACGGTTTCGTCGGCATAGGCCGTGCCAAGGGCAAGGAGGTCGGTCCCTCCATCAGGAAGGCCATCGACAACGCCAAGTTGAACATCATAGAGATCAAGAGGGGCTGCGGTTCCTGGGAGTGCGGCTGCGCCAAACCCCACACCCTTCCCTTCGAGGTCAACGGTGACTCCGGCTCCGTCCGTGTCAGCCTGAAACCCGCTCCCCGCGGAATCTCGCTGGCCACCGGTGACGTTGCCAAGAGCCTGCTGACACTGGCCGGCGTCAAGGACGCATGGGGATTCGCCAAAGGTCACACCAAGACCAAGGTGAACTACGCCCTGGCGACCTTCGAGGCCCTGCGCCTGACCTCTGAGATGAGGATCACAGAGGAGCAGGAGCAGAGACTGAGGATAAGCTCCGGCCCGGTCAACATACACATCCACGAGACCGATGTGGACATCATGGAGGAATGAGAATGGCTTACGCTGTAATCAGAGTAAGGGGTCAGGCCGACGTCAGGTATGACATATCCCAGACAATGGACCTTCTCAACCTCACCCGTGTGAACCACTGCGTCATCGTCCCTGAGGACGATGTGACCAAGGGTATGTTGCAGAAGGCCAAGGACTACATCACCTGGGGCGAGATAAGCGCTGCCACCACGGCGGAGATGATCCGCAGTCGCGGCAGGCTCTCCGGGGACCGCGTCATCGACGACGAGTTCCTGGCCGAGGCCGGATTCTCCTCCATCGAGGAGATGGCCGCCGCTCTCGCCGAGGAGAAGGCCAGAATGTCCAAGATAGGCGCCAAGCCGGTGTTCCGGCTGGCACCGCCGGTCAAGGGTTACGAGGGCATAAAGCGCTCCTACCGCTCCGGCGGCGCCCTGGGCTATCGCGGGGAAGCGATCAACGACCTCATCATGAGGATGCTTTAGAGGTGAATTGAATGCCAAGCAGGACCAAGAAACTAAGAGGCTCAAGGACCCACGGCCGCGGTAAGAAGGCCGGTAGGGGAGCTGGTCTCATCGGCGGTCACGGCAATGCTGGTCTCTTGAAACACAAGAGGTTGCGCATGTTGAAATATGACCGCGACCATTTCGGCAGGAGGGGCTTCAAGAGGCCCCAGTGCGTGGTCAGCGCCAACGCCACCATGAACGTCGGCGAGATCCAGGAAGGACTCTCCCGTCTGCTCGATGGCGGCTTTGCCCGTCAGGAGGGGGACCGCTATGTGGTATCCCTGACCGACATGGGCATCGATAAGCTCCTGGGCGAAGGCAACGTGAAGGTCCCCATGGACATCATCGTCGCCGAGGCATCCGCCAGCGCCAAGGAGAAGATCGAGTCCCTCGGCGGAACCGTCGTAGCGGAGTGAACAGAAGATAACAAGGGATGGGTATGTCCGAGCAGCAGAGCCTACTCTACAAGATCAAGCCATACGCTGACCGCCTCCCCGCGGTCACGCGTCCGGAAGGCCATGTGCACTTCCGGACCAAGCTTATCTGGGTAGCGGTCATACTGGTGATGTACTTCGTCATGACCAACGTCTACCTCTACGGTCTGGATACCGAGAGTACGTTGGACATGTTCGCCCAGTACCGTACCATAATGGCCGGTGCCTCCGGCACCCTGATGCAGCTGGGCATAGGCCCCATAGTCACCGCTTCGATCATACTGCAGCTCTTCGTGGGGGCGAAGATAATAAACCTCGACCTCACCAAGAGCGGCGACAAGGCGGTCTTCCAGTCCACGCAGAAGCTCCTCGTCATCGTCATGATAATATTCACGGCGGTGCCTCAGGTCTTCGGCTTCCTGGTACCCTCACAGGAGTTCATCGCCGCCGTCGGCACCTCGATGGCGCGTTTCATCATAGTGTTACAGCTATGTCTGGGCGCCTACCTGGTGTTCCTGATGGACGAGGTGGTCTCCAAATGGGGTATCGGTAGCGGCGTGTCATTGTTCATCGCCGCCGGCGTCTCCGAGGCGCTTTTCACCGGTACCTTGAACTGGTATCCGTTGGACTCCGCGGCGGCGGTGAGTGCGTCAAACCCGCCCGCGGGCACCATCCCCAAAACCCTCTACATAATAGGATCACAGTCAGTCGCCGAGCTCTCCCAGGGAGGCTATGAGCAGATATTACTGGCCGAACCCAATCCACTGATCGCGTTGGTGGGTACGATCGTGATATTCTTCTTCGTGGCCTATGTGGAGTCCTCGCGCATCGAACTGCCGTTGGCCCACGGTTCCGCCCGTGGGGCCCGCGGTCGTTACCCCATCAAGCTGATCTATGCCAGTGTTATACCGGTCATACTCATAGCCGCACTGTTGGCGAACATAAGCATGTTCGCGCTGCTGTTCTACACCAGCGAGACCCTCAGTCAGGTGCCGCTTCTGGGCGGCAACCCCGCTCTGGGGCTGTTCGAACCTGGAGCTACACATGCCTCCGGAGGCCTGGTATGGTATCTTTCGGCGCCGATGGGATTGAACGATTGGCTGCTCCCTATACTCGATCCAGGTACGTACGGTAACGGACACTCTCCGTTGCAGAACCTGATGAGGGTCCTCATATACTTCTCATTCATGGTCCTAGGTGCCATACTGTTCGCCAAGTTCTGGGTCAACACCACAAACCTAGGACCGGAAGCGGTTGCAAGACAGATTCAGAGCAGCGGTATGCAGATACCCGGTTTCCGGCGCGACCCCCGTGTGTTGAAGAGGGTCCTGGAGAGATACATACCCGTCGTCACGGTCATATCCGGGGCACTTGTCGGCGGACTGGCCGCTGGCGCGGACCTCATTGGAACGACCGGTAACGCCACCGGCACCGGTGTGCTGCTGGCTGTCGGCATACTCATACAGTTCTATGAGGCCATGGGCCGTGAGCAGATGATGGAGATGCACCCTGTGCTACGCGGCTTCTTCGGAGGTGAGTGATCATGCCCGATGCCCCCGCTCCGCCACAGATGGCCTCGCCCAAACTGACGACCATGATGATGTTCATCCTGGCGATGTTCATCATGTTCGACCATAACCTGAGAACAATGCTCGGTGGCCTCGTCGGAATTTTACTGGAGCCATTGATCGGCTTCGACCATGATCTTCCGTTGTTGACATTGGCGCTGGCAGGATTGATAATGGTCACATTCAGCATCGTGGTGCGTTCATTCTTCACTGACTATGTTGCCATGGCCCGTTCCCAGAAGGTTATGGCCGAGTTCAACAAGGAACTGCGCCAGGCTCGGATTGACAACAATCTTTACAAGATAAAGAAGCTCACCGAGCATCAGCAGGAGATAATGGCAAAGTCCATGGAGATGACCACGCAGCAGCTGAAGCTCATGCCCGCCACATTGCTGTTCATAATCCCGATATTCGCCTGGGTGTCCGTGTTCGTGTCCGGTCTCACCGATCCGATCATATCAGTGCCTTGGCAACCGGTCGTGGATCTCAACGCCACCAACGTCCTGCCCAACTGGATATTGGTCTACACCCTGGTGAGCATACCCTTCGGTCACGTTCTGACACGCACCATACGTTTCTTCCAGTTCAAGAAGAAGCTCGATGAGATGGACGACCCTGAGAAAGGGAACGAAGCGACATGAGGATAACAATCAGCGGCCCCCCGGGCTCAGGAAAGACCACTGTGTGCGGCCTCCTGGCCGAGCGACTAGGGATCCCAGCAGTTGTATTCGGCCTCTTCTTCCGGGAAATGGCTTCTCAGAAAGGGATAACCCTGGCGGAGATGGGGGCCCTGGCGGAGACGGACCGATCCATAGACGAATCGATAGACGCCCGCATCCTCGACATCGCCCGCGAGACCGACGACATGATACTGGAGTCCCGTCTCTCAGCCCAGATGCTGCAGCGTAACGCCATACCGGCCTTCAAGGTGTACCTCGATGCCGACCCTCTGGTCCGTGCTGCCCGCGTGGGTAAGAGGGAGGACGAAGATCTCCAACAAGCGGCCGAGAAGATGGTCCAGAGGCAGATGTCTGAAGCCAAGAGGTACAAGCAGTATTATGGTATAGACCTCTATGACCTGAGTGTCTACGACCTGATCGTCGATACCGCTGACAAGACCCCCGATGAGATAGTCGATGAGATAGTCTCAAACCTTCCAGAGGTACAATGATAATAAAGTCCGAAGACCCGGTCCCCAACCGCTACGGAAAGCGCCCCTCAGACCGCACCCTCGGTGAACTGTTGCAGAACGGGGTCATAGTTTTGGACAAACCCTGCGGACCGACCTCCCATCAGGTGGCCTCCTGGGCCAGGGACGTCCTCAAGGTGGAAAAGATCGCCCACGGCGGCACATTGGACCCCAACGTGAGCGGCGTCCTGCCACTCTGTGTAGGCAAGTCTGTAAGGCTGACCGACCTGATGCTCAGCGCCGACAAGGAATATGTATGCATAATGCGCCTCCACCGCGACAGGGATGAAGCGTCGGTGCGTCGTGTCATGGCGGAGTTCGTGGGACGGATATATCAGTTCCCGCCCCTCCGATCGGCAATCAAGAGGCAGCTCCGCATACGGACAATCCATACGCTTGACCTACTGGACATCGACGGGCGCGAAGTGCTCTTCCGTGTGTCATGCGATGCTGGCACCTACATCAGGACCCTATGCATAGACATCGGTGAGGCGTTGGGTGTCGGAGCGAACATGGTGGAGCTCAGGAGGACACGTTCCGGCATGATGGCGGAAGCAGAAGCCGTGACCCTCCAGCAACTCAAGGACGCCTATGAGCTTTGGCAGGAGAGGGGCAGGGCAGAGCCACTCAACGCCATGCTGAGGCCTGCAGAATCACTTGTGGCACATATGCCCAGGGTTATAGTGAAGACCGCCGCGGTGGACTCGGTCTGCCACGGGGCGGATCTGGCGGTGCCGGGGGTCGCTTCATTCGATGACGGCATCCGCAAGGGTGAGCTGGTGGCTTTGTTGAGCTCCCGTGGCGAACTCATAGCCATAGGCAAGGCAATGTCTTCCTCAGAACGCCTCACCGAGGCACGACGCGGTGTGGCTGTCCGTAGCGAACGTGTCTTCATGGAGCGCGGTACCTATCCGCGCATGTGGAAGTTCTCCACCGACCTTCAGTAACATAATAATTTAACAGAATAACATTTATCATCTTAATCAACGGTTTCTCATGTCTATGGGGAAGGCGAAGATCGTCCTTTTAGGGTCCGATGCCTTATTCCGTGAAAAGGCCGCTGACGCACTGAAAGGTCTCGAACGTGAGCGGCAACTGTACGTTGTTGAAAGCATCGATGAGGCCATGGCGTGCTTGGAGGAAAGCAACCCCGACGTCCTGATATGCGACCACTCGCCCGACGGTTCTGACTTTTTTGTTCTTCTCGAAAAAATGTGCACTTCAAGTTCTGACGCTCAGATCATCGTGCTATCCTATGGTATGGACTCCGTCCTGATCACCGAAGCAATGGACTATGGTGTGGCATATTACGCCGATCGATCACGTCCTTCTGATGAACTACTCCCCATCCTTGTCGATAAGGTGGACTCATTGGTCGACATCCGGCGTCTGAAGCTGGAGGCGGAGATGACAGAGTACCGACTCCAGACTCTGGTGGAGGTGGCCGACAAGCGCAAAGCCCCATTCCATGAACTCACGCATTTCGTCCTCGAGAGAATGGTTGAGATAACCGGAAGCAAAATAGGATACATTGCAACGGTCGATGAGGGAGAGGGCATAATGAACATGTTCGCCTGGTCCCAGGCGGGCATGAAGGAATGTAAGACCCACGATAAACCGCTGTTCTATAAGCTGGATGAGACCGGTTTATGGGGGGAGCCTGTCCGGCAAGGAAGGCCCATCGTGATAAACGATTACGCTCAGGAGACCGAATTGCAGAAAGGCGTGCCCAAGGGACATGTCAAGATGACACGATTCATGGCCATACCCATAATGAACGGAGACCGGGTCGTGGCAACCTGCGGCGTTGCCAATAAGGATGGGGAATACAACGAACGTGATGTACGTCATCTCAGCCTGATGATGAACAATCTGGGCGAGATGTACGATCTGGCCAACAAGGACATTGTTTTACATGAGGCGGAGAAGAGATACGAGGGCATCCTTCGTAACATACCCGTCGCCGTCGCCGTGCTGGATGCCGATGGCGTACTGGTGGATTCCAATGAACTTTTCATGAATATTGACGGGGGCACTCTGAAACGCAATATGGCACTGGATTCCGCCGAAGGGATAATCACTGAAATGCGAACCCTTTTCGATGAATGTCGGGAAAGGCGTGTGAAGGTCACCAAACTCTTGAATCACAATGACGGTCAACATGGCGACTCATATTGGCGTGCCACGGTATCCCCGGTATGGGACAATCGGTACAGATTCAACGGCGCCATGCTGGTGATGGACGACATAACCAACGAGTATGAGTCCATGAAGTTGTTGGAACGGACTGCCCATCAGTTGCGTACGGTCGAACAGATAACCCATCATGACATCACGAATCAACTCCAGGCCCTAGGAGGATACATTGAGATAATGACGGACATGGATGTTCCCGAGACGATTAAAAAGATGATATCCCGGATGGGTAATAGTGTAGATACAATCACCGATCAGATGAGGTTTTCCCGGACATATCAGTCCCTGGGAGTACAGAAGCCGCTTTGGTTGGACATTTCCCAGGAGGTCAAGAAGGCGATCTCCGACACCCACGGCATCAAAATGGAAACGGATATCGACGGTATCCAGATATATGCCGACATATCCTTGAACAAGGTTTTCTTCAACCTCTTCGAGAACAGCATGCGTCACGGCGGTGATGTCACGAGAGTCGAAATCAAGAGGGAGCATCAGGAGGACGGGTCACTCTTGATAGTCTACACCGATGACGGTAAGGGAGTCCCCGAGAGTCAGAAACAGAACATCTTCAACAAAGGCGTCGGTAAGAACACCGGATTGGGGATGTTCCTGATCAAGGAGATATTGTCGATGACGGACATAATCATCACCGAGACCGGGGAGGAAGGTAGGGGAGTGCGCTTCGAGATCAATGTGCCCCCCGGAAAACACAGAATAAGGCCAGATTCCGTATAGGTCAGTACGACTTTATACTGACTTGACGATATGGTTTTCAGATGTACAGGGTGCTCCTTGTCGAGAAGGACAAGGCCTTCATGGAGATGGCCGTTACCTTCCTTACCAGAATAAACAGGGACATCAGGGTCGTTCCCTGCGAGGATCCCGAAGATGTGATGATGCTCATTGAGAAATTCAACCCTGACATCATCATTTCCGACCACAATCCTCCCACTGGAGTCGACGGACTGTCTCTCTTCCGCACCCTTCTGCGCCGTAACAAAAACTACCCTTTCATAATCATGGTCGGCAACGGTTCCGAGGAGATCGCCGTGGAGGCCATGAACATGGGTGTAGACTTCTACATGATCAAGGTCAATACCCCGCGGGAGCTGTTCACAGACCTGGCGGACAAAATCATCCTTGCCGTGGAGAAGAGCAGGATAGAGGACGAGCGCAGTTTGAACGAGAGGCGCTTGAAGGCCCTAGTCCGTCTGGCGAAGATGCACCGATACGGATTCTCGGAGGTCGCCCATTTCGTCCTCGAGGAGAGTGTCAAACTCACCCGCAGCGCCATGGGATATTTCGCCCTCTATGATGAAAAGAGGGATCTGCTGACCATGTACTCCTGGTCCCAATCGGGAATGAAGGAATGCAGGATAGAGGAGAAGCCAATCGAGTATCCCATGGACAAGGTGGGGATATGGGGCGAGCCGATACGACAGAAAAGGGCCATAATAGTGAATGACTACTCGGTGCCCAATCCTCTCATCAAAGGCATACCCAAGGGGCACGTCGGCCTTAAGCGATTGATGATGATACCGCTGATGCACGATGGCAAGGTCATCGGCACCGCTGGCGTGGCAAACAAAAGCGAACCATATGACAACACTGACCTCAACCAGATGAACCTGCTGATGGACGGGATGACCTCGATATACATGGGCAGATTGTCCGGAGAGGCCCGGTATGAGACTGAAAGGCGCTATGAGGAGATGCTCCAGTTCGCACCGGTTGGAATAATGGTGGTGGACAACCAGGGAATCATAGTCGAATGCAACCTCAAGGCCCGGAACATCCTTGACCACCTCTCGGACGAGAGTCATATCGGTAAAGGGCTGATCGAGTACAAGAACGACTTCACGATCCAGCTATACTCTGCGGTCATGGACGCAATCCGGAACCGATCCGCTACCCACAACAAGCTCCGTTTCCGGTCTCCTGACCTTAACATAACCCTCCAAGTGTCGATCCAGCCCCGGATGAACGGGAAAGAGGACATCAAAGGGGCGATAATCTCAATGGAGGACATGAGCACAATCGAGAGCTCATTGGATAAGCTAGAGAGGGCCTCATTCCAGTTGAACGTCGTCGACCGCATGACCTTTTTAGAGGTCTCCAATCAGGTCCAGATAATCAAAGGATATGTCAATTTCATACGCGCCATGACTGAGAACGAGTCCCTGCGGGAACATCTGGACCGCATAATGGGTTCATCCGACCGGATACAGGAGCGTATGCGCTTCGCCAAAGACTTCCGCAACGTGGGCATAATGGATCCCGAATGGCAGACCATCGGCGATATCATTTCAAAATTGAAGGTCACCTTGGACGCCGATGAGGATATGTTGGAGATCAACACCGGTAAATTGGAGGTGCTTGCCGACCCTCAGCTGCCGAAGGTGTTCGAGAACTTGATTGAGAACACGCTATCCGATGACACCGTCACAACCATCAAGATCGGATTCAACATCGTGGATGGTCGGATGCAGTTGGTGTATGAGGATGATGGGAAAGGTATACCAGACGGTCACAAGGCAGACATCTTCGATGTCTCATCCCCCTTGGGGGCCAACGGGATGTATCTGGTCAGGGAGGTTCTGGATGTCACCAATTTCAAAATTATCGAGAACGGGGTATATGGGGAGGGCACGCGCTACGAGATAACCGTCCCCAACACCCATTACCGTCTGAAGTTCTAAGCGTCCTTATTACGGACAAGTTCCTTGGTCCTTTCCAAAGCGTCAGCGAGCATCCTGTAACTGCCGACGGTCTCCTCATGCTCTAGGCCCATTATCTCTGCGAATTCCTGTGAACGTTTGCGAAGGCCATCCACATCACCCACTCCGGTGTCTATGAACAGGCAGCGGGAGTAGCTGTCGAACATCATGTGCAGCAGCTCCATCGGATCTATCTGGTCAGCGACCGTGTCCAGCCTCAGTTCCTTTATCGAACCCTCGATTCCCAAGTTGGTCCATCCGGGGGAGTTGTACCAGGTCCCGGCGCATTTACGCCTCTCGTCGGCATAGCCCTCCGGGGTCAGGAAGACTCCGATGCAGTCATCGGTGTGGACCATCTCCGCGGGGACGTCTATGTCATCAACCACTCCCATAAGGCTTTGGCAGTAACAATATCCCAACATGATCGCGTCCACATCGTCCTTGACGGCGTTGGCCCTCTCAACCACCACCTGCCGCATCCTCTCCGGCTCTATGTGCAGACCGAACTCCAGGAATTCGAGGTGGACCACGTCCTCATCGCCTTCCACAAGGGCCTCGACCTCCTCCTTGAATATGTCGCAGGCTATGACCGCAACCCTCATCGGCATTTTCCTCCTGCGTAGAACTGCCGGGGTTTACCCACGGCGGTTATACGTATCTGCTTCTCGAGCAGGACCTCTCCGTCATACTCCTGGCCGAAGCCGAATTTCCGATCATGGTTCTCAACCTTGATCTCCACCGAATCCGCACCGGCCACACGGGCCATCTGGTCGACGTGGGCCCTGCCGGTCTCGATAGCATATGCGGCCGCCTCGCTTATGGAGTCGAACTCCCTCTTCTCCAGCGTGGAGAACAGGGTGCAAGGGGGATCCATAGCGGTACCCATCCCTGTCTTGGGCTTGATGAGTATGTCCATCTTCTCCACCACGCTTCCGGTTATGGCGCCGACAGCATTACCGACCTCGGCATGTTCCGGCAGTATCAGACGCGTATCGAACCTCTCGGCGATGGTGGGGAAATAGGCTCCTATTGGAGCCCCTATGCCAATCAAAGGCTTGTTCAGGGAAATCCGGCATCCGAAATCCTTTCCGACGGCCCCGGTTATCGCCTTGTTCAAAAGGTCGTTGGCCACAACCCCATCGGTCTCCGCTCCCGTCTCCTCCTGCATAAGTTTCAAGAGAAGTTCCTTGCTGAGCTTCTCAACCACCATGTTCTTGGCTATGCGGATGAATTCATCACTGTCGACTCCAAGACGTCTTGCTTGCTGGTCGACCGCGATACGCGAAGCTTCAGCGGAATACTCCACATAGGACCCCTCAGCGTGAAGAAGGTCGGTTGGTGTCAATCCCATCCGGGTTATGAGTCCCATCTCCTCCATACGCTTTACGTTGAAGGAGAACTGATGGATGCCCAGTTTCTCGTTGGCCTCCATGAGGGAGTGCGGGCCCTCATGGAGTAGTTCGAGGAACGCCCTATCGTTATCCGACAGGCCGGGGTCTTTGTTGTTCTTCAACAGAACGAAGAACTCAACGTCCTGTATCACATTGTCGATATCGAAACTCTCAGGGGTGAATCTCGATGCCCTCTCTGCCGCGATCTTAAGGCGGTCTATGATGTCCGGGCGCTGTGAGGCACCGATACAGAGCGGGATAACCCGCAGCGGGGTCAACATGAGTTTGCGTCCGTTGGCCACGAACCTGCTGTCCCCTCCGATTCCAGAGGTTGATATGTCTGCGGCAAGCACACGGGTCCTGCGGCCTCCTATCAGTGCCCCCTCGGGGTCCAGGCGCGGGTGTCCCCCGCGGAGTATGCCGATGTCAGTGGTTGTCCCGCCCATGTCCACGACTATTCCGTCATCCTCGCCGGTCAACATCTTCGCACCGGTCAGACTGGATGCGGGGCCGGACAATATGGTCTCCACCGGCCTCTGTATGGCCACGTTCTCACCCATCATCGACCCGTCACCCTTGACGATCATCATGGGCGATTCGATACCGAGGCTCGCCAGGACCTTCTTGACAGATTCCATAAGGTCTGCGATTATGGGTATGAGCCTGGCGTTCATCACGGATGTGAGGGTCCTCTCGTTGAAACCCAGGCTGGAGGACAGCTCATGACCGCAAACGACCGGTTTGGAGCAGACCTCCTTGACTATCGATTTGATCCTGTCCTCGTGCTCCGGGTTCCTGACACTTAGGTATGATGATATCGCAAAGGCATCCACCTTGTCCGAATTCTCCTTTATGAACCGGGTGGCCGCTTCGACGTCCAAAGGCTGCGCCTCGTTCCCGGAGAGGTTATGACCTCCGGATATCCGGGATATGATGTCAACTGGTATGGACCGGTCATAGTCCCTGCCGACCACAATGAGGGCCACACGGCAGCCTTTGCCCTCGACGATCGAGTTGGTGGCCAGTGTGGATGAGACCGACACTAATTCAATCTCCGAGAGACGGTCACTCCCCATATGGGCTATCGCTTTCGCGATTCCGATGGAGAGGTCGTCCCGAGTGGTCAATGATTTCGCCTTTGCTATCACCTTCTGGCAGCTGAACTCGTAAAGAGCCGCGTCAGTGTAGGTGCCGCCGGTGTCTATTCCCAGCCCCAGTGACATGTTAGTTCATCTCCTTCCGCTCCATCCTAGATCCTTGTTGTGCTTCGTGACGATTCTTGATATGTGGTCTGCCATGTGCCTTTCATGATACTTGCCGAAAACCTCCGGTGTGTCGCGTATCAATATCTCCAAGTCACACTTCGCACATCTGACCTTGGGACAGTCCTTCATTGCCTCGGAGCAGCCCTGGCAAGCTATCGTGCGGGCATACATCATCGAGAACTCGAAGCCACAGTCCGGGCACTTGAATTTCCTCAGCGATCTGACGGTCTCGGGGGAGAACCCCTTGCTCCGCATCGCATCGTAGAATCCTTCTGTTCCAATCATAAGTATACCTCAGTGGTGGTCAATCCCTTTCTCAACGTCGTAATGGTCGTCCAAGATCTCGAAGTCCATATCGTGGTCGGCGAAAACCTCTGGCAGTATCGATCTTGTAAGGTCGCGGACAACATCGTCCCATATACCATGGACTATCACGTGCATCGTGAATTCGAATTCCTTAAGACTATCAACTGGCAAGGAATCCTTCAAAGCAACAGAATCCTGGGCGGCATCCACAATACTGCCCATTATGTTGCCCTCATCACAGTATAGGAATGATTTCACGTGACCGACTATGTCGGCCCCGTTCTCCATACATTCCTGCACGGAACGTTTCATGATGTGATTGATGAATCTGACAATATCCTTTTTAGTCGCGCCGTTCTCGGCCTTGACCTTCAGGACTATGGCGTACTTACCCAACTCGTCGACCGCACGGTGCAGGTCGAGATGGAGGTCATCGTGGTCCTCTGACATCATTCCTTCCTCCTTCCATACTCCTTGCGGAGCATCTCCTCCTCGACCGCGTCATCATAACGTGGCGAGACTCTGTTCACGATTATTTCTGTTGCCAAATCCACGCCCTCACCGGTCACTGAAGACAGGTGGGCGATCTCCGCCCGGGGGTTGATGGTCTTTATAAGATCCTCGGTCCTGGCAATCGATTCGGGTGTGGCGGCATCGACCTTGTTGACGAAGCAGACGTCCGCTTCCCGTATCTGTGTCTCCACAAGTCTGAACCGCCTTCAACAGCATGTCGATGCGGGTGGCATCGACCAAGGTTATCACCGGGGCATGCTCGATGACCATGTCTGATTTGGCCTCTGAGTACTCAGCCGCTCTCTTCAAACCCCATGGTATTGCCACGCCGGAGGGTTCGACAATGACTATCTCCGGGTTGAATCCCTCATGGAGTTTTACCAGGGTCTCTGCGAAGGAGCCTGCTATCTGGCAACATATGCACCCTCCCGCAATCTCGCGGGCCTCCAATCCATTGGCCTCGACATACTTGGAATCGATGCTTATCTCGCCGACGTCGTTGACAACGATGGCGATCTTACATCCCCTCTTGACTAATCCTTCCCCGATTTTCATTAGTGCGGTAGTCTTACCACTTCCAAGGAAACCTGCTATCTGTGAGACCTTCATATTCATCACTTTATTGTCAAAGATGTTTGGAAAGGGTTTAATGAATGCGTTTGGGTGCCTAGCAGTCTCCTAGTTTGCCATCCTCTTTGGTGACATCCACGACCGCCTTGATGTTCTCCAGCTTTGTGACGCGATCCGGAGGTACCTCACAGCCGCTGGCTATGCAATAGCGGGAGTTGAGTCCCCTCTTGCACAATGCGGTCTTGACCTCTTGGCAGAGGTCAGAGGTCACCTTGGATATCTTCTCCGTCGAGGCGCGTATGAAGAACTGCGGGTCGATGTTCCCGGCCATCAGACAGTTGTCAGAGTATCCATTTTCTATGACTTCTGCGGCACTGGGGGAGCCCGGTATCAGAGGGTAATAGGCCATGCTGTATATGGCGGGCTTGAACTTCTTCACCTGGGTATCCAGATGGGGCAGGTCAGCGCAGTTGTGTATGCAGTTGGCCATACCACTGTCAACGACCAGCTTGTTCAGCTTACCGGCGTACTTGTCACAGCCCTCGAACTCGTCATACTCCTTGTCTCCGAGACAGGAGTAGTTGGCCCACAGGTAGTCCCAGACCAGCCCAGCAACGCCTGTCTCGCTGAATGCCTCGACCATCTGGACGTCGTAATCCACCATGGTCTTAACCCCTGCATGCACTGCCGAGGGGTTCGTGAACATGTCCATGAAGACCCTCTCAGCACCCGCAGCCTGTGTCAGGGCCAGCAAGGGCCCCTCCAGGAATGCGGCGCAGATAACCTCGTCCTTCAACTTCTCAGTGAAGAGCCTGGTCCCTTCGACGATGACATGGGATCTGCCCTGCTTGATATCTGGAACCTCCAGCTTCTCATAGTCCTCGATGTCGTGGATGATGGGTTCGTCCACGAATGGAGTGTTCTCATCATCCATGCGCACGTGCGCACCGAGGTCACCAGCCATCACGGAAAGGTCCATAAGGCCGATGGCGAAGTCGAAGTCGAAGTATTTCTGTCCGGCTATGAAAGCGTCGGCGAATGTCTTGGGGTTGCTGCACCACTGGGCGTAGGTGACGTCATCTCCCAGGAGCTTACGGTTGACGCCGCAGGCTATGGGATAGGCGGGGAGACGGTCGGCCTCGCCGTCCGTAAGGGCTGCCATGGCCCTCTCGAGATGGTTCACAACAAAGCCCCCTTGAGCCATGCTACCGAGTCTTGGGCGTTCGCGTCACGGTGGTCGGCACCTATCTCAGCCGCGAAGTCGGGCGAAGTTGGGGGTCCACCGATGACGACCTTCGTGTTGCTGCGGTAACCGCTCTCCACCAGGCCGTCTATGACATCCTTCATGCCGTCCATCGTCGGTGTCATCAGCGTGCTCATCGCAACAACGTCAGTCTTGTAGCTCTCAGCTGTGGATATGAACGTGTCCGTTGGAACGTCCCTTCCCAGGTCATTGACCTCCAATCCACCAGCGGTCATCATGGTCTTGACAATGTTCTTTCCAATGTCGTGGACATCTCCCTCCACCACACCGATGATCACACGCTTCTTGTCCGCAAGGTCCTCGCTGGGGATCATGGGCAGGAGTATGTCCAATCCGGCGTACATGGTGTTCGCCGACATCAGCACCTGCGGGAGGTATACCTCCCTGGCAGCATACCTGTCTCCAACGACCGACATTCCCTTTACGAGCCCACTGTTGATTGCGTCCAAGGGATTGACGTTCTCATCAATCGCCTTTTGGGCGAACAACTTGGACTGGTCGGGCTTGCCCATTACGACAGCCTCGCTCAAACCGTTCAATATATCTTCTTTGCTCATACTGTTCCTCCTTCAGACGGGTTACTCACCGCCCCTATGATTCAAACCCGATTTTCAATATTAAAAGACTAATGTATGGATGGATGAATAAACCATTAACAATGCGTTTACATACAATTAAACTGGTTTCATCTTTTATATACTAAAAGCTTAAAGCAAGTATATAACAAAAATATTGGTAGATTAGGGGCAAAAAAAAGAAAAATGCATAACAACATCATATTTATAAATTTCTAGAGTGTAAACAATAGTTAACAAAGGCATTAGGACTATGCCCCGTTAATAACAAAACCCTTGGTAAATGAATATATAATGAATATATAATAAAATAATCGAACTTTTTATTATTATAGTTACAGACGTTTTTCGAACCATCAAGAGGGGTTCACTCAGTCCGATGACGCCAAGTGAGGACCCCTATGATGAGACATGGGGCGATGTGATGGACCTGGAGCAATTTGAGATCGATTTGAATGCCAGATGCGTCTGCGGATGCATGGACGGTGGACGTTTTCACAAGATATACCGGTTTGAGAACAGTTACGGGGCTTCAGTGGTTTCCAACCCTCTGATAGAAGGATTCGATGTCCAAGGGTATCAGATAATGTTCCTGGAGTTCGAGGGGGATGATTACGAGGTCGTTGAGGTGGAAGGAATGGGCCCCAAGATAATGAGGGCAGATTCATGGGAGCACGTCCTGGAGACGCTTTTCAAACTCTCTGGAATAGATAGATAAAAGATGAAATAGAGGGCTTATGATTATTCCCCGATGGTGGAAAGGCACGAAGTCCTCATCGTAGGTGCAGGGCCCGCCGGCCTTTCAACGGCATTTTTTCTACGAGAGTACGGTAACGATCCCGACGTCCTGCTTCTTGAAAGGTTGCAGGGCGACAGATTGTCCCGATACCGACGCATATGCGGCGAGGGGATAAGCTCCAGGGCCTTCAAAACCCTTGGCCCTATAGAGCCCTGGGAGGTAAAGGACAGGATATCCAAGGCGGAGATAAACTGGCCAGGAGGGGTTCGGATAACGCAGAGTATGGACGGTTACATCCTGGACCGCCCCGGATTCCTTTCCAGGTTGTCCGAGGAATATGAGGATGGGGGCGGTGCATATTC
>PWNH01000092.1 GCA_003557905.1 Methanomassiliicoccaceae archaeon | reverse complement strand
TGGGCCAAGGTATGGATGGTCCCGTTCGAGCGCTCACTACTTTCGATGATGGCACAGGGGAGCAAGTGTTCGCTGGTGGAGCCTTTACGATCGCGGGGGATGTGGAGGCACGAAGCCTCGCGAGGTGGGACGGGAATGCCTGGACTGCTGTTGGGGTCGACTTGCAAAGAGGAGGAGGGGTTTCTGGGTTAGTCAATAGTTTGGATGTGATTGGCGTTGCTCAAGGGCAGCAGATACTTTATGTCGGCGGCAGCTTTGCAACTGCCAATCAATCGATTGTCAATTATATTGCTCAATGGAATGGAGGGGAGTGGGAATCAGTAAGTCGTGGAGTAAGTGATGGAGTGAATTCTATTAGAGTTTTAAGTGGTGGTGATGGAAATGGTCAGCGGCTATTCGTAGGGGGTCGGTTCTCGCATGCTGACGCGCTATCCGTGAATGGCGCAGCTCAGTGGACAGGCAGTGGATGGACTGCAATGGGAGAGGGCATTACATCGGAAATCAACCAGCGCATAAATGATTTCGTCACGTATGAGGATCCCGATGAGAATGGGATGGCGGTTTATGCTGGGGGAAGGTTTACAGAAATGGGAGGAGTTACAGCTAGATCCATCGCAAAATGGGGTTGTCCAGATAGTGGTGTGATCTTTTTTGACAACTTTGTTGCTGCAAGCAAATGATCCCCAGTCGTCTTTTCAGAAGAGGGAAACTGCTATGTTTCAGGCGGTAGATGATACTTCCTACTTCTAGTGATATTGCTGCATAGCGGTGAGTCGAGCCGCCGGTGCCGCCCTTAACGAACCAGGTTCTGCCTCTATCTCTCAGACCCTTCCGTGTAGCCTCATATCTGTTCGGAAGATGCACATTTGGAAGGTCTTTGAAACTGTAAGGGTTTTGGTGAACCCTTGCAACGAACTCGAGCCCTGGCATCCCGACGAACCCGCGAAGCGGGTGCCCAGTTGATCGGCCTGCGTGCCCGGTTGCTATGCCGACCCAGCCTTTGGGATATTATACGGCGCTTCCCTTTAGCGCCTGCCTGCTATACTTCGGTGAAATTGCCAGTTAATTGGGGGGACAGTGCGAATAATTTTGATTTCGACTTATTTTTTGTCAGTGCTGATTATGGCAGCATTGCTAGTATTCAGTCTCCCGATGTGGGCAGCGTCAGAGAATGATGAGGTTTTCTCGGATCGGTTTGAGCCGATTCCCTTGTCTCGTTTTTTTCTGGACGTGAATGGTGCCACCATCCGATGTCCAGAGGCCGAACTTGGTGAGCAGGGTAAAGTCAACGGCGTGCTCTACACCAAGCGCAGCCGAGAGCAGATCACCCCGGAAAATTCCGCTGCTACCTGCACATCGGGTATCACTGACATGAGCAGGATGTTCAATCTGAGTGCCTTCAACCAGCCGATAGACAGTTGGGATACCAGCTCGGTGATCGACATGAGCGGCATGTTTTACGGCGCCTCGTCTTTTGATCAACCATTAGATAATTGGGATACCAGCTCCGTTACCGATATGAGCCGGATGTTTAGGAGCGCGAGCGCCTTCAACCAGCCTATGGATAGCTGGGACACCAGCGCGGTGACGGACATGACCAAAATGTTTGCTTGGGCTAGCGCTTTTAACAAAAACATTGGCAGCTGGGACACTAGCTCGGTGATCGACATGACCGCAATGTTTCAGGAAGCCCGCGTCTTTAACCAGCCCATCGGCAGCTGGAATACTAGCGCAGTCACTAATATGCTCACAATGTTTTCCGGCGCTGCCGCCTTTAATCAGCCCATCGGCAGTTGGGACACCAGCTCCGTAACTGACATGAGCTGGATGTTTAGCGGAGCTTTCTATTTCAACCAACCGATTGGCAATTGGGACACCAGCGCGGTCATCAGCATGGCCGGAATGTTTAACGCTGGCCACCACGGCGTTGGCGCCTTCAACCAGCCCATCGGCAGCTGGGATACTAGATCGGTCACCAATATGCGGTCTATGTTTTCTGGCGCTGGCGCCTTCAACCAGCCTGTAGGCAGTTGGGACACCAGCGCGGTGACCGACATGACCGCAATGTTTTCTCGAACTAGTGCTTTCAACCAGCCGATTGGCAGTTGGGACACCAGCGCGGTGACCGATATGCGCTCGATGTTTGCTGTTGCTAGGGCTTTTAATCAGCCCATCGGAAGCTGGAATACCAGCCTAGTCACTAATATGGGCTACATGTTTTCTCATGCCAGCGTTTTTAACCAGCCAGTCGGGAGTTGGGATACTAGTTCGGTCACCAACATGAGCCGGATGTACTGGAAAGCCACCGACTTCAACCAGCCCATCGGAAGCTGGAACACTAGCTTAGTGACCGACATGACCGCGATGTTTAAGCAGGCCCGCGCCTTCAATAAGGACTTGAGCGAGTGGTGTGTGACGCTGCTGCTTTCTCGCCCTCCTGAATTCGACGACGATGCGACCGCCTGGACTCTGCCTAGACCTGAATGGGGAACTTGTCCTCCGCTGGACTCGCCAGCGCCGATGTTTTTCCTCGACCCAAACGGCGTAACCATTCGCTGTCCAGAGGCTGAGATCGGCGACCAGGGTGTGGTCAACGGCGTGCTCTACACCAAGCGCAGCCGGGAGCAGATCACCACTGCAAACGCCGCCACCACCTGTAGCTCCGACATCATCGACATGACCGCACTATTCCAGGACGCCAGCACCTTCAACCAGAACATCCAGCACTGGGACACCGATTCGGTTACCAGCATGGCCTTCCTGTTCGATGGCGCTTCCGCATTCAACCAGCCGATCGGAATCTGGAATACCAGCTCGGTAACCAGCCTACAGACGATGTTTCGCAACGCCGACAGCTTCAACCAGCCGATCGGCGCCTGGGACACCGCCGCCGTAACCAACATGGCGGATTTGTTTGTCGGCGCATCGGTCTTTGACCAGCCAATCGGGGGCTGGAACACAAGGGCTGTGACTGATATGAGCGGGCTTTTCCAAGATGCGACTGCTTTTAACAAATCCATTGCCGGCTGGAATACCGTGTCGGTGTTTTCCATGCAGCGAATGTTTGCTGGTGCTGCCGCATTTGATCAGGAGATCGGGGGCTGGAACACTGCCTCAGTGGCAGAGATGGAGGCCGCGTTCAACAACGCCATCTCGTTCAATCGAGACCTGAGCGGCTGGTGTGTTGAGCAGATTCCAGGCCGGCCAGCCGAGTTCGATAATGGCGCTGACGCCTGGTCGGAGCCCAAACCGGTGTGGGGATCGTGTCCTTGATCAGCGAAGCCCTAACGGAAGAAAAAGTGTTATCAGTACGTCCGGGTGATAGGGGTAAAACCCAACAAGACGCTTCGGAGGATGGTGATTCCAATTCGCTTCGTTGCTTCCGGTAAGCGTTGCCGGTTGGCGAAAGGAGAGGGTATGAACAGACGTATCGTGCAATATCTGGTTGCTGTATCTGTTTTTGTAATTCTATTGAATCAGCTGATTGGGTTCGCTGCGACGCCAAAGCCTTGGCATGAGCGGCTTATTATTACTGTTGTCAGTGCGGTAGCAGGCGGAGGAGTTGGCGCCTTAGTCGGATTCATCATTGGAGGCATCGGTGTTGCGTTGATGGGGACAGCAATAGGCCTCATAGGTTGGCTTGCACTCGGCCTCGTCGGCATCGGTATCGGAGCACTGGGTGGGAGTATCTACACGATTCTCGTGAACCCAGAGCTCTTCAATTATAATTTCTGGAAACTCTTGCTAATCATTGTCGTGTGCCTCACGACTGCGGGAACGACGGCATTTATGACCACTAAAGCTTTCGAGAAACTGACCTCGTGGCTGAGGAAGCCGACAAAGGTCCACCAAGCCCATCAATAGGCTTCGGGAGGCGCTTTACATCGCGTCTAAACCGTCTCGTTTGGGGCGGCAAGATGACGAATGATTCTATTTCTGAAGTGGTTGCGAGCTCCGTCGTCTCAGAGCTACGTTGCCTTGCGTTTCTACACACGAGTTCTCCACCATCGTTAAGAACATATTCATAAGGCCTGCTATCGGTCTTGAGAATGTTTGGTTAAGAAGAAGCAATTTTATTGCAAAACGTTTTCCTATTCCCTTGCACGGCCTTTAACCCCGTCACATCCGACAAGCCAAAGAAACGGGTGCGTCTCGAGTGCCCAATTGCAGCACCTGCCCAGGGGACGATCGACAGCCTAGGGAGTGACTTGCTCGGCTCTTCTGGCCGTGGCAAGCTGTCATTGGTTGTCGTTACCCGACCGTCGCATGAACGCCAAGGATTCGAATCTGACCCGCCACAATGATGCTTCTCTGGGTCCCGATTTCGACCCCGTGATCGTCGCGGAACTACCCGGAATGGTCACTGTGCCGGAGCTTGCGGACCTACTCGAAATCAGTCCCTCGACGGCGTACCGGTGGATTCGCGAACGGAAACTAATTGCCTGGGATAGCCGGGGGGAGATCAAAGGACCCATTGCGCAGGTTCCCGGGCCTCGAAAACCGTTGCCAGCTCTGGCGGGGATTGCTGCAGAAATAAACATGCCGCCGGAGCTGGT
>PWNH01000095.1 GCA_003557905.1 Methanomassiliicoccaceae archaeon | reverse complement strand
CTTGATTAATCAGAATGCTTTGTGCGACGATAAGCGGGGGTAGCCAAGCCTGGCCAACGGCGCAGGACTTAGGATCCTGTCCTTAGTGGTCCGAGGGTTCAAATCCCTTCCCCCGCACCAGATATTTCTAAAGAAAATGGATTAAAGGGTTTGTATCCTCCCTTCACAGCAAAGCCAGAATGGCGACTATGATGGTGATGATACCGATTATCGCCTGACCTGGTGCCAAAAAGGCAGCGGCCTTCGCGAGGAACTTGCCTATCGCCGGAATTGTGTTTAGGAATTCGGCAACAAGTAGGAGCCCCGCAAGGATCAGCATCACATTGAGGAGTGTTAAGTTGCTTATTGCATACCAAATCCCGAGCAGCAGTGCGATCGCACCGATAACCGTCTTCAACGGAAGCAGCATGGTTGCGAATTTATCCAAATACTTCCCTATCGCCGGTACTGCCGACATCATTCCTGTCAACAACACAAGCCCTGCCAGGATGGCGATTATCTCAGTGAGCATGGTTGAGATTCATTTTGAAGATATTTAATCCCGACCCTCTGTGCCCGGACTATCCGTCACACACTGGAGACATTGATTCCAAGGATACGGCCTGCAGGCGCTCTGCCGCCGGAGGATGGATATCGAAAAATCGCTTTAGCCTCCGTAAAAAATCCGGACCCCTTAATCCCGATTCACCGCCCTGGAGCAAAGCTACGAGGAGATATTGGGACGGGTCTATGTCGAACGCGTCCCTGATCTGTCGCACCGCCATCCGGTCGGCATTCAACTCATCCTCCGCCAATAGGTCCTTCCTCATCCTCAGGACTGAGAGCAGCAATATGATGTAGGATACCATCAAAACTGCTGAGGCCTGGTACAGCAGCAGGCTTCCTCCCAACCATGCCCATGACAATGTCGCCGCCGCATGCAGTACCGCTATCGGCGCTGCGGGCAGGAGATAAGGGCTTATTTTCTGAGGATTGGCTATATGGGCCTCCTCATGCAGAAGGATGAAAAGGATCGCAGAGTCCTCCAGATCCGCCATGCGTTCATTGATTAGTATGGCTCCCGCAAAAGCTCTCGAACCTTTGAGATATCGGGTGATCACCAGTCTTCGATGCTTTTCGACCAGTCCGCGGGCTTTAACATCTGAGAATATTCCGGCTATGCGGCTGTTTGGTCGCACTTTCATTTTCAGCATCTCCGAAGATGGGGGGAATTTCCGGCTTGATCCCGGATGGACATGATTCGATGTTCTTTACTTGATAACTGTTTCCACTAATTTCAAATGAATGCCGGTGCTCGATACGACGATTGTCTTGGTACTTGATATTTAAGTAAAAATCTTTCTAATCAAAAAATCACTTATCGGAAATATTATAATAATCAAAATGCCACTGTATAAACGACATCTGACGTGTGATCGGGGTTGGAGGATTGGATTTGAAGGTTATTGTGATCGGCAGCGGTTTCGGCGGGCTATCGGCAGCGGCCCTTTTGGCCCAAAAGGGTTTGGATGTGAAGGTTTTCGAGAAGAATGAGATGCCTGGCGGGAGGGCCAGCGTCCATACCGACAAAGGATACACATTCGATATGGGGCCGTCCTGGTACCTGATGCCGGACATATTCGAGAGGTTCTTCTCCCGTTTCGGCAAGACGACCGAGGATTTCTTTGAACTCAAGAGATTGGACCCGTCATACCGTATGTACTTCGGGGCGGACAGGAGCGTCGACATCCATTCGGACATCGAGGAGAACTACAGATTGTTCGATTCCTTCGAGGAGAACGGCGCCGACAAACTGAGGAGATATCTGGAATCGGCCAAAGAGAAGTACGAGTTGGCTGTAAACGAACTCCTGTATCACGATTATGAGAAACTGGGTGACATGTTCAACCGTCGTCTGATGAAGGAGGGTAGAAAGTTAAATGTCTTCCAGAACCTCGATAAGTTCGTCAGCAAACACTTCGAGAGCAAAGAGGCCAAGAGGGTCGTCGAGTACTCCATCGGTTTCCTCGGCGGCGCACCTAACAACACCCCCTCGTTCTATCACATGATGTCGCACATAGACATCACGATGGGCGTCTTCTATCCCGAGGGGGGGATGAGGAAGGTCGCTGATTCGATTTACAGACTGTCTGAGGAACTGGGAGTTGAGTACCGTTTCAATGAACCAGTGGAGGAGATTCTGTTCGAGGGGGATAAGGCGGTAGGTGTCAGGACCTCACAGGGAACCTACGATGCGGATATAGTGATAGTCAACGCCGATTACGCCCATTCCGAGATCGACCTGGTCCCTGACAATCTGAGGTCATACAGTGAGAAGTATTGGAAGAAGCGTGTTCTGGCGCCATCTGCTTTGGTGGCGTATGTGGGCGTCAACAAGAAATTCGATGCCTTCGACCATCACACCCTTTTCCTTGATGACGATTGGGAAGAGGGTTTCGACCAGCTGTTCAACCCCAAAAAGGCCGCTTGGCCTGACAAACCATCCTATTACGTCAACGTTCCATCGAGGACGGACACCACTGCAGCCCCCGAGGGTTGTGACACCTTGTTCATATTGGTGCCCTTGGCACCGGGGATTGAGGATACCGAGGCGAGGCGTGAGGCTTTCCTGGAGAAGTTGTTGGATGACATAGCGGTAAAGATCGGTGAGGACATTCGACCGTACATCGAGACCAAGAGGATCTTCGCACTTGAGGATTTCAAGGACCGTTACAACGCTCTGCGCGGAACATCCCTGGGATTGGCCCACACACTGCTGCAGACCGCTGTTTGGAGACCTGCGCATCGCAGCAAGAAATCACCGAACCTCTACTACACAGGAGGGTACACACATCCTGGCATCGGAGTGCCGATGGTGCTGATAGCATCCACCATAGTTGCCGACCGCATCTCGGATGAGTTGGGATTGTAGGAGGGATGAGGGAAGTTGTACGAGGAGACCCATAAAAGGATATTCCAACAGGGGAGCACCACCTACTTCAACAGCACGTTGCTGTTCCCCAAACAGAACAGGAGGGACATATCACTCCTGTACTCGTTCGTACGTGTCGCCGATGATTACGTGGACAGCATTCCCCAGAGGGTGGACGAGTTCCATGAGTTCTGCGAACTGTACCGGAGGTCCCTGGCAGGGAAGGCGAGCGGTGACGTGGTGATCGACGGTTTCGTTGACCTCATGCGCCGTAAGGATTTCGACCCTGAATGGGTTGACGCCTTCCTGTATTCCATGGAGATGGACCTTAGCATAGGTTCGTATGAAAACCACAAAACGTTGGATGTTTACCTCTATGGATCGTCGGAAGTGGTCGGATTGATGATGGCCAAAGTGATGGACCTCCCCGAGGAGTCGTACCATTCCGCCCGCATGCTGGGGAAGGCGATGCAGTACATCAACTTCATACGCGATGTCGACGAGGACATAACCTTGGGACGATGCTACTTCCCCCGTGAGGAGATGGATGCCTTCGGCCTGAAGGACATGAGTGAGGGGACGGCCCGGGCTAATCCCGAGGGGTTCCGTGCCTTCATCCGTAAACAGATATCCCGGTACTCCGAGTGGCAGGCCGAGGCGGAGAGCGGGTTCCACTACATACCGTTCAGATTCCTCGTGCCCATAAAAACGGCATCGAACATGTACTCCTGGACGGCGCAGGAGATCGCCAAGGACCCATTCAGTGTGTTCCAGTACAAGATCAAGCCCAGCAAGCTACGCATCCTTCGCCATGGGGCGATGGTCATGCTTTTCGTGTTCACATTCGGGCCCAATTCTCTTTCCATGCTCAAGAACGGGGAGCTGAGCTGAGGATGCGGGACATCTCCAGGTTCCTATCGTTCCTATTCACGGTATCGAGGTTCCGGTTCTGGATATACACCGGCGGCACGTATGTCGTCGGTTACGCACTGGGCATGGACAGTATCGATGCATTCTTCGAACTGCCTTACTACGTCTATCTGGTGTATTTCTTCTTCATCGCCAACGTGTTCATCTACGGCATCAACGACCTCAAGGACGAGGAGACCGACGCCCTAAACCCCAAGAAGGTTGAGAAGGAGAATCTTCTCGAGCACTCCGACCGGAGTAGACTGATAATGGCCTTGGCCTTGGTCACGTTCATCAGTTTGTTGTTGCTTCTGACGCAGACGTTCGAAGAAAGACTGGTTTTCCTTACCTTCCTGTTCCTCTCATACTTCTACAGCGCCCCTCCACTCCGGTTCAAGGGCGTACCGGTTCTTGATTTCTCATCGAACATGCTCTACATCATGCCCGGAGTTTTCGGTTATCTGTTGGCAGCGGGTGCATTACCGCCGGGGGTCCTCGTTCTTGCGGGATTCTTCCATGTGGCCGCCATGCATCTTTTCTCGGCGGTGCCCGACATCGAGTACGACCGCGCGGTGGGGATAAGGACATCGGCCGTGCTTTTCGGTCATGATGCGTCCTTGATGATATGCATGTTCTTCTGGTCAATGCTGGCCGTCCTGACTCTCATGCTGACATCGTTCCATCCGCTGGCTTTCCTGATCCTAATCTATCCGGCCGTCCCCGCCGCCCTCCTTATCGATCGTCGCCTTGATATCAACCGTGTCTACTGGTACCTTCCTTACATAAACACCACATTGGGAGGGTTGTTGTTCATCTCATTGGTCATCATCAAATCAGCATTGGTCTGAAGGGGTTGAGGTGACAATCTTTATACGTTCGGAATCAGAGTTCAACTCCGAGGAGGCGTTTCCACGAGCGGGAGAATCGATCAAGGGCTTCTCCTCAAGCAGAGAGCCAATCTGGTCAGCTGGTTGAGGAACAAGGGATATATCAAGACCGACGCGGTGGCAAATGCGGTGCTCAAAGTCCCACGTGAGGATTTTGTTCCTCCTGATGTGAGGGATCTGAGCTACTCTGAGACCCCTTTGCCCATCCCAGGCGCTAACGCCACCATATCATGCATCCACACTTACTGCATCTATTACGAGGCGATGGAATTGGGGCCCGGTGACTCCATTCTCGAGGTCGGCCTCGGATCGGGATACGGAGCGGCATTGGCCAGGGAGTTGGTCGGACCTTCCGGCCGTGTGGTGAGCATAGAGCTGGATCCAGAGACGTACCGGTTCGGGGATGGGAATCTTAAACGAGCAGGTTATGATGATGTGATCACAGTCCTGGGTGATGGTTCAGAAGGCCATGAGGAACTGGCACCCTATGACAAGATATCCATAACCGCCGCCTGCCCCGAGGAACCGACAGCCGTGATGGAACAGTTACGCAGGCCTGGAACAATCGTGTACCCCGTCGGGGGTGATGGCTACCAATACCTTATGAAGATGGATGTGGACGAGGACGGGGGGCGTAGATCGGAGACGCTGACCACGGTGGTGTATGTGCCCTTGAGAGGCAGATACGGAAAGAAATGAGGGAAGGGGTTTGTTCATTGGGACAATTCTGAGGCCCACTCCCTGATTGCGTCCCAATCACGGAAATCGAAACGTTGCGAGGTGTCGACACCCGCACCCTCGAGTTCTCTGTTCACACCGACCTTCTTCAGCACCGCCTTCACCATGAAACCGTACTTATCGAAGTCCATCTCCCCGCCGAAAAGGCCTAACGATTCCGGTTTCAGTCCGTGCGTCTGAGCCACGTTCGTAAGGAAGTTCCTCATCTGGTCATCCCTCTCTTCCGGCCGGAGATAGGACTGTGAGCAGCAGACGAACATTGAGACCCTCTTTCTCCGAAGGGCTTCACAATTCTCCTCCAGGAAACGCTTTGATCCTTTGGACCAGCCCCCAACGATGATGCTGCTACCGACCACGACCATATCGTAGTCGTCCAACTCCAACACGGACTTGCGGCGCAGATCGGCCACATCGACCGTGTGGCCGGACGACCTTAGCACATCCGCAATGGTTTCAGCCACTTTCTCTGTGGAACCGTATTTGGTCCCAAAAGCCACCAATGACCTCATGCTCCCTCAGCCCCCTGCAGATAATCGTCTTTGATCAAGTACAGGTAGATGATGAACACGACAGGCAGTATCAGACCCATAGCTGCCGACATCTGGAACGCGAACATCGCCCAGATATCGAAGACGATGGTGAAGACGCTGAGTGCGATGGTGCCTGTGAGACCCCAAACACGGTTAGACCACAATCCATAGGCGGTTATGATGCCCAATGCCCCGAGGAGGATGAAGGTCAGATTCAGAGCGAGCATCATCTCAGTGGTTATCGGAGCATCCAAGACCTCGTCCCATGCATCGATGTTCCCCAACAATATCGATCCCGCGATGGCGAAACGCATCACCGATTGTAAAAGGGCGAGAGCACACACCAAGACGATCCCGCTTCTACGACCGAATATCCTTTTTATCATAATCAGGGGTAATTCTAGGCCTAATATAGTTTCATTTCAACCGTTTGTGTGGAAAAATGAACTATTTTACCACAGAAAATTACCCTTTTATCAATAAGACGTTTGAACAATAGACCATCCAAACAGCTTATCATCTCTCAAGTGGCCTCTCCGAGCCTGATGCTCGATAATAATGTATGTCTAAGAGGACCACCGGAGTGACGGATTCCACCAGGCCTTCGCTCTCAAGGGACTTGCACAATCGGTTCATATCGCGGACCGATTCTGTCCATATTGTCACCAAAATGAGGTTGGGGAGGTTGCTGAAGGAGATGACGTTTATCACATTGTCCGAGAATCTGCTTATCAGGGAGACTGCCACCTTCTCCCGGTCAACTTCTTCATTCAATATGATGTGTAATTTGGACATGGTATCCCCCTGGGCATCTGGCCTCCAATGTACGGAGAATGATACCAGGTCCTCTTCGACCATCCTGTGCAATCTCTTCCTGACGGTCTTTGCGGTCATGCCTATCTCTGCCGATACCAGTGCCACAGACTTGCGGGAATCCTCCCTCAATGATGAGATTATCTTCATATCTGAACGTGTCAGAGGATCGGGTGCCGATGGTTCAGGACCGCTCACTATCCCCACCGTGGGGGAGCTTATCTTGGCCTCCTGCTGAACGAAGGTCACGACTTTGGCGAGCTGGTCTGCGCTTTTTATCCCTGCGTGCACATAGACATAGTTGCCGCTGGCGACCTGCATTATCGCAATACTGGGATTTTCAGCGAGACGTGAGACCACCTCCGATATACTCTTAGATTTTGACCATCCGAATATGATCACATGGGTCAGACCCATCGATCTCAGACTGGGACGGACGATGGTGTCTCTCAATATACCCTGTTCGCGCAGGGATTGGATACGACGGTGGACTGCCTGGGTACTGATGCCGACCTCCTCAGCCATCTTCGAATACGGCGTTCGGGAATTTTCCAGCAGGATCCTACTCAAGGCTACGTCTATCAGGTCCAATGCTATATGTTAAGGAAATGGGATATTTAGGATTGCCCCGTGCAACCGGATGAATGGGATTTCAGACCAGTCCGGAAGCCCAAATCCCGATCTCTTCCCAATCCCTTAGGTCACAGGGTTTGGATGCATCGAAACCAGCATCCTCCAGGACTTTGACCACTCCCATCTTGGTGAGTAGTTTAGTCACCACCAGGCCGTATTTCGAGAAATCGAAGACCCCTCCGAACATCGCCATGGACTCAGGTTGCAAACCGTGTTCGGTCGCTATGTCCTCCAGATATCTTTTCCTCAGTTCATCGTTCCGATGAGGCTCAAAATACGGTTCGGAACCGCATATGAACAATGCAAGTCGTTTAGAATCCAGAGTTTTATGATGGGATGCCAGGAATTTCCTCGCCCCTCTGATCCACCTTCCCGCGATGATGCCGCTTCCCAGGATTATCAGATCATATCCCTCCAACGTACCATCAAACGGCTTTTTCAGATTGTAAACATCGACATCGTTCCCATTGGAGCGGATGGTCGTTGCTACACTCTCTGCCACTTCTGCCGTGGAACCATACTTGGTGGAAAACAGGACTAGGGCCTTCATTCTATTCACCATGACATCATCTTGGATACGGTTTAAAGAATCTTGCCTGAGGAGAGGTTGTGCGGACCGAACACAGCCTCATGCGGCCATCCACACCTCACGCCACAGCGTTCCGCATGGAATAGTTTCCGATCCGCCTTCCCTTGTGATTGATGGTGTTCTCACCTACGATTCTGAAACCATGTCGCTGGTAGAAGCGGATGGCATCCTGTTTCTCGATGTTGACGTCGATCACGACCTTCTCGTATCTCTCAAGCATCCATTCCATCATCTGTGAACCGATCCCCTTGCCCCGGTGTTCGGCAGAAACGGTCAAAGCCAAAGGATAATACTCGTCTGCGGAGACATCGTTGGTCACTGCCTTGGCCATCTTCATTCCTATACTGATACTCTTCAGAAGCCATTTCAAGCCCATTGCCCGGCCCCACTCCGCGGCTCTGCGGTCGGCTTCAGCCTTCTCATCGCCCATAGCGCCCACCAGAACACCGACGATCTCATCATCGAGTATGGCTACCAGGGTCCTTGCGGCACTCCAAGGGCTGCTTTCCACCCCCAAGAGTACTTTGAACCTATCCGTAGCCTCATCACGTTCCCCCATGATCAATGACGTCAGAGCCGGGTCGGCCTCGAATATCAGATTTGCGACTTTGTCGGCATCATGCTTCTGCGGATCATAAGGTTCCATCACGATTCCCATTCGCGTATCCCCTGAAATGTAACATTGGATGGGATATAAAAAATATAGGATAATAAATTGAATTGGAATAAAAGGTTGGGGTTGCCCCCGGTTTCAATACTCTTCGCAGTTCCTCTGGAAGTACTTGGTCGGATGGTCACAGGAGGGGCACTTCTCCGGCGGAGCCGTCCCCTTGTGGAGGTATCCGCACTTACGGCACTCCCATTCCACTTCCTTGCTCTTCTTCCAGACCGTTCCGTCTTTGACCTCTGCCAGGAGTTTCTTGAAACGTTCGCGGTGATGGCTCTCTGCATGCCCGATCGCCCTCAGACGCTCAGCGACGTCGGAAAGTCCCTCCTCGTCGGCGACCTTGGCGAACTCCGGATACATGATGGTGTTCTCATAGTCCTCACCATCGATCGCCGCTTGAAGGTTCGTCATGGTGTCCCCGAAGTCCAAAGGAACGTCGGCTTCGACATCCACGGCCTTGATGTCCTTGTTGGATTTGGCTTTGAGGTTGTTCATCATCCTGAACAGCCATTTGGCATGCTCCCACTCATTCTCAGCTGTCTTGAGGTAGAGCTCGGATATTTGCTCGAAGCCCTCATCCTTGGCCACTCGTGAATATATCGTGTAGCGGTTTCTAGCCTGACTTTCGCCGATGAAGGCTTTTGCCAAATTCTCTAGAGTCTTCTGCATTTTGATACCGAAAAATAGATGATTTGCAATTTACTTAAAGTTATAGAACCAACCTCGCAAAAATTTTCGTTTATGAATGAGGCCTTTGGGGCTGGTATCTCACTCATAATCCTTCAACCTGTAATTATTAAAATATGATGATGATTATTATCTTTGATTAATGGTGAGGAAACGTATCCACCGAGGTCGTCAGGCCGTCTCTCCTGTCATCGGTACCATCCTGATGGTTGCAATAACGGTGATGGTATCCGGGGTGTTGCTGGTACTGGTACTGGGCATGATGGATCCCGAGGGAGTTTCCCCCACCGGAGTCCTGGATGTGAAAAAGGATGGTCAGGTGGATGATCGTTTCGAGATCTCTATCAAAGCCATGACATTCAGCATCCCTGCCGAAGAGGCCTTTCTCACAGTAAACGGCCAAAAGCCGATAAGAGCCTTGGATTCCTATCCTGCCAGCAAGCCGTTCTCCGGTAACGGGTTCACATTCAACACCGGTCAAACATCCCTCACACAGATAGGGACGGGCTCCAGATTCTATCTGGATATGTCGGATTCCCTCCGGGGCAGCGTTATCACAGTGCAGTTGATGAAACAGAACGGGGCAGTGATGGCAAGTATCAAGTTCTTTGATAATTCGAATAATTTGGCAGAGAGACCGACCATCGAAATGAGTGGAGCGACTTACAAGAATGACGACCCAGCAAATTTCCCATTGGAGTTCGTCGGTGCTGATCGTCAACATGTTAGGATACCCCAGAGTGACATAGGCACAGTGACAAGATACTTCAATGTCACATGTGAGGTGGAGCTTAACTCACCGCCTTCACAACAACAGAGTTGGGCGACCATAATCAACATCAATGGCGATAACGGATATCGTTTACAACTTTCTGGAACGAATGACAACAACAAGCATTTTGAATTCGGAGCGGGCACGGGAAGCAATTGGGTACGTTCAGATGGCACAGGAGGAGGGGTTGCGACTGAAATCAGAGAGGGTGTGCGATATCAAGTCTGGGGAGTTTTAGACTTTGAGCTTAAAAAAGTAAGCATCTGGGTAAATGCAACAGATGGTAGCACGATGGTCCTGGCAGGTATCAAGGACTATAACCGTGATATCTTACCCAATATCGGATCGGCTGATTGGCACCTCGGTTCAACAAGCACAGATGCACGTCATTTTGATGGTACAGTCCACTGGCTGAATGTTGAAACCTCCTGATTCACCGGTCTTTGAATTTCAGTGCCGCCGAGTTTATGCAATACCTCTTACCCGTGGTCTTGGGGCCGTCATCGAACACATGCCCGAGATGCCCTCCGCATCTCGCACATAAGACCTCGGTGCGTATCATGCCGTGACTACGGTCCGTCTCCTCTTCCACCGACTCCTCCAGAGCCTTGTCGAAACTGGGCCAACCGGTTCCAGAATCGAATTTGTCACTGGAATCGAAAAGTTCCTCGCCGCAACCGGCGCAACGGTACACGCCGTCGCCCTTGAAATCATGGTATCTTCCGCTGAAGGGGCGCTCTGTTCCCTTCTCATATAGAACGTGTCTAGCCAACTCATCGATGTCGTTCTTCTTCATCATAGTTCCTCGTAGTTTTTATTCGTCTTGGGGATATTTGCATTTTTGCTATCTACCCCGTTGATTATTTATCGTGGTTCCAGCTTCAGAACAGGGATGGTCGGGGATGCGAGGATGGAGAAGAATGCCTCCACAGGTATGGCGGTGCTGTATTTCGTCGTCTTCGTGTCCTTTTTGGACACCCACGCACAGATGCCGATCCTGGCATCTTATTCCTCGGAACTCGGCGCCACACCTTTCGTCATCGGCCTCATCGTTGGAATATATTCATTCACAAGCATAATCGGAAATGGCGTCTCCGGCGTCGTCATTGATCGTTCGGGATGGAGATTGCCTCTTGTTGTCGGCCTGTTGTTCGCGTCGATATCGCTTTTCGGTTATGCATTGGCTCCGGATACCTCAACGCTTCTGGCCGTTAGGGCGGTGCATGGAATTGCAGGAGGCCTCCTCATCCCGGCAACGCTGATGGCGATCTCGAGCATCTGTGACCCGGAAGAATTGAGGGGGAGGATGGCGAGATACGGAGTGGTCATCGGTACAGCTGCATTCCTAGGCCCCATGTTCGCAGGGATGTTCGCTTCCGCCGAGGGTTTCCGCTCCACCTATCTGGTGTTGGCGACACTGATGATGATATGTTTTGTGATAGTCCTCATCTCACTAAGGCTGATACCATGTGATAAGGGGATAAAGAAGGTCGCATCAACGCCTCTGAGGTTCACGCCCTTCCTCATCATCTCATTCCTGGCAGCCTTTGCCACCATGGGAGCAACCGGGACACTTGTTTCTCATGTGCCCGTACATGGTGCCTCAATCGGCCTGGACAGCGCCAGGATAGGGATGGCATTCGGTTCGTTCGCCCTTTTGGCAATAATCACACAGATGGCATGGCCGCGCCTGATCGCTAAAAGGGTGACTCCGATATACGGTTGCATCACCGGCATAATATTCATGGCGATGGCCCTGGCCACGGTGCCATTCACCTCTTCTTCGATCACATTGGTGCTTTGTATGGCTTTGTTCGGTACCGGATTCGGGACCGTGTTCCCCAACATGCTCATGCTGGTGCATTCGGGTGAGGTCGGCAACAGAGGGAGGATGATGGCCGTTTTCTTCGTGTTCTACTCATTGGGGGTGGCCATAGTCCCCCCCGTTGCCGGTTACCTGTACCAATATCAAGGATTGATCCCGACCTTCACCTCGATGGCGTTCTGCATTGTGATAGTACCATCGATAATCCTGATCTCCAGAAGATATCAGGGTTAAAAAAGCTTGGACCAGACGTTCATATTCTCCATATTGCCGGATATGTTTGTATTACAGGACAGGGTCCCACAGTAATCGTATCCGTCGCGGGCGAACACCATGTTGATTCCCATGGATGCCGAGCGGGCGATGGTGTACCCCACCTTGTAACCTCTGGCCCTCATCTCCTCCTCCATATGGAGAAGAAGTGAGCTGGACATGCCCATCCCCCTGTGCGTTTGACGTGTTGCCAGGTCGGTCAGCTCCACGCATCCGTTGCTGCGGTCCATCTCCGCAGCCCCCATGGCTACCAATCTACCCTTCTTCTTTATACCGTAGTAGGAGACGTCGTTGCTCATACAGTGCAGGATGTAGTCAGGGTTGCTCATGGGGAAGGGATAGGATGGGAACACCTCCTCCATCAACCTGGCCATCTCGCGGGCGTCCTTGGCACACAGTTCGACCACCTCGTGTGCCTTCTTTGGCTTCTTCTTCGATGAAACGGCTTTGCGGATGATCTGCATCTCCTTCTCCGACGGACCTTTGGAACGCACGGAATCTAAGAAGAAGGACATGAAATGACCGTCCTCACCGCCCATCATGTGTGGTACGCTGGCCTCGATGAGGTAACCTTGGTCCAGGAAGGCCTGTTTATGACCTTCGGGGACCTTGGCGATTACCTTGCCCCGCCCCTCCCTGCGTGCCAGCAGTATCAGCATTCTCGCAAGGCCAGGCATGTCATGGGGGTCTAGCTTGAGAAGGTATACCCTGTCGTTGAGTGGCCCGTGGTGGACCCAAGACCGTCCCATACGCATCGTTGTGTCAGGCATCCTTCCTACGCTCCATGCGCGGGTTCCCCTCCGGCACAAGGCTTATAGAGGGGTCGTGTTCGCCGAGAAGGTTGGCAATCCCGACGACGTTGTACTCCTCCGCATCATCCAGCTTCAGCTGAAGGTCACAGCCTTTGCAGTCACCGGTACAGAAGTCCGATTTATACTCACGGGGTTGTCTGTAGGAGGTTATGACTCCTTCATAATTTCTGAGGATGACCTTGCTGGGAGACCACGAAAGTACGTAGTTGGGCATCACTGGTATCTTTCCGCCGCCACCCGGTGCATCGATGACGAACGTGGGTACGGCCAACCCGCTGGTGTGTCCGATCAGATTCTCGATTATTTCTATTCCCTTTGAAACTGGCGTACGGAAGTGGCTGAGCCCTTGTGACAGGTCACACTGATACAGGTAGTAGGGGCGGACGCGGTTGGCGACAAGTTTCTGAACCAGAGTCTTCATGATCCTGGGACAGTCGTTCACACCGGCCAACAGCACGGTCTGGTTGCCCAAGGGGATACCGGCATCGGCCAGTTTCGCCAATGCCCTGCGTGAGGATGGGGTGACCTCACGAGGATGGTTGAAATGGGTGTTGATCCACAGAGGATGGTGTTGGGACAGCATATCCGCAAGTTTATCCGTCACTCTGTAAGGAAGGACGACAGGCATACGCGTGCCTATACGGACTATCTCGACGTGGTCCATGTCATCCAACTGAGTGAGTATGTGGTCCAAGGCATCATCGTCCAACATGAAAGGGTCACCGCCGGACAGTAGGACGTCCCTGATCTCAGTATGCTCACGGATGTATTCCAGGCCCATGTCCAGCTGTTCCTTGGATGGTAGGTGGTCCCGGTCCCCGACCTTCCTTTTCCTCGTACAATGACGGCAGTACATGGAACATACATTGGCGACTGTGAAAAGCACCCTGTCCGGATAACGGTGTGTTATGCCGGGGACGGAACTGTCCATATCCTCGGACAATGGATCCTCCAGGTCCTCAGTGCTGAGGTCCAATTCCTTAGGGGATGGGAAAGACTGACGGAATATGGGGTCGTTGAAAAGGTCCCCCCTGTCCATCAGACTCAGGTAGTAAGGGGTGATGGACATAGGGAAGGTGTCCACAGTGGCCTTGAACTGGTTGTGGTAATCGCTCAGATCCACGCCCAATAATTTCTCGAATGTGTCCAGATCACGCACAGAGTTCCGGATGTGCCATTTCCAATCATTCCATTTCGACAACTCGATATCTATATCCAGGGATAGTTTGTCGGCTTTACCCTGATTCTTATCGGTAACCATTTAATCACTTACTCCGTGACACAAGCACCCTCAGCCCTTTCGGCCGGGCATAATACCGCTTTGGGCATCATAAATCCTTGTGGTGGATGTTATCATTTCTAAGAGGGAAATGATATAAAACCATTACCGTCGGTATGAAGAACAGGGATTGTTTCAGCAACGATAACCGCCAGCAGGGACTTTGATGATGAAATCCACACCCTCGCCGTGAACGCCTTCCTCACTGATCTCCATGCGGGTTATCTCCAGGATGTTCTTGGAAAGGAACAACCCCAAACCGGTGTTGCGACCTTTCCCCTTCTGGAATAGTGACCCACGGTATTCCGGTGGGATCCCTCCCCCATCATCCCGGTAGTGTATCAATAGATGCTCGTCTTCACGCTCCAGTTCAATGGTCATCCTGCTAAGGCCCTGGGCATGGATGATGCTGTTGTGCATCAGGTTTATGAACACCTTCTCGAACAATGGGTCGGCAAGTATCTCGCAATCATGCTCTGGAAGCTCAAAATCTATCCCTTCCAGGTCATAGTTCTGTGATGCGGACATCGCAGTGTCATGTATGCTCATCCACTCAGGATGCGAAAGCCCGATCTTCTCATAGTCCCGCATGAACATCAATTGGCGGTGAATGGCATCGGTGGCTCTGTTTATGGTTTCCACCATACCTTCCGCCTTCTCATTGCCTGCAGCCGTCCCGGCGAGGACATATGTGAGTCCGCTGATGACCGTCAATTGGTTTATCATGTCGTGTCGGGAGATGCTGGAAAGAAGCTTGATCTTCTCATTGACCTCTTCCAATGACCTCCTCACGGCAACCTTTTCGGTTATGTCCTTCATGGTTATCAGCAAGCCCTGCTTGACACCGGAAGGGGATGATATCGGCAATGATTCGAAGTTGAATGTCCTTCGGACAGGGTCCATATCGATCTCTATCTCTTTGCTGTAGGGTGCGGCGGCATCGAAGGATTCTGCAATCTCATCGGATATTGAAGATAGGTCCCCATTCATATCAAGAAAGGTCTGCCCTTGACGATTGTTGTAAACGATTCGTTGTTTCGTGTCGATTATGATTTTGATGTCACTTGATAGATCGAGCACTTCTTTGAAGCTTAGACTCCACGTGTTTATTCTGCCTCGGAATGTGATGGCATATATCGGGTAGATGACTATGGCTAAGGCCACTATCTCTATGAGGCGGGATGGCGTGGAGGTGTATGAGTCCGTTATGAATGAGATCAACAACGCAACCAGGAATGCGGCTGCAAGCGTCGTCATATGTCTGACATTCATTTGTGTCGCGCCGAAGATGTTCCTAACCAATAGTATCAGTAGGATGATCAACAGGATTATCGCATATGCCGCCACGGCCATGAATCCCAGTGAAGGCTCCAAAGCGAGATATGTGGAACCCTGGAAGGCCTTGACCTCGACACTGGAATAATAGAGGCCGTGCCATGGGTCCGTCGCTATCATGATCAACATGGACACGGGGACCAAGGCGAAAGAGGCGATCTTCCACCTCTCACGGGGACAGGCCCCCATATGATATGAATAAAGTATTCCAGCCAATGAGAAAAGCAGGACCGCGTAACCAATTTGGGAGATGAAGCTCCAGACATCTAGCCAGAACCGGGATTCGGCCAATAGTTCGAATGAAAATCCCAACGAAAGAATGGAAATCCCCAACATTATGGCTGCAACGGGCCTGCCGAACGTGAGGTTGTAGTTCTTCAATGACATGAAGAACAACAGGGCGGCGTAGCCCGCGATTGCCAGAAGAAAGATGCTGAGCAACATTCCGATTCAATATGATTTATGAATATAATAAAAGATTCGTAGCAAATCAGCATACGGATAATCTGCAGTTCGATCAATAGGCAATTCGCTTGAATTTACCGATTGGGACGTGCAACCTGAAATGTACGCCCTCACCGGGAACACCGTCCTCAGCGATCTCCAGTCCGGTCACGTCAAGAATCTGTTTGGACAGGAAAAGCCCCAGACCACTGTGGTGGCCTATTCCTTTGTCGAAAAGCCTGGTATGGAACTCCGGAAGTATACCGCCTCCATCGTCAACATAGTGAATGACCAGGCCATCGTCCGTCTCCTCGGTCCGCAATGATATGAAACTAACGTCGATCCCATGGTTCATTGTGTTATGCATCAGGTTATCGAATACCCTTGACAGCAATGGATCGGCATATATCTCATAGTCATCAATCTCAGAACGTATCTCCACATCATCGAATTCCAGATTCCCGGCCGCTTCATCGAGAACCTCGGTGAGACGGACCCATTCCGGAGGGTTGGAGCCTATCAGGTCATAGTCCTTCATGAACATCAACTGACGGATTATGGCATCAGTGGCGTTGGTCATGGACCGGGTCATCCTCTGAGACCGTTCATCTGTGAGAATATTCTCCAGCATGTAGTTCGTTCCAGTCAAGACGGTGAGTTGGTTGAGCATATCATGACGTGAGATGCTGGAAAGAAGCTGTAACTTTTCGTTTGCCAGTTTCAAAGCCTCTCTGGACCGTACCTCCTCGGTGGTGTCCTTCATTGACACCATGGTCGCCTGATACTTGCCGATACGCGAGGTCAGAGGAATTATCTCGAAGTCATAGTACCTTTCCTCCTCATCCTTCAGCACCAATATGTCCTCATATACCGAACCTCTACCCGTATCGAGTATTGATTCTTGGATCTCAATCGGCACTACAGGGGGGTCGCCGAGAACCTCCTTCGCCATTCGGTTCGAGTATATGACTAGACCGTGATCGATGATCAACTTGATGTCACT
>PWNH01000039.1 GCA_003557905.1 Methanomassiliicoccaceae archaeon | reverse complement strand
CCAAGATCGCCTCCGAATCGGAGCAGCTGATAATCGGTATCGGCAGCGCCCAGGATTCGCACACCCTTGACAATCCGTTCACTGCCGGTGAGAGGCACGTCATGATTTCCGAATCCTTGAAGGAGGCAGGAATCCATAATCATTATCTGGTCCCTGTGGTGGACATCAATCGATATTCGACCTGGGTTTCGCATGTGGAGTCGATGGTCCCTCCCTTCGACCGTGTCTTCAGCAACAACCCCCTCACCAAACGCCTCTTCCATGAGGCGGGATACGAGGTCATGGGCGCGCCGATGTACAACCGTGCTGAATACTCCGGAACCAAGGTGAGGGAGAGGATGTTGCGGGATGACAGCTGGAAAGCATTGGTCCCGGACGCGGTGGTCAGGATGGTGGAGAGAATCGACGGCATAGGCCGGCTCAAGGAATTGGCGGGGATGGAATGAGCGCAACCAAATTGAAGGGGTTATTGGAAGAGAGGAAGTCGACCGTATCGTTCGCCGAGTCATGCACCGGCGGTCTTGTCTCCTACACTCTGACCAGCCTTCCCGGGTCATCATCCGTTTTCCGGGGTTCCGTCGTGGCATACTCCGATGATCTCAAAGAGAGCATCCTGAAGGTCGACCCCAAGGAGATCCAGACCAGGGGGGCCGTGAGCGAGGAAGTTGCGACCGCGATGGCACGTTCGGTCCGCGAAGTCACGGCATCCGACCTGGGTGTTTCCGTGAGCGGTATCGCAGGGCCCGATGGAGGGAGTGAGGGAAAGCCTGTCGGTCTGGTGTTCATAGCCGCCAGTGACGGAAGGCATACCATTTGTGAGAGGAGGCTCTTCCCAGGCGACCGTGAGGACGTGAGGAGAGCGGCTTCCGAACGTGCATTGGCAGTAGCTATCGAAGTACTGGAGATGGAGTGAATGTCAGAGAGATCTTCCAAGGACCGTGATGAGTACCTGAGGACCATGGGGAGCAGACAGCAACGGTACTCCAGACAGATACCATTGGCCATGATGGGGGAGGGAGGACAGAACAGATTGTCATCGTCCCACATCCTAGTCGTCGGCGTCGGTGGGCTGGGCTCCATCGTCTCAAGCTATCTGGCAGCTGCCGGTGTCGGCCATATCACCGTGGTGGATGACGACGTGGTCGAGGAGAGCAACCTCAACAGGCAGTTCATCTATGGTGATGCCATCGGTGAGCGGAAGGCAGATGCGGCAGCGGCATTCTTGCGCAAGGTCAACCCGTTGATAGAGGTCAACGCGATCAACGGCTCGATCCAGGATGTGGAGTTGCCCTGGGACACCTATGAGTTGGCATTCGACTGTCTGGACAACAACGAGTCAAGAATGGTGTTGAACAACTGTTGTCAGAAGGCTGCAATCCCGTTGGTCCATGCCGGGGTAGATGCCACCCGAGGGCAGATATTCACATCTATACCAAAGGTGACAGCCTGCCTGCAGTGCATGTTGCCCAAGGGCAGGCAGGACCGTATCCCGGTGTTCGGACCCGCCGCCGGTGTCATCGCATCAATACAGGCTGCTGAAGGCATCAGGGTGCTGTTGGAGAAGTATCCGCCACTGACGGGTAAGATGCTTCTTGTGGATCTAGCCGGCTATGACTTCGAGATAGTTGAGATGGAGCGGGCGGAGGAATGCCCGGCCTGTAAAAGGGATTGAACTAAAGCGGGAAAGAAACCCTCTTAAGTTCATGCGCCTGGATCCAGACAGTGTGGTCAATACAATCATATCCATTCTATGAGGGCTCATCCTCCACACTCTGATTCCGTTTTTTAAAAACCGCATTTTTGTTCATATCGACGATTACAGTTGCAGCATTCGACCATTTGTTGTCCAAAAGTCATCACACAGAATGAGGGCGACCGAATCGATGATCTGAGAGGAATATGAAATCCGTTTATCCCTTAATGATCAATCAGATCCTGTCGTCACAATGGAAACACATCAGATATAGATAGCTGGAGTAAGATACACCTTCGATGCTGAGCTCGGAGGCGATCATCAGCCAGGGTGTCGAGCACCCTTTACGTATCGGTATAGGTTTGGACCGGGACACCGATAAGGTCATGAGGAGTGTCAAGGAGTCCTCAAGATTCGGGGAAATCGTCGTTTACCGTGATGCCTCCGACATGTGCCGCGATCTGCGTTCGGGCCTCATCGATGCCGCGGTACGTGGGGACCTCCCGTCAAATGAGGCGATGTCCTCATTGAAGGAGGTTTTTGACATCCCGATGACGCAAAGGGTCGCTATCCTGGAACCCTTACGTGGTGGCGTGTTCCTCTTGGCTCCTGTCGGTATTGATGAGGGAACGAATCCCGCAGACCGAGAGGCAATGGCGATAACCGGTTCAAGATTGATGAGGCGTCTGGGAGGGGAAGGAACGGTAGGGGTGATGTCTGCGGGAAGGGAGTCGGACATCGGTAGGAATCCGCAGGTTGACAGAAGTATCGCGGAGGCCATGGCCATCACCGAGAGTCTGCGTTCAAAGGGCCTGACTGCGGACCATGTACAGATAACCATAGAGTCCGCCCTCGACCATCATGATGTGATAGTCGCACCCGACGGTATTATAGGCAATATCATATTCAGGACACTGCACTTCCTGGGCGGAGCTAAGGCCTTGGGTGCGCCCGTCGTCAACATAGACAGGGTATTCATAGACACATCGCGGGTGAAGGAGGACTATTGCGACTCCATCGCCTTGGCTTACAGACTTTCAAAGGAGGGAAGAGCATGAAGATTGAGGTAGACGGTGCACATTCAGGAATAAGGTTCTCTGCTTGTCATTTCATAGCCGGTCATGAGAAATGCGCCCGCCTGCACGGGCATTCTTACATTGTTCGTCTGGCAGTCGAGGGTGACATCGGAGAGGACGGCATGGTGATGGATTTCGTCGTTCTGAAGAAAGCCCTGAGGAACATGGTGGAATGCTATGACCATCGCGTTTTGCTTCCTGGCAATTCCGAGGATGCAGTGATCGATGTCGGTGATGAGACCACAGTCGTCAGCCGCGGTAAACGCTATGTGTTCCCCACCGACGACGTCGTGATACTCGATGTGAAACATACCACCGCAGAGGAGATGGTGGCCATGATGCTGGACGGTCTACTGCAGGAGGTCCGACCGCCTAAGAACGTCAAAGCGCTTTACCTAGGGCTTGACGAGGAGAGGGGTCAGACAGCCTGGGCGTATCGGAGGGTCTAGATGCCGGATTCCATCGTTCTCCTGTCCGGCGGACTGGATTCCACTGTGGTCCTGGCCAAAGCGCTGGCAGAGGGACGCGAACCGGTGGCCCTGAGCTTCCGATACGGTCAGAGGCACTCGCGGGAACTGGAGTCAGCCAAGGCAGTGGCTGCCCATTACAACATAGCCCATAACATCATGGATCTGGACCTATCGACTCTAAGGAGCTCCCTCGTACATGAGGACGAAGACCTTCCCGAGGGAAGAAGCGAGGAGGATATGGGCCATGACATACCCAGCACGTATGTCCCTGCCCGTAACATAATCCTTCTCAGCATAGCGGCGGGTATGTGCGAAAGCATCGGCGGCGAGGCAGTGTTCATCGGTGCGAACTCAGTGGACTACTCCGGATACCCTGATTGCCGTGCCGAGTTCTTCCAGGCCTATGAGGACATGCTATCACTGGGCACCAGGTCCGGGGTGGAGGGAACCCCGATAACCATAGAGACGCCGATACTCTTCCTTAGCAAGGAGGAGATCGTGCGACTGGGGACGGAGCTCGATGCACCTTTACAACTGACATGGTCCTGTTATCGCGGAGGCGAAAAGGCCTGTGGCAGGTGCGACTCCTGCATATTGAGATTGAAAGGGTTCGAGGATGCGGGTATGAAAGACCCCATTGAATATGAGGTGAGTCAGTGAAATTAGTGGAATCATTCCATTCGTTACAGGGGGAGGGTAAGAACATCGGACTCCCCACGTATTTCGTGCGTTTCGGCGGATGCAACCTCAACTGCCGTTGGTGTGACACACGATATGCCGCCGACAGGGGGGAGGAGATGACAGTGGAGGAGATACTGGACATCTGCCGCTCCTACAACCGCATCTGCCTCACTGGTGGCGAGCCGTTGCTTCAGGACGGGATATGCGAGCTGACGGAGAAGTTGTTGGAGATGGGAAAGGAGATAGTGATGGAGACCAATGGTTCTTTGGACGTCTCAAGCATTCCCGATGATCCCAAGGTCCTGATAAGCATGGACATAAAATGCCCATCCTCCGGTATGGACGACCGTATGGACTTCAACAACATCTCGAAGCTTAAAGAAAAGGATCAGTTGAAATTCATAATATTCGACGGGAAGGATCTGGAGTTCGCCGTTGAGGTGATCGACCGTTACAAACCGGCTTGTGAATCCATATTCTCGCCGGTCGGTGGGATGGACCTCGAACCCCTGGCAGAGGAGATACTATTCCGGAATCTGGATGTGAGGCTCTTACCCCAGTTGCATAAGATCATATGGGGCCGGAGACAGGGCGTCTGACCTACTGGAACTTGTCCTTGTAGAGTTGGATTGACCTGTTGACCGCTTCCAGAGCGGCACCTCTGCCCTCCCATCCCTTGACGGTGACGGACTTCCCCTTCTCAAGATCCTT
>PWNH01000101.1 GCA_003557905.1 Methanomassiliicoccaceae archaeon | reverse complement strand
GTTCAGACCCTGGTACAGGGTGTTGGCAGACAGAAGGACCTGGGGCAGGAAGTACTGCTTGGCAGCGTATTTCTGTCCGACGATTTCCATTGCGGCAGCCAGGGAGTCGAAAACGATCTCGATGGGGGCGTGGCCGGCATCCAGGGCTTTCTGGGTGGCGTCCTTTGCTTCTTTTATCTTTCCAGTTACTACGATATCAATCAAATGGTCTAGTTCCGCACTCATTTACACGTTCCTCCATGAAACAATGTTACGCTTAGTAACGACCCTAAATTAATAAAGGCTTTTATGGATGGATGTAGCATCCATAGAAATGATTTATTTTAACAATTGTAAGATAATGACTGGTCTATATCCGCATAGCCCTTATCTCATCCATCGTGCCCAAGGACAATATGCCTATGTCGGTGCATCCATAGACCCTCATGCCCCTGTCGGGCAGACCTTTGAAGACCGGGGAGAAAAGTTCCGGACGCATTCCGTTGCAGAGGTCGTTACCGGGCGCCATGGGGCTGAAGGCAGGGAGAACAACGACTGAGTTCTCCTCGTCATGGATGAAACAAGGCACCTTGATGAAACCGCCGACCTTGTCGAATATCCGTACCGAGGGATGCTCATGACCTATCACCAACGGCCTTCCCTCGACTTCTCCATGACCGTGGGCCAATGTGTGACCGTCGATCGCCACTGAATCAGATATCTCCACGTCCATACCGGAAAGGATGTTGTGGATGAAATTGTCGTGGTTGCCGGTGACCACCGTGCAATCAGCGCATTCTCGCACCATGGACACCACCGTCCTCACATCATCCCGGCTCTCCCAACGGCCGCGGGCGAAGTCGTGCTTGATGTCCCCCAGTAGGATGACCCTCTCCGCACCATGCCGCTCTATGGCCGCCAGGAGCTCTTCCATGAGGCCCATGGTATGGATGCGGGGGAAATGCAGTCCGTCGCCTTCCAACGCATCCTCATACCCCAGGTGCAGGTCTGCCAGGACCAGGGTCCTGCCGTCCTCCATGCTCAGGGTCCGATCGTGGTTGAAACGGAGACCGGGTGAAGGCTTCAAGCTCCTCATCGGGATAATCAATGGAGTAGAGCATTTACTCTTATCGGAGGAACGTGAAAAGGTATACATGGGGGTTCGTCTTCATAACGCCCATGATAAGGAGGACGTTCCGAATCCTTCCCGCCACGGGGACGACGCGTGAGAGGGCGCTATGGAGGGATGGGGTGAGGGACTGGGATTCCTTCTTGGACCGTTCCGAGGTCATCGGGATGTCCGAACGTCGTAAAGAGAGATGCGATGAGGTCATAAGGTCGGCACAGCAACGTCACTCAATGGGCGACTGCAGGGGGTTGGCATCCATGCTTCCCCGTTCCGAACTCTGGAGACTTTATGACGACTTCAAATCCAATGCGGCCTTCCTGGACATAGAGACGGACGGTTTGGGCCCGGGGTGCGAGGTCACCGTGGTGGGCATACATTCCCGGAAAGGCACCAGGACATTGGTCTCCGGTGATGACCTGTATCCGGATTCCATCGAGGAGGCGCTCGAAGGCAGCTCTGTCATCTTGACGTTCAACGGCAGCTGCTTCGACATTCCCGTGCTGACGACCGCATTCCCCGACCTCAGACTTGACTTTCCGCATATCGACCTGCGCTTCGCAGCGAGACGTGCCGGTCTCAGCGGAGGGCTTAAGGTGATCGAGCGTGACCTCGGCCTGAGCAGGGGCGAGGGCATAGCCGATGTGGATGGTTTCGAGGCTGTGAGGCTTTGGAACAATTGGAGGAGAAGGGGCTGCGCCCGTTCTTTGGATACATTGCTGGAATACAACCGGGCCGATACCGAGAACCTTCCGTTCGTCACTGAAGAGGTTTGTTCGCGATTAAGGAAGATGACTTTGGGTGATGATGATGGAAAGGTCTGTTGACGGGTTGATCGGTTCTGCGCGGGCCGCAGCCCGACGCATCAAGGATGCGAAGGACGTGCTGATCGTGGCACATATCGATGCCGACGGGATAAGCGCAGCATCCATAGCCAGCTCAGCACTTTCCCGTTTGGGCGTGGAGCACCGTACCGTATTCCTGAAGAAATTGGACGAGGCCGCCATCGCTGAGATAGACGCCGCACCCGAGGAACTGGCCTGGGTAGTCGACCTGGGCAGCGGTTATCTTTCACAATTCACAAGACAGGGTTTGGTTGTCACCGACCATCACACCGTGGACAACGAGTGGAGGAAGGGTCAGACCAACCTTCTGAGTTTCCCCGATGTGTATCATGTGAACCCCCATGAGCATGGTGTGGACGGTTCATCGGAGATCTGCGGCGCCGGCGTCACATATCTGGTGGCCAGAGAGTTGGACGGAGTCAATGTGTCATTGGCACATCTGGCCATAGTCGGTGCCGCCGGCGATTTCCAGGATTCCGACGGCTCCTTGAAGGGACTCAACCGGCAGATCCTCCAGGACGCCTTGATCGAGGGAACGATTGAGGTGGACACCGACCTGAGGTTGTTCGGGAGGATCACCCGTCCGCTGCCCCAGCTCCTGCAGTACTGCAACGACCCCCAACTACCGGGACTGACATCGGACAACATGGGATGTATACGCTTCCTCAACGACCTGGGCATCGAGCTGCGGAAAGGTCAGAGGAAAAGGACCTGGATGGACCTCGACGATGATGAGCGTGAGGTACTCAGGGAGGCGCTGATCAAGGTCGCCAGCGACGGAGGTGCTGACATCTCCCGTTTCCATGGCGAGGTCTACAACCTGCCCATGGAGAAGGAGGGCACGGAACTGCGGGACGTCAAGGAGTACGCCACTCTGCTGAACTCCTGCGGCAGGTATGACGATGCTGAGACCGGTATGCGTATATGCCTCGGCGAACCGGGGGCACTGGAGGATTCACGCAGCAATCGTGATGAACATCGCCGTCAACTCTCCCAGGCGATAAACATGGTCCGGGACAACGGCATGATAAAAGAGAGGGGATGGGTGCAGTTCTTCCATTCCGGAGGGGAGATACGCGAGACCATCGTAGGGATAGTGGCCGGTATGCTCCTCGGCAACAACGGCGTCCGTCGCGACATACCGATGGTGGCATTCGCCGATTCCGGGGACGGGGAGATAAAGGTCTCGGCCCGTGGGCATCGTGACCTGGTGTCGAGGGGTTTGAACCTATCCAAGGCCGTGAACATAGCCGCCGACATTGTGGGCGGCTACGGGGGCGGTCACGACATCGCCGCCGGGGCAACGATACCGGCCGGTACCGAGGAGAGGTTCCTGGAGATAATCGAGGACATAGTCGCATCCCAGATCATCTGAGGAAACGATATAGCACCGCTTTCTGGGCGTGGAGACGGTTCTCGGCCTGGTCGAACACCACGCTCTGCGGCCCATCCATGACCTCCGCTGAGATCTCCTCACCGCGGTGGGCGGGGAGACAGTGTAGAACGATGGCGTCCGGCTTGGCCTTGGCCAGGAGCTTCCCGTCTATGGCATATGGGGAGAACATCCTCCGCGCCTCGTCGGCATCGGAATCGTCGCCCATCGAAATCCAGACGTCGGTGTAAAGCACATCGGCATCGGCGGCACCGGTGGCGGGGTCGTGCTCGAGCGTCGCCGACCCACCGGCGATAGAGGCTATCTCCGCCGCCTCGGACATTATGTCCTTGTCCGGCGAACGTTCCGGCGGACAGCAGGCGACGACATGCATACCGGCCAAAGCACCGGCCAGCATCAATGAGTGGCAGACGTTGTTCCCGTCGCCGAGATAAGTCATCCTCAGGCCTTTCAGGACGCCTTTCCGCTCCTGTACGGTCAGAAGGTCGGCCAAGGCCTGACAGGGGTGTTCGACGTCGTCGAGTCCGCTTATCACCGGGACGGTGGCCTTCTCGGCCAACTCCCTCATGGCGACGTTGCTGAATGCACGGTACATTATGCCATGGACATAGCGGCTTAGGACCTTGGCGGTGTCGCCTATGGTCTCCCCCCTCCCTATCTGCATGTCATTGGCGCCGAGGAACATGGCATGACCGCCGAGCTCGACCATCGCCGTTTCGAAGGACACCCTCGTTCTGGTACTGGATTTCTCGAATATCATCGCCAGTGTCTTTCCTTCCAACGGCCTCTCGTGGACCCCGCGCTCCCGCTTGAGACGGGTGGCGAGTTCCAAAAGATCGGCCATCTCATCACGGATGTCGAGGATCGAGACAAGGTCCTTCTTCATGGACTGTGCTAAGGCCATCGCGATTATTAACGTTTTCATATGGCGACTTGGTAAGGACTGGCCATGCTGGCGGGCAATCGGAAAGCTTTATTTACAGGTATGCATTGCCATCAACACCCAATGGCCGGGGTAGGGTAGCCTGGTTATCCTCGGGGACTGTGGATCCCCTGACTCGAGTTCAAATCTCGGTCCCGGCCCCATCCCATATTCTAAATTGGTAGACACGTTCATTATTCATTATCGGTGACGGCACATGACATGGAATGGCACTCTGGAAAGGATCGATGAGTACCGCTGGAGGATATCCAAGGACCACAAGGCATGCATGCAGACAGATGCCGTGGTCTTCGCTAGTGAGGCCATGCTACCATCGATCAAGGACGACAACTCATTGGAACAGGCTGCCAACGTCGCCTGCATGCCCGGCATATTGGGAGACTCCCTGGCAATGCCCGACATCCACTGGGGATACGGCTTCCCCATCGGCGGGGTGGCCGCCATGTCCCTTGACGACGGGGTGATATCCCCGGGAGGCATAGGTTTCGACATCAACTGCGGGGTACGCGTGCTGCGCACCGACCTTCTGGTCGATGATGTGCGACCGATGATACCCGCCCTGGTGGACTCTCTGTTCAAGAACGTGCCCTCAGGCCTGGGTTCCAAAGGCTCCGACCGCCTCAGTGACAAGGAGCTTGAGGCGGTCATGTCCACGGGCTCCCGTTGGGCGGTGGAGAACGGTTTCGGATGGGAACGCGACATACCCCACACCGAGGGCGGGGGCTGCATGGAGGACGCTGACCCTGCCAAGGTAGGTGACAAGGCACGCAAGAGGGGATTGCCACAACTTGGCTCCCTCGGCTCCGGGAATCATTTCTTGGAGATAGATTTCGTCGATGAGGTTTTCGACCAGGGGCTGGCGAGGAAATTCGGACTTGAGCAGGGAACAGTCACCGTGACCGTTCACTGCGGGTCCCGCGGTCTCGGCCATCAGGTCGCGACCGATTACCTCCAGACTATGGAGAGGGCCGTCAAGGAGAGCTCCCTCCGCTTACCGGACAGGCAACTGGCCTGTGCGCCGGTGAACTCCGATGCCGGTCAGGATTACTACAAGGCGATGTGCTGTGCCGCCAACTATGCATGGGCGAACCGGCAGATGATCAGCCATTGGGCGCGCGAGTCCTTCTCGCAGGTTGCCGGTGTTGACGCTGAGTCATTGGGGATGGACCTCGTTTACGACGTGGCCCATAACATAGCCAAGATCGAGGAGCATGAGGTGGAGGGTGTGAAACGCAAAGCCCTGGTGCACCGCAAAGGCGCCACACGTGCGTTCCCATCCGGGCATCCAGAGCTGAGCGGTTTACTGCGAACTACCGGTCAGCCGGTGATCGTCCCCGGGGACATGGGCACCGGAACCTACATTCTGGTGGGGGCCGAGGGTTCGATGAGCCGGAGTTTCGGGTCCTGCTGCCATGGCGCGGGCAGGGTGCTTTCAAGGAAGGCGGCGATGGCCAAGATGACCGTCGACTCCGTGAAGGCCGACATGCACGGCCGGGGTATAGCGCTGCGCAGCAGCTCCCGCGAAGGCATAATAGAGGAGGCCCCCCAGGCCTACAAGGACATCGCCCAGGTGGTCGATGTGGTCTGCGGTGCGGGACTGACTTCCAAAGTGGTGAAACTGAAGCCTTTGGCGGTCATAAAGGGATAGTTCAAAGAAGGGCCTTCGCCGCCCTGGACACCTTATCCCGGTCCTCGGCCGGACAGGAGACCATCAGCGCCCAATCATGGATGCTGCGGTTCTGCAAGGCCTTCGCCAGTGGTGACCTTCGTGACATCGGGCGTATCCTTCCATCATCCAGTATCGGAACGTCGGTCTTGCCGATGCGGCTCATCGACAGCAGGGCACTCCGTGACGACACGTCCACTATCACATGTGAGTGGTCAAGGCCGGCCCGGTCTGCCAGGTCCTTCTCCATCTCTTTACGGCGGCCGTAATCCGTCAGCTGCAGAAGACGACGCAGATGGCCGTCCTCCACATCCTCCCCGGATATGGAATGGGCCTTCTTGAACAGGTCGCGGCGCAACAGCCGGCATAGGATCTCCCGCGGCGGGCCGTCTTGTGAAAGGAGGTCGTTCACAATATCGGCCTCGGTCTTCATATGAAGGTCCTCGCGGGTCGATGGCGATGCGCACTCCACCGCCTTGGCCATCATCATCTCGGCTATCCTCACCGTCTTGTGGAAGTATATGGAGCTGTACATCAGGGAACGGGCGACCATCATCCCCTCTACCGCCGCAGCACCGCCCTTGCCCACCACCAGTGAGCCGTTGTGCACCATTATGGTGCTCAGTATGCGGTCGCGGTCGATTATCCCATGGGCCACCCCGGTGTAATGGGCGTCGCGCAGGAGATAGTCCATCTGATCGGCGTCTACCGGCCCGTGGATTATCTGGTTCAAATAACGGGGCGCGCCGAAGAACGATTGTCCGTCATCGGTTAGCAGTGAGCCTTGGGATGAGTTGACCTCGTTCTTGGGCTCGGCGACTATGGATGCCACCATCTGCGGGTCGACGCTGAGAGATTCCAGCTCTTCCGCGAGGTTTTTCTCGGAGTGGAAAGGTGAACCGGGAGGGAAACGGAGCGATTCGTCACCGGATATCAGGGCTGCCGCCAACTCCATATGGTCCCTGCCGGTGCTGACCTGCATGACCTCCTCCAGGGTATGTGAGAAGGGAGGGTGACAGATGTCATGCAGCATGGCAGCCGCCCCCAGAGCATTCAACTCCATCGCGTCGGCCTCTATCGCCCGGCCCATGCCCATGGCGAGGTGGAACGTGCCGAGGGAATGCTCGAAACGGGTATGGTTGGCACCGGGGAACACCAGGTATGACAGCCCGAGCTGCTTGATGTTGTGCAGCCTCTGCATCTCAGGGCGGTGCATCAGGGTGAGGAACGGTTCCTCCACGGGTATGCCCCCATGCACTGAATCATGGACGGTCTTACCCTTCCTCATAATCATCCCTCCTCAGACGATTGCGGTCGACTCGTATGCCATTGGGTGTGATAACTATCATGGATTTACCCACGGAAACTATGTCCCCGTTACAGTCCCGGGCTACTGCGCCGAGGCGACTGGAGACCGCTGAGACCTCGGCCTTGTCATCGCAGATGGGCGAATAGTCGACGATGACAATGTTGCCTTTGTACACCTGGGCGCTGACAAGCTCCACATCCCCACGGCCCCCCATCTCCGCGACCTTGACCTTGACGGTGGCGTTCTCCTCCGGTTTCACGTGACCGAGGTCATCGAGGTCTATGAAGCGATTGGGCTCTACTATCTCCACCCTGGACCTCTTCCTGGACAATCTCAAACGACCACTCCCATCCGATTATTAAGCGGAATATGGATATAAAAAAGGAATCTCAAGGCTCCTCGAATTTCCAGAGTTTGTCACCCACGTGATGGATGTTGATTATGGCCTTTCCGGTGGTGGAGGACGCCATCTCCGGACCGCTGAGGATACTCTCACCAACGGCCAACGGGACGTTGTTCCTCTGATCCCTTATCCAGACCAGCTGTCCAGGCACTATGTCGGGGTCGGCATCCACTATGCCTGGTGCCATGATGTCGGCTCCCTTGGTGACGAAGGGCACCGCTCCCATGTCGACCGTCACATGACGTTTCTTGGGAGAGTACTCCAGAGCACCGCGCACGGTCACGAAGGCCCTGCCGTCATGGATCATACCCAAGATCCTGCCGGAGACGAACAACAGATCGTATTCGCTACTCTCAGCAAGGTCCACGGGGTCGCCCTCCTTGAACACCTCAGTACCGAGCGTGGACTCCATCTCCTCGGAATAGGAACGTATGTCCTTTCTGCGCAATCTGCGCCTTTTCCTTATGCGGATTTCCGCCATACATCTATCTTGAAGAGATGCGGGCTTATTCAACTTTCCCAACAATCTTTTTAATCTAATAACCTCACTATCTCACCCATGGGTTTCGGTGTCGTTCTCACCAAGGTCATGATAGTTGTTCTGCAACTCTTGGTTGCAGTGGTTATAGTCGGTTCATTCGCAACCATGGCCACAGGTGATTTCGATTTCGAGTACGGTGAACCGGAATTCACCTACACCGAGGATTTCGAGGATATCAATGCCCTTTTGGAGGATGGTATAAACATCAATATCAGCGTCCCACTGAGTCTGACCATCGGTGGTTACTGGCCTGTGACCGATTTCCAATACAGCTTCAGCCTGGTGGCGGCCAATTGGAATCATATCGGCGGGATAGCTCCCATGGACATTGAACCGGGCGAGAACGCCGACCTTTCCTTGAACGAGGAGATTACCTACTTCCCCAGCGAGGACGACATTTACGATCTTGTTACAACTGGTACGGACTTCGCTTTCTCTATGAGCATATCCATGGGCTACTTGGATAACATGTTCAAGTTCGGGGCGGAGATATCCGCCACCCTCACCGTCGGGCCTTTCCTGGAGATCGGCTTCGATGATGAGAACGTCACTTACGACGGAACAACTCTCAAGGTTCCCATTAAGTTCGACCCGATAAAGGAACAGCTCGATGACCTGATAGACCAGCTAATCAACGAATTCGGCCTGGACCCTGATGAACTGCCATTCGATCCGGAGGACTTCGATGTGGATGAACTGTTAGGTCTGCTCCCGGAGGGCGTTGAACTGCCCTTCTTCGGCGCCTCTTTCACCGATGATGAGGGGAACGTCCTATGGAATGGCAGCGCCAGCATCATAATGCAGAACGGGACTCCGACAGTGGTCATAGATATCACCCCTGAGGAATTGGAAGCTCTGCAAGGCCAGGGTGCCGACCTGAGGATTGGTGTCGACCTATCGGCTCTATCTGCATTCGAGGATGAACTCCCCGAGGAGGCTCAAGAGATATTCCAGGCCCTGGACGGATTCATGATCCTGAAGGGGCCGTCAGACGGCATAGTGGATAATGCACTGGATCAGGTGTGATGATATGGCAGACAGAAAGTTGAAGGGAGGATTGTTCAACGGCATCGCCAGTTCGCTCTATTCAGCGCTGGTCTTCATAGTGATGCCCATAGTCGTCATCCTCTTCATGATAGGAGTGATCAACGTTGCCGTGGCCGATCTGGGAACGGATCTTCCGGAGATGGCTGTCGATGTTATCGACGAGGTGATCGCAGGGATGGAGTTGTTCATGTTCAACGTGGTAGTGTACGCCATCCCCATAATCCTCGTCGCCTTCCCCCTGGGATTCTTCAAGAGGGGTAGCGTCCTACGACTGTTGTCAGGTCTGGCCCAGGTGCCGCTCATAGCATTGTGGCTGTACTACATCACCAACGGCGGTGTCCTTTTAGTCGACATATCGAACATATCGCCAGAATCGTTCCTGCCGGAGGGTATACCGCTCAGCTTCGCACTGACCGGTGTGCTGGAGATGGACATGTCCGGTCTGTTCTACCTGCTCATGGCGCTGATCCTGGCGAAGGGAGCAGTGCATCTCGCTGAATACGGCGGATACCGCAGTCGGTATCTGCGGTCAAAGCACAAGGGCGATGATGGCGACTATGAGAAGCCCAGCAAGCCCTCCAAGAAGAGGCGCGCCGACGACTGGGAATATCTCTGATTGTGGCTGCAAATCCATAAATAGGGCGGCACTTGTTCCTTAACCCGAGGTTTTTATCATGGGTTTGAACATGGCCATCTGCGAACTTGAGGCGGAGAACGCCCTATGCCGGAAAATGAAGGTCGAGACCATAAGGGTACTGGTCGAACCCGTGGATGGCTTTGAGGATTATTCCGGGCACGACATGGTCGTGTCCCTTGATAAGGCCCGGGAGTCGGTCGATGACTGGGAGGGTTTCCTCAAAAGGAACCGCCTCGGCTCCGACGTGGATTCGATCTATCTGGAGAAGGTCAAGAACAAGGATGACCTGAAGGCCTTGGAGCCTCTGGCTGAGAAACGCTACACCGGATGGGTGGAGTTGTCCGAAGTCCCCGCCGCTGATGCGGAGCGCGCACTGGCCGCCTCCCTGCCTGAGAACCGGATCACTGCGTGGCACATGCTATCCTTCGATGAGATGAACGAGACATGCGCCCGCTGCGGCCTGTCCTGGGACAAGGGACGGGGATGCATTGGCACCTTCGGCCCCAGCAACAGCCTTCTGCCGGACATCGCCTCCCGCCACGGATGTAAGATTGTGGGCTCGGTATTCGAGCTCTCGGAGAAGGCGGAGAGGCTGTCACCCGACCAGGCCAAGGAGCTCATCGACGAGGTGGCGAAATTACGCCTCGTTCTTCCCGGCGAAGGGAAGATGATGGTCAGACGCTACAGCGGCGTGCTGGACAGGATGGAGGCTATGGCCGAGGCCTGTGTGAAGGAAGGTTGCGGGTTCTATTTCTTCTGACCCTCAGAAGATGAACGGGTACAAAGCGGTCATGGTCAGAAGCATCATGCCGTGCATCGGCACCACGATCGCCAACCTGCCTGTCAGTGTGTAGACCGTACCGAAAAGAAGACCGGCCAGGAACATGAAGGCCATTATCGGCAATGATACGTAACCGGAATGCATGATGGCGAAAATGAAGGCCGTCACCATCACCGCCATGGCCGGTCCGAACCTCCGGGCGACCCTCCTCAATAGCATCCGACGGAACAACAGCTCCTCGACCAATGCCACCACCAGCACGAGGACCAGGGCCGCTTTGATAAGGTCGCCCACGTTCAGGCCGGGGATTGTCTCCGGCATGCCTATGAACAGGAATCCAATCAGTCCGAGAATGGAACCACCGACCACTCCGACCGTTATCTGGCTCACCGAATCTGTCAATGAACGCAAATAGATTGACATCTCCTTTCCGAGCTTGCGGAACGGGAACTCACCGGGCTCCATGGTGAATGAGAACCTCTCGTCCATCAGTGCGAACCATATCACCGGCATCATGGCCACATACACAAGGATCATCCAGTCCAGTGTGATGCCGCCGAAGTTCGGCATTCCGATACTGAGTATCCTCAGGACGGATATCAGAGAGTACGCCTGATATATCGAGTTGTCCAGTTTGAGGACTATGGGGACGATTATGCAAATCGCGATGTTCAGAGCATGTAGCAGCACAACGTCCGTGGTACCGGCGATATTGGCATCCCTCGATGCGTAGAACAACAGGAATTCAGCGGACAGCAACACTAACAGTGGCAGGAATACGGCCATCACATCGTATCTGCTGACAGCCCGTTCGGATAGGGACTGACGGTAAGCTATGAGTGCATCTCGGAACACTGAAACACCATAATGATTGGCGGATATAAACGGTTATCTCAGATTGTCTGACCAATCGTTAAATAAATGTGACGTTTTCCATATCGCGATGGAGTTGGAACTCAGAAGGGATTGGGACCTTTACCTGATGATGGGTCTCACCCTCCTTCTCATCCCTATAATATACATATTCCCCGACAGTGTGTTGCGTACTGTCATAGGCCTTCCTTTCCTGCTGTTCTTCCCGGGATATCTGGCTATCGCCGCCCTTTTCCCCCGTGCCGATGACCTTGACTCCATCGAACGTGTGGCCCTGTCCTTCGGTCTGAGCATCGCCATAACCCCGTTGATAGGATTCGGCCTTAACTACACCCCCTGGGGCATAAGACTTGACCCCATACTCTTCAGCATATCCGGCTTCATCCTCATCGTTGCCCTGGTGGCCTTGCAGAGGAGGGGGGCCGTCCTTGAACCCTACCTGCCTTTCGACCCCTTTGTGACCGTGGAATCGGTATGGCGGGATTTCCAGAAGGAGCAGGGACTGGACAAGGCCCTCTCCGTCATACTCGCGTTGTCCATACTCTCTTCGGTCGTGGCCTTGGCCTACGTTATCGCATTCCCTCGCCAAGGGGAGAGCTTCACCGAATTCTACATCCTAGGACCGGACGGGAAGGCGAGCGGATATCCGAATCAATTGATAGTGGATGAGAACGCCACCATCATAATCGGATTGGCTAACCACGAGCATCGCACCGTCAACTACACCATCGTGATTTGGCTGGTGAACATGAGTTTCGAGGACAATCAGACCCAGATACATGAACTGTTGTTCTTCGAGAAGATCGGTCCCGTTGAACTGGAACACGTCCCGGTGGACATAGAGGGGCCGTGGAAGAAACAATGGGAGATGAACTACACATTCAGCATAAACGGGACTGTGTTGGATGAGGACGGTCAGTGGCGTGGCAAGATATGGTTCAGCCTCTACAAGGAGGACCATGACCGCGAGTACACGGAACTACAGGACTACAGTACCGACGAGGAGTCTGTGCAAAGCATCCTGGATGGTGTCAAGAACAAACGTCTGAGCCTGAACCTCAACCTCAGAGTGTCGACAGCGACGGAGTTCTTCGTGCTCGGCGAGGATATGAGGCCGCTCACCTCGCCGGTGAACCTTACTGAGAATCAGAACCTGACCCTGACCTTCGGCATATCAAACCACATGCTGAGGACGGTCAACTACTCCATCGTCATATGGATGGTCAACTCCAGTACCGATGCCAACGGCACCAACATCACCGAGCTCTATCATATCGATACCATAGGACCTATCGAATTGGACCATGTGGCCCCGGTCAGCGGTCAGAACTACACGGACCAATGGAACATGAGCTACAACCTGAGTGTCAACACCACCTTCGGCGGGGATCCTTGGAACGGCAGGGTTGTATTCGACCTGCATATCGATGAGGCCCCGGAGCCCTATGTCCCGCTCGATGACTACGCCGACGACGATGACTCCGTCGAGAGGGTCACGGATATCCTGAAAGGATTGAGACCAGGAATCACCAGGACCTTGGTACTGAACGTCGAAGTCTGACCACAGGCGAAATGACATTCTGGCCGTGTTTTGCCATTCGGATGGAGCATCTTCATACACAGCAGGAATAGGGGTCGATGAAGATCCCCTGGATCATTGATTCGGTATGATCAGTATGGAGGCTTTGGTGTTATGGACTATCTGACCCATAGGAGTCTCCCGCAACAGGCCTCTCAAAGGCTCGCGGAGGCATCCCGGGAGCATCAGGAGACTGGCTGATTCCCGGTTTATCGTTTCAAGTATACCCTTGGGGATCTCCGCCGCCACATACCCCTCCGTCCCTAACAGGTCATGTGCCTTCTCCGGCTCCATCAGTACACTGTGTCCATACTCCATGCTCTCACCCGAGACGGGGTTCAGCAACAGCACGCCCTCCATACCGCCTTTGGCTATCAGGTCGTTGACCTTGTCCATGAAGCCGTTGTCCCGGGATTTCGGAGGGAGGGCAACGACCGTGCGGCGGAAGGTCAGAGGACAGGCCTCACAGATGTCACCGCCCTTCCCCTTGATGAAACGCTTCAGGAACACCTTCACCTCGGCCTTCTTCATCACGGACAGGGAGTTGCTGCCCACCAGAAGCTTGGTTGTCCTTCCCTTGCCACTGGAGGGGAGGATTATCGTATCCACCCCGTACTCCTTGGCAGCCTTCAGTATCTCATCTGACGCTTTTCTGCCGGTGACCACGGCAAGTTCGGCATTATAGCCTTCCTGACGGAGGCGGGATATGTTGTCCTCAAGGATACGGGAGACGACCTTGTCCATCGGGACGCCTTCGATGTCCACATAGAGAAGTATTACCTTACGGATCCCGAATCGGCTCAATTCAGGCATACAGGCCATCAGCATTCGCGACTGACGGGAAAGGTCCGTGGGCAACAGAACTGTTTCCATCTCTCACCGTGATGGTTTCAGGTTGTCATGATTTAAACATTGCGTTAGTTTTGAATCGGAACCGGAGTCCGTGCTCCCTTTCATCATTCCCAAGGTTTCAAAATATGATCATCGAATCTTCATAGTGCTCATCCAATCATGCATAGCGAACCGTTTGCTTATCCTCTGTCCCAACATTTCGGATATCTTTCATGACAGGTTTAGAAGACATGTTCCCTTTACTTTTCTAATCTTTATCTGGACACTCATAAAAAACATGCATTCCTGAGACCCAGTGGTAGTCCAGACATTATCTTGTCTTTCACATACAAAAACGGTATAAGTAAAATCAATTTTGATAATAACTTATTTAACGATTGATGCGGATGATAGAACGGTGATTCCATACAAGCTCTGGAGACTTCTCGTATAATGACGGACCTTTATTCGGCCAAGATAATTCTGTCTACGATGAGTAAGACTCTGAGCGCCCAGGAGCTCAGTGACATTCTTGAGATACCTATCGCGGCCTGCTATAGGAAGATCAAACAACTGGAGTCCGCAGGGCTAATAGGTTGTGTGGAGAGAAGACTGACGCAATCGGGGAAGAGGGTCTGTTACTACAAGTCCCAAGTGAAGAATGCCAGCATCGAATTCTCAGAGGGGAGGGTTATAGCCTGCATCAAGAAGACAGATGGCCCTACCGAGAACTACGTCTACGCAGTGGGAAACGATATTGACGAAGATGATTCTGGATTTGTCCCTGCAAGGCATTAATGTTCGATATTCGTCGATAAATTACGAATTACCTAGTTTTTTATTGAAAATTCCGTACCTTTAATATACAAGATTACCATTTTCTGAGAAAACGGGTCTTCAATCAATTATTGATTTACCTGTGAATAGGACAATCCCTGGGTTCAGGGTTTTCAACATGGAACGGAGGATGAACATGAGTGATGATAGCATACCCAAAGTCCTCAAGCCGACCGAGGCCTGGAAGAAAGGCGCATTGGTGCAGAGCGAAGAGGAGTACAAGCGAATATATGACGAGTCCATAAAGGACCCCCCGGCCTTCTGGGCGAAGATGTCCGACCGGATCGAGTGGTTCTCCAAGGACTGGGACTCGGTTATGGAATGGGACAAGGAGGACGTCAGGATCTCCTGGTTCAAGGGCGGTAAGCTCAACATCACCCATAACTGCATAGACAGGCACGTCAACAACGGCAAGAAGAACCAAGCGGCCATCATATGGCAGGGCGAGGACGACAATGATGTCAGAGTCCTGACCTACGGTCAGCTCCAGTATGAGGTCAACAAGCTCGCCAACGTGCTGAAGTCCAAGGGAGTGAGCAAGGGAGACCGTGTCTCTATTTACCTCCCCATGATACCCGAGCTGGCCATCTCCGTGCTGGCCTGTGCCCGCATCGGTGCTTTGCACAGTGTGGTCTTCGGAGGATTCAGCTCCGATGCCCTTTACAACCGTATCGTGGACTGTGACTCCAAGATGCTCATAACCTCCGACGGAAGCTTCCGCGGAGGCAAGAAGATACCTTTGAAGGCCAATGCCAACGAGGCATTGGAGCGCGGTACGCCTGTGGAGACCGTCCTGGTCGTCAAGAGGACTGGAGTGGACATCGTCATGGACGAGGGCAGGGATGTCTGGTACCATGAGGAGATGGCGGATGCGTCCCCGATCTGCGAGGCAGAGTCCATGGATGCCGAGGACCCGTTGTTCATCCTCTACACCAGCGGTTCAACCGGCAAGCCCAAGGGAGTCATGCACACCGTGGGCGGATACAACCTCTACACCACCGTGACATTCGAATACCTGTTCGGCGCCCGACCTGGAGAGGTCTACTGGTGCACAGCCGACATCGGATGGATAACCGGTCACAGCTACATCGTCTACGGTCCGCTATCCGCGGGAGCGACGACGCTGATGTTCGAGGGCGTCCCCAACTATCCGGGACCGGACCGTTTCTGGCAGGTGGCGGAGAAGTGGAAGGTCAACGTCTTCTACACCGCACCCACCGCCGTCCGCATGCTGAGGAAGACGGGAGACGACTGGATCAACATGCACGACCTGTCGTCCATCAGACTGCTCGGCAGTGTCGGTGAGCCCATCGACCCCGAGGCATGGTATTGGTACTATGATGTGGTGGGCAAGAAGAACGCCCCCGTCATCGACACCTGGTGGCAGACTGAGACCGGAGGCATAATGATCTCCCCGTTGCCCGGCGCCACCGATCTGAAGCCGGGATGCGCCACCAAGCCTTTCTTCGGCATAAAGCCCGTGACTCTGCACGAGGACAAGACGGAGTGCAAGCCCGGTGAGAACGGACGTCTGTGCATATCCCACCCCTGGCCCTCGATCGCGCGTACCGTCTGGGGCGACCACGAGAGGTTCAAGGAGACCTACTGGAGCGCATTCCCCGGCCTCTACTTCACCGGTGACGGTGGACGTATCGATGAGGATGGGGACGTCTGGATCCTCGGTCGTGTCGATGATGTCATGTCCGTCGCCGGTCACCGCATAGGTGCCGCCGAGGTCGAGGCGGCGTTGATAGGCCACCCGTCCGTGGCTGAGGCCGCCGTTGTGCCGATACCGGACGAGATCAAGGGAGAGGCCATCTATGTGTTCGTCAACCTCAAGGACGGTTACGAGCCCAGTGATGAACTGCGCAAGGAGATCATCAACCAGGTCAGGAAGGATGTCGGACCGATAGCGACGCCCAAGATCGTGCAGTTCACCACCGGTCTGCCCAAGACCCGCAGCGGTAAGATCATGCGCCGTATCCTGCGCAAGATAGCCGGCGGCGGTATGCACGAGGACCTTGGTGACGTGAGCACGCTCGCGGACCCCGATGTCGTCGACCTGCTGATCAAGGGAAGGATCGTCTAGGATCCGCCCTCAAACCTTTTTCTTTATTCTTTCTCCTTCTCCAACTCGAAATATATGCTGTATATGTCGTCACGGAGCTCGGCCTTGACATTCAATCCAGTGCCGTAGAATATCTTCAGCATCCCGGTGTTGTTGACCAATGTCTCAGCGGTGAAGGCCTTGATGCGGTTCTTCCTTCCCGCTAGGACCATGAGGTTAAGAAGGTACTTGCCCAGGCCTTTTCCCTGCCAATCATCGTTCACTATGAACGACACCTCAGCGGTGTTGGTCTTCAGATCCTTGTGCCAATGGGATATGGCCACGAGCTCCTCCCTCTCACCGTCGAGGATGAACACCCCGAAGGCCATCTGCTCATCGTAATCGAGGTTTATGAGCTTGAG
>PWNH01000017.1 GCA_003557905.1 Methanomassiliicoccaceae archaeon | reverse complement strand
GGCGACAACAACCACAAGCAGGGAGTGGGCTTCGTGGACCAGATGGTCCTTGACGAGGGGAAGCTGGTGCAGAAGGATTGGGTCATGTCACGGGCGGCCTTTGAGATTCCCTGGATCGGTTCATTGAGCCTCCTGGTGAGGAACGTGAACGTCGACCAGGTCCCGATGAACAGTATAATGGCGACCTTCGCCATAATCGTGGCGATCATGGTCCTTCCCTTCGCGGCGGAATACGGTGTCAATCGCCTGCGCCGCGGTTCAGATTAGAGTGGTCTGCGTCACCGGGCGGTAGTGCTTGAGGGGCCGCAGCTCCTCATCGTCCTCCAGGATCTGCTTGGTCTCCATCTTCGGCACCGAAAGCTCGATCTCCTTGGTGCGGCCGCCGCGGCCGAAGCTCTTCACCCGCGCGTGGATTATGCCCAGCATGTCCAACTCGGATATCAGGTCGGTGATGCGCCTCTGGGTCAATGTGCTGAGGCCGACGATGTCCGCCAAATGCTTGTACTCCGAGTACACGTCCCCGGTGGTCATGTGGCTGTTGCCCTTGTCGTCGTTGAGGATTATGCTCAGCAGAACGAGTTTGGACTGCGTCGGCAACGTCCTCACCGCCTCCGATATGGCGTCCAGCTCGATCTTGTTCTTGGCCTTCATCACATGGGCCTCGGTGACTATCTCGTCACTGTTCCTCTCGGCGAGTTCGGCAGCAATACGCAGTATGTCAAGGGCACGGCGGGCATCGCCCATCTCCTGTGCGGACAGGGCGGCGCACAGCGGTATGACCCCTTCTTCGACCACATCGGGCTCGAAAGCGAGGTCGGCACGCTGCATGAGGATGTCGCGCAGCTGCTCCGCGTTGTAAGGCGGGAACACCATCTTCTCTTCGCCTAGGCGAGAGCGTACACGGGGATCCATGAACTCGGTGAACTTGAGGTCGTTCGATATGCCGACCAGGGACAGCTTGGACTTGGTGAGGTCGTCGTTCATCTTCGCCAGATGGTAGAGGACGTCGTCACCGCTCTTGTAGAACAGTTTGTCAATCTCGTCGAGGACTATGATGAACACCTTGTCCATCTCGTCGATCTTGTTCATGAGGATGTTGTACACCCTCTCGGTGGACCATCCTGTGAATGGGATGCGGTGCTCGAAGTCAGCGATTATCTGGTTGCCGATGTTCTGCAGAACACCGTATTGGGTGTCGACCACCTCACAGTTCATGTAGATGAAGTGGACGTTCTGCAGCTTCTGGTCCACACGCTGCAGTTCTTTTCCCAAGAACTTCACCGAGGCGGTCTTGCCGGTCCCGGTCTTTCCGAATATCATTATATTGGACGGCCGGTCGCCGTGAAGGGCGGTGGCCAGTATGGAGGCGATCTGTTTGATCTCCTCGTTGCGGTGGGGGAGCTCGTCGGGTATGTAGGAGGATTGGAGGATCTGGCGGTTGCGCGTGAATATCTTGCGGTTCGTCAGGTAGGGGTCGAATATGCTCTCCATTATGTACTGCTCCTCTTATGTTTCATCGGAAATACTCCCCTACCCCTTTGTTTCCTGTGGAGAAAGAAGGGTCGGGGTATTAATTCGTTTTGACATCGAAACTTGTTGATATCGAATATTCGCATAAACATCGTTGATACGCAGGTCGTCACGATGTGCTCCCTGTACTTGAAATGTTTCAACCGTTGCATTTTATAAATGGAATCTGAGAAAAAGAATAATGTACCACAATCGTCGATTTCCTTGCGGTTCTAATGAATCGATTCAAGAATGACACCCGTGCTCTGGGAAAAATCGGTTTTCTGGTCTTAATCGTTTTATTGGTCGTTATTGCAACTGTCGGCGGGAATGCTTTGATGCCCGTTGCTGGCGACCAGAAGATCGCTGCCGGTGATTACCTGGAATACAGATACACATACACTTTCGAGGGCAACACGACGTTTGTGGATGTGAGATACACCTTCACATCCGTGAGTATGGATACGGCCACTGTCAATATGACCTATGACGATGAGGCGTACATCTATCCTGTCGGCATAGGATATGAGAATGATGTTTTGACCTTCACATGGCCCGACAGCCCCGATGACTCGTTCGACATCTTCGACTTCTTTTTCCTGATGGATGAAACGTCAGCGGAGAAGTCTTTCGCTTTTCAGAACGTGGGGTTGAACATAGTCCTGATGGATGCCTACACGCTCACGAACTTCAGTTTCATACCGCATTGGGAGATCGATGCTTACGATACCAATGAGATTGTGTATATGGTCAAGATGGGTACAAACATCCCGATATACATGGAGATGTTGGCTGAGGACAGTGAGTATCTGATGACAATCGAATTGACTGGTTCATCCATTGGATGGGTCACGTTGATTTGATGAAAACCTAGGGGTTTAATCCCCATTTACCATTTTTTCCAATGACAAGTGTTATCGATAGGTTGTGTATTGATTGGAATAGACACCCACCCCTTCATTTCCGGTGGAGAATCAAAAAACGAGTGATATGATGAAGAGAATCTGCGTGATCGGTATCAAAGAGGATATGCAGGAGGTGTACGAGCTCTGCGAATCCTTGGGATATGAGATACTTTTCATGGTGTTGCAGAAAAGGGACAAGCCGCAGAAGTCCTCATACCTTGGAAAAGGGAAGTTGGATTCCCTCGAACTGGCATTGAAAGCATGCCCCGTGGAGATGGTGGTGATCAACGGGGACATGGAGCCGTTGCAGCACTATAATCTTGAAACACGTTTGGGCGTTCGTTGCATGGACCGGTTGGGCCTGGTGTTGGAGATCTTCTCCTTGAATGCTCATGACCGGCAGGCGAAATTGCAGGTCGAGAAGGCGACACTTTTATATAACTTACCGCTTATAAAAGAATGGGTGCACCGTGAGAAGGCGGGAGAGCACCCCGGTTTCATGGGAGGAGGAGAATACTCCACCCGGAGCTACGAGAACTTCATCCGCTCGCGTCTGATGAGGATAGAGCAGGAATTGGAGAGCATCGAGGACGACAGTGCAAGACGCAGCCGCGTCCGCAAGGAAAGAGGATTCCATCTTGTTGGGATCTGCGGTTACACGAACGCTGGAAAATCATCCTTGATGAACAGGTTGACGAAAGAGGATGTGTTGATAGAGAACAGAGTGTTCTCCACACTCTCAACGACCACACGCAGGTTATCAGGTACCAAGAAAGATGTTCTGATATCCGATACCATAGGTTTCATGAGCGATCTGCCTCCCTATATGGTGGAATCGTTCCGTTCCACACTGGATCAGATATTCTCGGCCGATCTGATACTTTTGGTGGTGGATGCATCCGAGACCTTCGAGTTGATGATGGAGAAGATACTCGCTTCTCTGCAGATCCTCCGTCCTCATGTTTATGCATCACAGATAGTCGTGGTCTTCAACAAGATCGACAGAGGACGCGCTGCCGCTGAAGAAGTGAAGATAAACCTCTCCGCCCTGCATGACATCCATGATACCATCGAGATCTCCGCACACAGCGGAGAGAACATCGACGCTCTTATGGAACTGATAATCTCATTCTTCCGTTATGAGATCGCCATGCATATACGGTTGCCCCAATCCCCTAACACCGAGAAATTGATATCCTGGCTTTACGAGTCCACGGACATCGGCAAGGTGGAAAGGGGCGAGTCGGTGGACATCTCGCTTTTCTGCCGTCCTCAGGACACGGAGAGGATCCGGGACACCGTGAAGAGCCTCAGCGGCACCGTTCTCATACACCTTCCTTCCGCGTAGGGGGTTCCACCGGAAATGAAGGGGTGGGTGTCTAAGAGCGACGTTTCCTCTAGAAAATGTCGATCACAGCAAAGCCATCGTCGTGCTGACCCAGCCCACGTTCGTGTCAATCAATTCAAAAGAAACTTCGACCGATACGAACGAGTATTCGACATATACAGGTATGAACGTGCCCGCTTTCGTCTTCACCGTCAACGTGAAATCAAACCCCGTGATGTTTCCGGTGTAGACATCCAACAGCATCGGAGTCAACCCGATAAAACCGAATGATGTGGTTTTCTGAAAATCACCGGGATTGTTGAATACCGCCTGCATCATATCGAAAGGTCCAGCATCACCGATACCGCCGAGGAAGATTTTATGACCATCGCGCTCCCACGTGGTGTTATAATGATCATCATTCCCCTCGATGTCATTGACCACGACATGTATTTCGGTCAGCGTCATGGACAAAACACGATAACTGAACTCTCCGCTCTGATTAATAACACCAGATATCTTGGCGTCATAGATGAAAACATCACCGGGGCTGAGTTTCTGGTCCATGACCATAGGCTGGACCGCTCCGGCGCCCACGAAAAGCAGGACCATCATCATGGCGATGATTATCGTTACACCGATGCCGCCGAGTCCGCGCCTATCATAATTCAGACGTTTCATCTTCATCGGTGATTATTGACGATATGGATTTATAAACCCTGCATATGAAGCGGTCACTTCACCCGATAGGACTTCTTCTTCTCCTTCAGGGCGGCCTCCCATTTGGTGGGGAGGCACCATGCCAGATACTCCATCTCCTCGATGTTGCGGATCAGATGGGCTTTGCCCTCCATCTCCAGGAATCGACGCATCTTGCGCATCCTCTTCACATGCACCGCCAACTCCCATATCCCCCATATGCCGAAGAATATACCGATGATCAGCGTGTAGAAGC
>PWNH01000035.1 GCA_003557905.1 Methanomassiliicoccaceae archaeon | reverse complement strand
CCTAAGATATGTTCCCGGCTCCACCACCTGATCCGGTCCAAGGTCAACCACAAAGGGTGGAGGAGCAACCAAATTGACTTCCAATTCATAGGTGCAGCCGAGATCGTCCTCTACTACAACGGTGTAACTACCGGGCCCCAGTGAACCTTGCATCGGAACATCTGAAAAACTCTCACCTCCGTCAAATGAAAAACGATATGGGGTGGTGCCTCCCAAAACCTGATCGACGTGAATGAACCCATCTTCATCCCCCGCACAAACGATGCCTCCGGTAGACACTTCTATTCCGGTGATGGTTTCAGGGTTTTTCTCCACCTTTATACTGTCCACGGATACACATCCATTGACGGTATTCGTTACCGATAATATATACAAGCCCGCACCTGTAACAACGGCCTCGCTCTCCATGTGTCCCGAGGCAATTTCTGCATTGGAATCCCCTTCCATCCACTCGATCTCAATGCCCTCTGCTCCTCCCAGTCCTTCCGCACTTATAATTACAAACTCATTGCTGCAATTAAGCTCTCCGGAAGCTACCGCTTCGGCAACGGGTTCTTCTGTATCTTCATAAACTACCACACTTTCTGAAGAAAAACATCCCGTCTCCTCATTCTCGACATGCAGGGTGTATTCTCCCGGCAAATCGACTTCGATGATCAGAGAACTGTCTGATCCGGATAAGCCGGGTCCTTCCCAATAAAGAGAAAAGGGAAAGCCCGAACCGGATAAACTGCCTTCCAGAAAAATTGACGGATTGTAACAATTGATCGTATCTGGTGCCGCAATAACTATAACCGGTAGATCGTCTGAGGCAGTAACAATGATCGAAATAACCGATTCACATCCACTTCTCTGGTCAGTGACCGTCGCTGTGTATTGCCCCGCTGACTGAGCTTCAACAATCCTTTGATTTTCTGTACCCGCTGTAATTTGTCCGTCGGTTGTACTCCACTGATATGTCAAAAAGCTTTCATCCGGCAGAACTTCTATATGAACTTCCGAATTTTCACAATCGATTTCCAATAGGTCCTCTGCGAACTCCACTTCCGGAAAGTCGTACCATATGACTTCTATGGCTTCGGAATAGGAAATGCATGGATCCTCCGGATCGACATTTCCATCAATAGATTCATTTCCCACGGCAACCACCACCCAGTAAGATACCTCAGTCTCCATGCCGGCCTGCGGATCAAATGCAAAAACACCGTCAGTACTTTGGGCAATTACGGTAGTGGGATCGGGGTTGGCCCGGGTCGAAAGGAGAAAAACCCGCACATCGTCACCATCCAGTTCCTCTTCATCTGAGTTGTAATTCAAACCCCCGGCATTCACCGTTTCATTTATACAAAGCCTCTGATTCTCTCCGCTGAGAGTACCGGACCGACTGATGCAATCGCATTCTGTCTCACCGGACACAATTATTTCCTCGCACCCATACCCATCCGAAACAACAAATAAATAAGAATCCCCTGAGGCCACAGGGGATGAAGTAAATCTATTTCCCTCCAATTCGCCATCACCCTCTACATCATAACTGTCTGAATCTCCTCCCTGAATCAGAAAACTCACCCGATAAAAAGCGCCCGTACTGTCGCATTCGACTTCCAGGCTCCCGGGAACCAATTCCGGGGATTCGACAAATGTAATACAAACTGAATCCATCCCGGTGCATTCGCCCTCTATTTGGGTCCAGGAAAAACAGTACTCCCCGGCATCCTGAACCTCAACCGAAGTAACTGAATTCCCGGCATCCTCAAAACTCACTCCACCAGGAGTGAGAGATTCCCAAAAACCATTGCTCTGTGGAATCGCTCTCAGTGTAAAATTCAAACCGCATTGAACCTCATCCTCCCCCGCAAATGGCTCCGGAGGACAATTCCAAACTACCGGCTGGCCTTCTGAAACAGACAAGCATCCGTCGTCCCAGTCTATCCCACCATCTGCCAGACTGTCGGCAACCACATGTGAGATATAGTAAACAACTCCACAATCCATGACAGAGGGGTCAAAAGAAAATAAACCCTGTTGGTTGGTGGCCAGGATTTCTCCCACCTGACTTCCAGGCATATCGTGCAACACAAATGTTTGTGTATCTTCCGGCTCCAAAATGGGTTGAGCTACAAATGGGCCCACCTCTACTTCTGGTTCTGTACCGGACTGACAGGTTTCAATTGTTTCAGTACTTAACTCCCCTGCCAATGATCCACAATCGCAATTGCGAAAGACCGGAACAACCAGTTCGCACCCATGGGCATCGACAAAGTAAAATGTATCTGCTGTACCCGCAGGAATGGGAGCGTATTCAAACAGATTACCCATCGTAGTTCCCCGGTCAAAAATCTCCTGATAGGGTTCCGCTCCATTCTGTAGTTCAAAACTCACCGAATAGAAATCATCGTTTGTACATTCAGTTACCAAACTGCCCGGAACCAACTCGGGAGTACAGTTGAAAACGACCAATACTTCAGAAGAATCTGAGCAGCCAAAATTGGATTCCCTCCACTGAAAGACGTACTCTCCGCAAGTCTCCACCCCAACTGCAGTGGTAGGGTCATCTTCAGCACTGATAAAAGCAGGGCCGGGACCACTAATCAGTGCCCATTCACCATCCCCAATTGAGGAGCCTGCCTGAAGAGTGGTACTGGATCCACATACTTGTTGGTCATTCCCTGCGTCGGCAATTGGCCATTCTCTCCAGACGACCGCTTTGGATTGGGAAATCAAAGTGCACTCTTCATCAAAATCTGCCCAACCCTCTGCATCTACTCTGCCCAGTGCGATGTACAGATAATAAGTGCGACCGGTTTCAAGCATCAGATCGTCCAAACAAAAAATTCCGTCGCTGTTGAGGTCGACCATCCTATCCGCATCGTTCACAAAATTGGGTTCGGTATGCAGTATGTAAGTTACAGTATCCAGGCCGGGAACATGAGTTTGGCCGGCTGTATCGTAATAATCCAAAGCATTGAAGCATTCTGATTCGCAGAAACTCACGGCCGTATTGTTGAAGGCTCCGAGCCTTGTCAGACAGTTGCAATTCAATGAAAATACAAGCGTGTCGGTCGTACAACCCAAATGGTCAGAAATGAGAACCTCGATAGGCTCACCGCTGATCACCGGTTCGGACTCAAAAGTACCCCCTTCTACAGAGCCGTTTTCACTCAACACTTCAAAGGGAGGAAAATCTCCTGACACTTCAAATGTTACCGTATAGTTCAGTTCCAAAGAATCACACTCCAAACTAAGTGCACCGATGACCGGGCCTTCTGTAAAAGTCACAGAAACAGTGTCCGAGGAGCTACAGTGTTCCAATCCCGCAATAATTTCTGTCCATTCAAAAATGTACTCACCCCCCAAATTTACCTGAACATTGGTCATGGGATCTTCTATATCATCGAACTGAACGTTCGATTCTTCCGGGGAAGAAAGTACTGCCCACATTCCGCTCTCCCCCGCACTTAATAGTGAATAATCTAACCCGCAAACTGTCGTATCCGGACCGGCAAAAACATCCGCAGGGTCAATGACATCAATTCTCGAGCAATCGATATCCCCAAACAAACAGGTGTTGAAAGAGGAAACACATACACCGAAATTCCCGCCGGCTTGAAAGACAACTTCCAATTCGTCCTGATTAAAGCCACTGATGATTTCATAATCCAAAAGAGAAATACCCTGGAATTCCCAGTCGTAATAAACCTCCACACCCGTCTGGTTCACCTGGGCAGTAAGAACTACGGTATCGCCTACACAAACCGGGGCGGGTTCATTTAATTCGGGCTCACCCGGGTAAAAATCATCCGTGTCTAATTCTATATCAAAAGGACCGAAAAAGCAACCTGGATCTACCGGTTCCCCCTCGTACTGCAAGTATATATGTAGAGAAAAAGAATCAATATCTCCATCGAGTTGTGCGAGATTTACCGTCAAACAACGATCTGCGTCTGTACCTGATTCAAGAAGGAAGTCGGTACTCAACTGATACCATTCGTGCTCTACTTGTATGGAACCCCCTAAACCCAGACCTTGCAGATCGGGGATAATCAATTCCTGCGAGGGGCAAATAGTAAAATCATTGTAGAAACAACTAATTTCATCGAGGATAATGTCCCCCTCAAGCACCACTAAAACCAGATTGACAAAGCTGTCACATCCGTACTGATCTTCGAGAATTCTCGGATAAATACCCGATTCCGTGTAGGTGGATCCAAAGTATTCATAAGTCTCTCCCGCACAAATGGTGGCTACTTCTGTAGTAGGATTGGCTTCATTATCAGGCCGTACATGCAAATGTAAGTACTGATCCTGTTGACAATTGTAGTTGCCAATCAAACTGTCAGTATAAAAATAATCACCGGCCAACCCCTGAGGAGGAATGGTATCGATCAATTCCCCAAACATGTCCTTCCAAATGTACATATCCCATCTGCAAACAGAATCCTCCACTATGAATGGTTCTACTTCTTTGACATAGATTTCTTTGCAAATTTGATCTGAAGAACTTCCGCAGTCATTGTAAGCAGTTACACAAAACTGAATGGATCCCTCTTGTTCAAATAGTGAGCCCGGTATAAAAAAAGTATTGACTCCGGATAAAAAATTGACCAGAATGTTCTCTGGAATTCCCGGGCCTACAGAGTGTTCAAGAATACTTGCTCCGAAAGGAGCTTCAATTTCTATTAACACATCCTCAGCGTGGGTACAAACGG
>PWNH01000121.1 GCA_003557905.1 Methanomassiliicoccaceae archaeon | reverse complement strand
GTATATTCCTGATGCAGCATACCGATGTAAGGCGTAGCCCTGCCTCTTCCTTCCTCACCGGTTATCGACATGTCCACGAATTGGTCTCCTATGAGTATCTCCACTTTACCATCAGTGGATGGGGATATGCCGGCGATCATACGCGAAGTCGTGGTCTTGCCCGCGCCGCTCAATCCCACCAGGGCGAATATCTCCTTCTCTTTGATTTCCAGATCAACGCCGTCAACAGCCTTTACCACGCCGCGGACGACGGAGAAGAAATACTTCTTGGCACCTGTCATTTTGATGATTGGTTGCCCAATCTCCACATCGTCACTGCGCACGAAGTCGTATTCCTGCATGAACTCCTCGACGATTGTGCCTGGATCTCCGACATCCTTGACGACGCCAGCGTCAAGCCAGATAGCCTCATCCGACATCCTCTCGATGGCTTCAGGCCAGTGCGAGGTGACCACCATGGCCATGTTGTCATCCCTGACCTTCTGGACCAAGGTGTCGTGAACCATGTCCGCTGTCTGGGGATCCAATGTGCCAGTGGGCTCATCGGCAAGTAGTATCAAGGGTTCCTTGGCCAATTGTCGGGCAAGGACGATCCTCTGTTTTTCTCCACCGGACAAATCCCTGGCTATGTGAGTTGTGCGGTGGGTCATTTTGACCAGTTCCAGCAACTCGATGGACCTTTTCACCTTCTTGCTCTCCTCCATCTCCTCCCCGAGGGCATCGAAGAGGTTCTCAATGACCGTTTTGTCACCGAACAGGGCGAAGGTCCTCTGCAGCATGATGGCTATGCGACCTTTGATCGCCATGCGCACTGGATCCCTTTCGTCAAGGGACCAGAAGTCAACCTCTTTGAGGACTGTCTCGTTGCCGCATTTGCTGCAAGGGGTTCCCTCGATGGGAAGTTCCGCCCTCTGGCAATGTTCACAGTAGTTTATACGATAGATTATCGTTCCTTCGTCAGGGAAGTAATCCTTCGAACCGCGCAGCATGTGTATGAAAACCGATTTTCCTGCCGCACTCTTTCCGATCAAACCCAAAGTCTTACCGGACACGATGTCGATAGTGATGTTATCGAGGACCTTGTTTCCGTCGAAGGATTTGCTCACGCCATTAACGATAATTAAAGGCACTGGCTCTCGAGTCATGATGATGCATTAACGGTTGGTCCAATTATAAAAGTTGCCTAATCAAGTGTTTAGTGGTTGCATACAGATTTTATAGGTTGGATGATATGTACATCCATATGGCCCTTTCCTTGTACAAGACGGAGAAGCCAGGTGGGCCCATACCTAAATTCTCAGACTATCACGTATGGAAATGTCTCAAGATAATCGGTACGTCCGGTCCTGTAGGGAGAAAGAGTCTTTCAATTGACCTTGCCATCGGCGAAGGTAGCACAAGGACAATACTCGATAGATTGGTTGAAGAGAAACTGGTGGAAATAAACCGTAGCGGAGCCGTACTCGCACGCAGAGGCAAGGATATCCTTAAAAACTCCTTGATTGAGGTGCGGGAGATCGAGGATATTGGCATAACTATCGATGTCTGTAACACCGCTGTCCGAATACCCAATATGGCCCATCGGATATCTTTCGGATGCGAGCAGAGAGACACCGCCATCAAGGCCGGGGCTAGAGGCGCTACCACGTTGTTCTGTCACGAGGGTAAAATCTATTTCCCCGGTGACAAGGAGCCTGTTGACATTGAAATAGATCAGTGCCTGAGGAAACACTTCAAGGTCAAAGACGGCGATGTCATGATCATAGGAACCGCCGGGGACTACGAGAGGTCTGAGGAGGGAGCGGTGACCGCGGCTCTAGAACTCACCGGTGAGATGAGGAGCAGGAACACCCTAAGCGATGTGTTGTCCTCTTCGGGTGAATCACAGGAACTGATAAGTTTGGCCATCGCCATACATGAACTTCTGGGCCGTCTCCCTTTGTGTGCCCGCAGCAGGGACAAACTGGGAGTGAGGATCGAAGATGGCAAGGTCATTGACCAGGCGTATACCGGACCGATATTGGAAGAGGTGCTTCGTCAGGGTGTCATGATAAGGATGAAGGCACCCTCTGGACCATACAGCGGGATACCTATCATCGCCGTGCCTGTGGAGGTTGATGAACGTGTTATTGCCGTCATTGGTGTCGTCGACATTACCAAGGGTGCGATATTCGAGATCATAGAAAGGATGAGGAAGGGTCTCAAATGAGCGTGACCATCGATGTCGATCCGGGCGCATGCAGGATTCCTACCAGGATCAGAGTTGTTCAGGATGAGGACGTGGTCAGACTCGAGATAGAGAGCAAATGTCCAATGGTCAAGGCGATGGCTGAAAAGTTGAAGACATTAGACATGATGGATTGTATGGTGACACCGATAACGGAGAATCCGATCATGATCGCTGCTGGAGAAACTTTGAAACATGCCTCCTGTCCAGTGCCGTTGGCGATAATAAAGGCTGCAGAGGCCTGTTGCGGTTTGGCGGTCAAGAAGGATGTTAGCCTCACTTACTCCGATTCCTCAATATAATGGTCGATCATCTCTGACCATATGACCGCTGATGGACCCACGAGATACATGGCAACCTCGAAGGCTTCCATTATCTCCTTGCGGGTAGCCCCCGCCTCCAAGGCCGCTTCGGCGTGGAATTCCAAACATTTCTCACATTTGAGTGTGGCCGATATCGCCGTTGCAATAAGCTCCTTCTCCCGTACTGTGAGTTCCCCCTCCTTGAATATCTCCTTCTTATAACGATGGAGGGCCTTCATCACGGGGGGATCTTTCTTACCTAATAGGAGTAAGCTCATGCCAGCGGATTGATGTCATGTCTTTTATATCTTATTTCCATTCCAAAGACATGGTCAATAAGGACGGGGCTCTGGATATCATCGGCTCCATGGCAGGGGTTGAGAAGGCATTCTTCCTGGATCGCGAAATCCTTGATAAACTCCGCAATGAAGAGAAGAACGTCAAGGCCATACTGGACATCACCGTCCGCAACGACGGATTCGACGCTGCTCTCGAAAGGGAACACGTGATCTGCATAATCAAGAACATACGTTTCCGACCTCCCCCCGAGCCGACCGTCATATTGGAGGGGGATGACGGTTCGATCATGGGTATAGAGGTCTTCCCCCATACACGCGGGGAGTACGATGAGAGGGAGGATGTCATCTGGTTGTCCGAGGACTTCGTCGTCTTCCCTGACGTGACTACCATGGGCAGGGAGTTCTTCGTCATGCCGCCGGTGTCATTCCCGGAATTGAACCCTGACAACGGATGTTATGACGTGGTCTCATGCAGCCCATCGCCCACCTCCGATAAGATGATAAAGGACCAGTATGGCCTCAAGGACGATCCCAAACTGGCAAGCATACTGGTCGGTTTCAACTGCTCTCAGTCGTAGACAGCAACTTCCTTCTTGAGTTCGTCAAGCGTCCGGGACATGAATGCCATGTCCCCGACGACATTGACCTCGATGGTCTTGACGGTTATCAACGGGGTCTTGCCGAAAAGACCTTTCTTCAAGCCGAGCGTCTCGACTATCTCCTTGTCGACACGCACCTTCATACCGGTGACGAGCCAATGCTCATCCAGATCGATGCTCAATGACACGACCTCACCGATGTTGACGTTCTCCGATGTGACCACCTTCTTGCCGACGAGGCTGGAGAGCAAGGGTATGTTGTCACTGTCGGGAATCACAACATCCTTTATGCAGCCCATGTTGCATGCCAGTAGCACGACTTCTGAAGCCCTGTCCACTGAATCTATGGGTATGAGCAGTTTGGCAAAATGGCCTCTTGACTTCCCTGTCGCCAACTCCTTCTCCAGGCCCTTGTTCAGATTGACGCGGAAGTGACTGACGTTCCAATTCTTGTGATCGTACTTCACATCAGCGATGGTGCCCAGGATGCGGGCGTCAGCGTTGATGACCTGCTTATCCTTGAGGTCCTCTGATTGGATTATGTACATCTAGATCTCCTAGACATTACATATGAACCGGGTAGAATATAAAAAAATGGATTGGGTAAGTGGTTTGCTTGGCTATCCGCCGCCTGAAGGGGTGTACTCGCTTACGTCCACTTCCCTCAGGGTCTTCTGGAGTTCCTCGATGGAACGCAGGTTGGACTGGTCGCCCGACTTGCGCTCCTTGTAGGAGGATTCCCGATACTCGCCCTCTTCGGCCGGTTCCAGGAGGCTGACATCATAGTACAGCTTGGTGTAGTCCAGTAAAGCCCAGACCTTACCCTGCTGTTCCTTGACGTCCTCGACCTTTCCCACGGTGCCTGTGGGTCTGTAACGGTATATCTCTCCCACTTTCACGGAACGATTCACTCCATTATGACTGCGGTTCTCTCGCCAGCCGGCTTGAACTCTCTCAGACCGCCACGGCCGAACTCCTTGGTGACGTTCGCGAAGTCGAACACCAGGGCGGGGTCGGCGAAGGCCACTCTGATCAAGGGGTTCACGGTGAAGGCGTCTCCGCGGGCAGCGTGAGCTGCCTTGGGGATACCTGTGTAACCCGACAGGTGACCGACGTTCATGGCGTAGTTGGGGTAGTTCGGGCCCCTGAGCTCCATCGGCAGACCCTCATCGGACCTGTAGGCCAGAGAGTTAGCGGAACCACACGGGTCCTGCAGGTCGTAGCCGTAGAAGCCGAGCCTACCAGTCCTCTCCTTGTGCTGGAGCATGGACAGGTACCACAGGTTGACACCACAGTCAGCGACACCGGTCGCCATCGAACC
>PWNH01000031.1 GCA_003557905.1 Methanomassiliicoccaceae archaeon | reverse complement strand
GGTCCCTTGTTTCATCCATGATGAGGAGAACTCTGTCGTTGTACTCCCGGCATTCAGCCCGATGGCCCCGGGTAACGACCTATGCAATGGATTGCGTCCGGAACTTTTCTCTCCAGTATTCAAAAATCAGCCCGATAATGGTATGATGGTCTACGGATGTACCGATATCGGCATCTTGTCTTTGGGCACGATGGATGAGATTAGGGCTATGAGAATATAGGCCAGTAATTATCTTACAATTGTTAAAATAAACTATTTCTATGGATAGTTCATCCATCCATAAAAGCCTTTATTAATTTAGGGTTGTTACTAAGCGTAACATTGTTTCATGGAGGAACGTGTAAATGAGTGCGGAACTAGACCATTTGATTGATATTGTAGTAACTGGAAAGATAAAAGAAGCAAAGGACGCCACCCAGAAAGCCCTGGATGCCGGCCACTCCCCCATGGAGATCGTTTTCGACTCCCTGGCTGCCGCAATGGACATTGTCGGACAGAAATACGCTGCCAAGCAGTACTTCCTGCCCCAGGTCCTTCTGTCTGCCAACACCCTGTACCAGGGTCTGAACCTCGTGCTGCCCATGCTCCAGGCTGGAGACGGTGGCGACAAGGGCGCCATCGTTATCGGTGTCGTCGAGGGTGACGTTCACGACATAGGCAAGAACATCTGCAAGGCTCTCCTGACCGGTACCGGCATGAAGGTCTTCGACATGGGCAAGGACGTTCCCCTGAAGGACTTCATCCAGAAGGCCAAGGACGAGAACGCTGACATCATCGCCGAGTCTACCCTCATGACCCCCACCCTGGACGGCATGAAGCAGATCGAGAAGATGCTGAAGGAAGAGGGCCTGAAGGGCAAGATCAAGACCATGATCGGCGGTGGAGCTACCTCCAAGGACTTCGCCGACCAGATCGGTGCCGACGCCTGGACCTACGACGCTGTCGAGTGCTCCAAGGTCGCCACCGCGATCATCGCTGCAAGGTAATCGGGTCGCGAGACCTGAACCTCATAAACTTTTTACCCTTCCTTTCCTTTCTTGCTCCGTTGCACTATTGTTAACATAAGATTTCAATCGTTGCAGCGGGATAGTGTTCCTAAATGTCAGATACAAAGAGATTCGGTCTCGGAATTGATACCGGCGGGACATACACTGACGCCGTTATCGTCGATCTTGATACTGTGAAGGTGCTGGCGAAGCGCAAGGCCAAGACGACTCACCATGACCTTTCGAAAGGTCTTCTGGAGGCTGTGGAGTCCGTTTTCTCATCAGTCGATATCAAACCGTCGGAGATTTCTTTGGTCGGCATATCCACCACTTTGGCCACCAACTCCATACTGGAGGGGCATGGCGGGGAGGTGGGCCTGATACTGATCGGTTGGGACCCGGTGGAGGACGTGCACTTCCAGGAGAAGTGCATGGTCCATGTCCGTGGCGGATACGACCCTAAGGGCGTGGCAAAGGCCAGTTTGGACATGGATCAGGTCAGGAGAGCCATCGAGAAGGTCGGTCAAGGTGTGGACGCGATCGCCATCTCCGGCCTTTTCAGCATCGCTAACGCAAGCCAGGAGAGGACGGTGAAGAAGCTCGCCCGGGACATGACCGGTCTGCCGGTCATCGCCGGCCACGAGCTCAGCGCTGAATTGGGCATCGCCCTACGCACCGAGACTGCGGTGCTCAACGGCAAGCTCATCCCTCGCGTGAACGAGTTCTTCGACGACCTGGAAGAGGCGTTCGCCAAGATCGGTGTTACCGCCCCCATCATGATATACAAGGGTGACGGCTCCGTGATGGCCTTGGATGTGGCCAGGGACCGTCCCGTGGAGACCATACTCTCCGGACCCGCCGCCTCCGCCATGGGAGGCAAGGTGCTTTCCGGTAGCGACGAGTGCATAATAGTCGACATAGGCGGAACCTCGACCGACATCGCCGTCCTGGAAGAGGGTTTCCCGATGATAATGCACGAAGGCGCCAGAGTCGGCTCTTGGAGGACCAGGGTCAAGGCGGTTGACATGCTCACCGTGGCACTGGGCGGTGATTCACGAATACACTTCGACCGTATGGTACTGAAGATTGGTCCGGACAGGGTCGTGCCCTTGTGCATGCTGCCTCCGAGCCCGGGCCTGAAGGAGAGAATGCTTCACTCCGGACTCACGCAGTTCTACATGGCCGAGAAGGGCGACCCGCCGTCACTCAACGATAAGGAGAGGAGGATCTACAATGTCCTCGCGGGCAACGGTCCGATGACCGCATCGGAGATAAGGGACAAGACCGAGGGGCTCTGGGTAATCGACCAGCATCTCTCATCCCTGAGGCAGAAGGGCGTGATAGTGTCTTCAAGCCTAACGCCCACCGACATACTGCATTGCCAGGGTCTTTTGGACATCGGCGACCGCGATATGGCGGAGGCCGGGCTTCAAGCCATGGCCGACCACATAACCATGGAGAAAGGACAGCTCGCATTCATGGCCATGGAGGAGGTCAGGAGGATTATTGCCGCATCCATCGTCCGAAAGCTGCTACACGATGAGCTGGGCACATGGCACACCGATTGCGATCAGTCAATGTCCCTGATAAACAAGACTATCAATCCCCGACGCTCCGGATCATTCCTGATGGAACCGCGCTGCACCGTGCCGATCATAGGTGTCGGGGCACCTGCCAGTTTCCTAATGGATGACCTCGGGGACAGACTGGGTGCTGAAGTCATATTCCCTCAGGACTACGAGGTGGGCAATGCGGTGGGCGCGGTATGCTCGAAGATAATGGAATCACTGAGCGCCACCGTTTCACCGACCATCAACTTCGCCTATCTCGCCAATGTCCCATTCATAGGCCCTATGGAATATGCGCATTTCGATTCCGCCGTGGAGGCTTGCAAGAGCAGTCTGATACGCCATCTCAAGGCCAAGGCGGAGGCGTCCGGTGGTAACAACATCAAGGTGCACTCCAAAGTGAAGATAAACCGTGCCGTAGAGGGTGGTTGGGGAGATTGGGAGGGTTCGGGGAGCCGGGGGATGAATTTCGCGGAAATAACCGTCCGGGTTGTCGCCGATCCACCTATGCCAGACTACCGTGTAAAAGCCGTTAACGATTGACATTACAACGATATTAAATAACTGAAATCCATACTCGGAATCAACGGAGGAGATTTATTTGGCTGACATGACTCCAAGAGAAAGAGTGCTCGCTGCACTAAGACTGGAAGAAGTAGACAGACCCCCGGTGGCAGTGTTCACGCAGAGCGCAACCATCGGTCAAATGGAGGCACTGGATGTCTTCTGGCCGGACGCGCACTTCAAGCCTGAACTGATGGCTAAATTGGGCGCTGGACAGGCTGACATCCTCGGTTTCGAGGCCGTAAGGGCCCCCTTCTGCCTGACCGCTGAGGTCGAGGCCCTTGGTGCCAAGGTGGACCCCGGAAAGAGGGACAGGACCCCGATGCTCAAAGAGCACCCCTGCAAGATGAACCCCATGATGGACGAGTTCGAGGAGCCCAACCTGATGGCTCCCGAGGAGTTCCTTGCCACCGGTAGGCCCGCTGCGGTCCTCAAGGCCATAGAGATGCTCGCTGACCAGTATGGCGAAAACTACCCGGTCATCGCCGGTAACACCGGTCCGTTCACCGTGGCCGGTCACCTCGTCGAGACTGAGAACCTGGTCTTCGGTATACTGATGTCCCCTGATGAGGTCATCAAGTGGGTCAAGGCTTCGAACGAGATATGCACCGCATACTCCCAGGCACTGTCCGATGCCGGCGCTGACGTCATCCAGATGTCCGAACCTTCCGCATCCACTGACCTGCTGTCCCCCGACATGTTCGATGATTACGTCGGCGGATACATACACGACTGTTTGGCTAGCGTCAAGGACGCTTTCTCTTGTCTGCACATCTGCGGCGACACCTACCCGATCCTGGACAACATGATCGCCACCGGTGTCACCACACTGTCCGTGGAGGAGAAGGTCGACCCCGCCAAGGCCGTCGAGAAGGTCGCTGGCCGTGCCGGTCTGGTCGGAAACGTCGGTGTCGTGAACCCGCTGTTGCAGGGTACGCCTGCTGACTGTATGGCGCACGGAAAGATTGTCGCTGAAGCGGGATTCAACGTTGTCTCGCCCGGTTGCGGACTTTCCGCCCTCATATCCAACGAGAACCTCATGGCTCTCGTCAAGGCGGTCAAGGGCTGATATCGTTCAAACCAAACCTCTTACCTTCATTTTTAATTTTTATCCTTGGCAAATGTTCTTAACGGCTATCGCCGTTTAGGTGATGAGGTAGCTTCATGGCTTACGGCATTGCTCTGGACTTAGGCACCAGCGGATACAGGGCCCACCTAGTGGACCTGGACCGCGACGCCAAGATTGTATCCACGGCCATCACCATGCGTCACCCCCTACCGGGTGCCAACGTGATGGACCATCTTCACTTCTGGATCGGGAACGGCTCTGAGATAGGACATCGGATAATCAGACAGACCGTTGACCGGCTGTTGACACTTCTGGATGTGGACCCTAAGGATGTAGCGCGCCTTTCAGTGTGCGGCAACCCCATACAACTCTCGCTGTTCGAGAACATCGAGATAAGGGATCTGGCCTACGCTGGCAAGAACAAACTTGATGCACTAGGGGTGATCAGACCATCCCGTCGCGGGCACATAATCACCGCGGGGGATCTTGGACTCACCTCCATGCGTAGCGAGATGGAGATAATCATACCCCCTGCCATCAGGCACGAGATAGGTGCGGATGCCCTGGCAATGATCATGAAGTCGGGGATGCTGGACAAGAAGGAGACCTGCATGGTCACCGACTACGGGACCAATGCCGAGATGGGTCTTTACCATGACGG
>PWNH01000003.1 GCA_003557905.1 Methanomassiliicoccaceae archaeon | reverse complement strand
TGGCCAGTCCCTGACCCTTGATCTCCCTATCCTTGTCGCTTTCCGTATCTGTCATCTCATCGATTATGGAAGCGGTTAAAAGTGATTCCAGAAGGCCAACGATCACAAGAGTCAAAGAATAAGGCAATATTATGAGGAGGGTTTGGAGGTTGAACGGGATGTCTGGTATCTGGAACAGGGGTAGTGAACGTGTGATTTCGCCCATGCCGCCGACGGTGAGCACATCAAGGCCCAATGCGATGGAGGCGATGGTGACTACGACTATCGCCACCAGGGCCGGGGGCACTGCCTTGGTGAATCGAGGAAGGAATACGATGATGGCCATCGTGATGGCGACGAGGATGTAGACAATGGACCCGACATTGAGAAGATAGGGCACCTGGGACAGAAAGATGAGGATGGCCAAGGCATTGATGAAGCCAAGGACCACAGCGTAGGGGATGAACCGTATCAGCCTGCCCACATTCATGTATCCTAAAACCAACTGCAGAAACCCCGTCAAAATTGTGGCTGCCAAGAGATATTCGAGGCCATGGTCCCTGACGAGAACAATGAATACCAGGGCCATCGCACCTGTGGCTCCAGATATCATTCCTGGCCGCCCTCCCGCGAAAGCTATGACCACCGCTATGCAGAAGGCGGCGTAAAGGCCCACCATGGGATCCACGCCAGCAATCAATGAGAATGCGATAGCCTCAGGAATCAAGGCCAAAGCGACCGTGATTCCAGCCAGAGTATCTCCTTTGATATTTGAGAACCAATTCCTCTTTATGTTAGCGGTTGATAAGATATTATTGAAATCCACGGGATATCCTCTAATTATGGCTTCACAACAAGTTATGCTGCCATCGAGTTCGAGCCAATCTAAAAGGTATATATAAAAATTTGCTATTTAAAAATTCAAAGCGCCAGCTGTAAACAGCACTCACGCTTCAACATGGTTATTTATAACCGTGGAACTATTTTGAACAAGCTGAAGTCCTTCACTGAAAGGTCTGGCTTCTTCAGGATTGAGATTATCATGTTCAAGAAGATTCTGCTTGCAATTGACGGCTCCGATAACGCCCGACGAGCTGCCGAATCGGCCATAGGCCTTATCAAACTGATCGAAGGTTCTTCACTGACAGTCACATACATATCGCCCAATCCTCCCTCCCAGACAAGGTTGGTGAAAGCCGATTTCGATGTCCACTCGCTACTAATCGAGGATGCTAACAACATATCCAAGAACACCTTGGAGATGATCAAGGAGTCCGGTGTGAACTATGATCTAGAGGTGGCGATAGGGGACCCAGCGACCGAGATCCTGAAAATCAGGGAGAAGGTGAATGCCGGCCTCATCATAGTCGGAAGCCGTGGGTTGGGCTCATTGTCCGGCGTGGTGCTCGGAAGCGTCAGTCAGAAGATCGCCCATCATGCTCATTGCCCTGTCATGATTGTGAAGTGAACAATCATCCTTTCAAAACATGGTATTCACCTTGATCACAAGGGATGCAGTTCCGCCCGCCATTGACGATTGATCACTCCGATCGCAGGAAATCATCCACTATGGCAGCATGATCGAATGCGAGCTCAGGAAGATCATCCAATGGGAACCATGACGCCTCTGCAGCATCATCCCCCGCACTCAGTGAACCATATTTGAAATTCAACACGAAGACAACGCTCACGGTGTGGCCCCGAGGGTCCCGGGAGGGATCCGAATACACGCCCAACAACCGTGATATACCGGTTTTGAGGCCGGTCTCCTCCTCCATCTCCCGTATGACGGCATCTTCCACCCTCTCACCATAGTCGACGAAACCGCCTGGTAAGGCGTACATTCCTCGGTATGGCGTGTTGCCTCTCTTTATGAGGAGGATCTTCTCATCCTCGACCAATACGCCATCCACCGTTAGTGCCGGCCGCTTGTGTTGTTTACCTTCCATCTGTTACAACCGCCTTGATAGAATGATAGGTTTAAACGGAGAACGCATTATCGCATAATATGCTTGACCAGCAGCGGAGGATACCTACTGTCCTTACGGCGCAGGAGTTGATGGACAAGGCCTTCCACCGCGCCTCCAAGATTCGCAAGGATGGCAACAGTCCATTGGACACCAAGAAGAAGACAGCCTTGGCGAAGATCACCGCCTCCGGGGACATTGTGATTAGCACCCTGGACAGTTATCTCAGGGCATTCCCTAAATTGGAGAAGACCGAGGACTTCTTCCCACAACTAGTTGACCTCGTCGTGGGACTCGACTCACTCAAACATTCATTGGGCGCCCTTACATGGGGGGCCTATCGGACCGAGAGACTGAAGAACGGGTACTTGGCGATGATCAGGCGTGCCCAGGATATAGAGCGGGTGGAATCCCTACGTCGCGGTTTCTACGGGAGGCTCTCCTCGGTGATAAGGCAGATCGGTGACGATCTGGAGAATGTCAACCGGGCCAGGAACGCCATGAGGCATCTGCCCTCGGTCGACCCGTCAATACCCACAGCGGTGATAGCCGGCTTCCCCAATGTCGGGAAGAGCCAGTTGATAACCGCCCTCAGCAACGCCACCCCGCAGATCGCCCCCTATCCGTTCACAACCAAGGGGATAGTGGTCGGTCACACCGAATACCGGTGGCGGAAGTTCCAGATAATCGACACCCCTGGTCTTTTGGACCGGAAACTGGAGGAAAGGAACGATATTGAGAGGCAGGCGGTGCTGGCCTTACAGTATCTCACCGATGTGATGGTGTTCCTCATCGACCGTTCCGAGACCTGCGGATACTCCTTGGACAAGCAGTTGGCGCTGTTGGAATCCATTAAGAAAGGTTTCCCCAAAGTCCCCATTCTGGTGGTGGAGTCCAAGGCCGACATATCACCTCCGGGTGATGAGCCGCTACGGGTGTCCGCCATGGAGGGGACCGGGGTCGAGGAGCTCAGGCAGCTCATCAACGATGAGTTGCTGAAGATAGCCCAGAGGGAGGAAGCAAACGGACCATGAGGCGTGTGGCCTGCAGCGAGGGAATGGAGCGCTATTTCCAGGACCTGGCCGCAAGAACCGAGGCTTGTTACAGTGTGGCCCGCAGGGCCAGGGGCCGTGGCAAGGACCCCGAGATAAAGATAGAGATACCTCAGGCGGAGGACCTGGCATCCCGTGTGGAGAAACTCCTTGCCGATTGGAATGTCGAGGGGGTAGCGGAGAGGATAAGGGAGCTCAGTCTGGAGCATGGCAACCGTGAGGTTGTCTCCCTACTGATAGCCAAGGAGATAGCCACCCGTCCCGCCAAAACACGCGAGGAGGCCATAGACCGAGCGGTCAGGGTCGGGCTCGCTGTTCTCACCGAGGGCATTCTGGTCGCTCCCCTCGAAGGTATAGCTTCGGTCAAGATCGGTAGGAACGCCGATGGATCCGAATACCTGGCGCTTTTATTCGCAGGGCCCATCCGGGCCGCCGGAGGTACAGGGCAGGCCATGAGTGTGCTCATCGGTGATGTCGTTCGCCGTGAACTGCAGATCGGCGAATACATTCCGACAACGCAGGAGGTCTCCCGTTTCCATGAGGAGATACCGCTCTACAAGCAGTGCCAGCATCTCCAGTATTCTCCCAGCGGGATTGAGATTGAATTGATAGTGAAGAACTGCCCCGTCTGCATCGATGGGGAAGGAACCGAGGAGGCGGAGATCTCCGGGTTCCGGGACCTTCCCCGTATAGAGACGAACCGAGTCCGTGGCGGAGCATGTCTGGTCATAGCCGAGGGATTGTGTCAGAAGGCGGCCAAGATCCAGAAGCACGTCAATGCCCTGGGGATCGGAGGGTGGGATTTCATCGACGGTCTGTTGGCCCCCAAGGGCGGTGACGAGGATGACGTCAGTTCGAAGGTGAAACCCGCAGACAAATACCTAAAGGACATCGTCGCCGGTAGGCCTATCTTCGGTCATCCATCGAGACCGGGAGGATTCCGTCTGCGATATGGGCGCGGGAGGACCTGCGGTCTGGCGGCGATAGCCATCAGCCCCGCATCCATGTACGCCCTTGACGAGTTCCCTGCCATTGGAACACAGATCAAGATTGAAAGGCCCGGTAAAGCCGGTGCCGTCACACCTTGCGATTCCATCGAAGGACCAATCCTCCTGCTCAACAACGGGGACCTGGTCCAATGCCACACTGTGAAAGAGGTGTTGGAGGTCAGGGATTCGATCGCCGAGCTAGTGGACATAGGTGAGATGTTGATACCCTTCGGGGAGTTCTCTGAGAACAACCACCCCTTGGTGCCCGTGGGTTATTGCCTGGAGTGGCACCAGGAGGAACTGACCGCTGCCGGCGTGGACACATCCAGGGATTGGCAGTCGTTGTCATTCGAGGAAGCTTTGGAGATGAGCAGGGAGCATGGAGTCCCTCTGCATCCCAATCACAACCTCTTCTGGTCCGATATAGAGATCGAGGACCTGAAACAGTTACGTCAACACATCCTCTCCGAGGCGACAATGGTCGGCGAGACCCTGGTGATGCCGCTGGAGACGAAAACCAAGAGGACATTGGAGTCTCTGGGCGCGTTGCATCGGGTCGTGGAAGGCAAGATACACATTGAGAGGTATGCCATGCCCTTGTGCAAGGGATTGGCATTATCATCGGATGATGAAGGGTTGAAGGCCGCAGGGGATTTCGGCGGCCCGGATTCATTGCAGGCCGTATCGGACTCCATGGGCGTCCAGGTGATGCCGAGGGCGGTGACCCGGATCGGCTCCCGTATGGCAAGGCCGGAGAAGGCCAAGGAACGTAAGATGAACCCTCCGGTCCATTCATTGTTCCCTATCGGAATGGAAGGCGGTTCACAGAGACTTATGAGCACCGCCCTGGCGAAGGTGCGGGAGAACCGTCCGACCAATGGGGA
>PWNH01000024.1 GCA_003557905.1 Methanomassiliicoccaceae archaeon | reverse complement strand
TATCCAGTATGGGCATGTCGGTGAGAATGGCCAGGAATCTCTGGCGGGCACCGAACTCGTCGGTGATCATCAACCCGCTCTTACCTATCCAACCCAGGCCGCAGACTCTGGCGATCGACTTGAGGCTGACGGGTCCCATGAGGTTCTCCGGGTCAGGCCGCTCTGCCGGGTGTACGATCCTCGCATCGTAACCAGCCGTCTTCAGCTTCTCCACTACGCCGGCCGCGGCACCCATCATCCTCTTGTTGACCGCCTTGTAAGACTCCCTAAGTTCTGCACTGGGTCCGTTCTTGGCTTCCCGGACGATGTCAACAGGCAACTCCGTCGCCATACAGATGGCGTTGGGGAAGCCGAACTCCCCGTCTCCAACCTTCTTGACATCGTTCAGAACATCGAATGGGCCGAAACCGACGAGGTCCACTCCACTTTCTTTGATATGATTCACTATCTCTTGCTGTAGAGCCCTAACCGCATCCGTGTCCGTCATGGGTCTTAAATGCGTTAACTCATTATTTGTTGTTTTTCACACTCCCTGTTCCTGGAAGTCATTATATTCAAGAATAATATTATCTTATTTTGTGGAATCTCCAAATGCCATTTGCACTCCCAAGAGTGTTGGAAAGGTCATTGGTATCGGGGCATCGGCAGGAGGTTTGGAGGCCTTACAATCGCTCTTCTCGAACATACCTGATGATACTGGAGCATCCTTCGTGGTCATACAGCACCTTTCTCCCGATTTCAAGAGTCATATGGCCGAGATCCTCCAGAAATCCACAGGTATGCGGATTGAGACAGTCGACGATAGTAAAAATCTGAATCCTAACACCATTTATCTTCTCAAACCGGGTACCGAGATGGTCCTGACAGGCGGAACTCTGTTAATCCACAATAGGGAAGCCATCGTCAACATGCCCATCAACAGCTTCTTCAACTCCATGGCCGCGGATATGAAGGCAAACTGCATGGCCATTGTCCTTTCCGGAACAGGTACCGATGGTTCGGAAGGCATACAAAGGGTCAGTGATCTAGGAGGGGTGGTATTAGCCCAGTCCCCCCGTTCTGCCAAGTTCGATGGCATGCCCCTCGAGGCCATTTCGACTGGATTTGTGGATTTCGTTCTTGACCCGCCTGAAATTGCCGACGAGATCACCCGTTTCATTAATGCCCCATCAAATGATTTCTTCGATCCCGAGTCTGATAAGGAGATACCATATCAAGACATCCTCCTCCTACTCCGTAAGGAATCCAATATCGATTTCTCTCTTTACAAGCAACACACAATAAAACGAAGGATTCAGAGGCGCTTGAACATCCTTGAAATCGAAAACTACGGGAATTATCTGGACCGCCTTTCGATGGACCCGGTGGAGTTAGACTCCCTATTCCATGACATCCTCATCGGAGTGACTGCGTTCTTCCGTGATCCAGTCGCTTTCCAGACACTTTATGAGAGTGCGATAGTACCTCTGGTCTCAACCAAGTCCGATGGCGATGATATCAGGGTATGGGTTCCAGCTTGCGCCACAGGGGAGGAGGCTTACACCATAGCCATACTCTTCCATGAGGCTTTCAATCATTTCGGCATTCAACCCAACCTGAAGATATTCGCCTCTGACATACACAAGCGTTCCCTGGAGATCGCATCGAACGGAATGTACTCGAATGTCGAGGGGATTGATGATGGGATCTTGGGGAAATACTTCATCGAAATGGGTGATAAGCTGTTCCAAGTCATTCCCCGACTGAGGCAGTCAATAGTTTTCTTAAGGCATGATGTGATAAGCAATCCGCCCTTCACCAACATCGACCTCATCTCCTGTAGGAATCTTTTCATCTATCTCAAGGCCAGTGTGCAACAGAGGGTTCTGGCGTCATTCATGTTCTCACTCAAACCGGGGGGAGGACTCATCCTTGGCGCCTCCGAGACCGCGGGAGTCATCGGAAAGGAGTTCGAGGAGTTGGACACCAGATGGAGGATATACCAGAGGCCCAAGGCAATGACCAAGGTCCCAAAGTCTGTGATGTCCCATATGATACCCTCCCTCCTCTACGGGGAACAGGAGGTCGGGATAGTTAATACGAAGACCAGTTCTGACAAAGAACTCAGGGAAGCATATGACTTGCTGCTCTCCTCCTTCATACCAAGAGGCATACTTGTGAACAGCGAGCTCCAAGTGATACACCTTTTCGGTAAGGCCGGTGACATCCTCCATCAGAGGAGCGGGAGGGTCAGCAACGATCTTTCATCAATGGTTGACGGAGAGCTCATCATTGCTATGAAAGCCGGGATTTCACAATCCAAGAAGGAGGGGAAAAGGATGATGTTCAAAGGAGTGAAATCCCTCATAAACGAGGACGAATTCTACGACATCATCGTCACACCTCTCGCCAGAGGATCAGCTGACAATTATTATTTCATAAATATTGAGAACAGTGAGGATCGGATAGCTTCTCCACCAAAAACCTCCGGGCTCATCGAGGGGGCTAATGACCGAATGATGCAGCTTGAAGCGGAACTGGAGGAATCCAAGGAGATGCTCCGTAAGACCGTGGAGGAGTCTGAGGCCCGAAACGAGGAGCTTATCAGCGCCAATGAGGAGATGCAGAGCACCAATGAGGAACTCAACTCCTTGAATGAGGAATTGAACTCCATGAACGAGGAGCTGTACTCGTTGAACGCGGAGAACAATGAAAGGATCAAGAGCCTAACCAACCTCACCAATGACCTGAACAACATGATGAGGGCCACGGATGTGGGCCTGATTTTCATCAGCAATGACATGAACATAAGGAAATTCACCCCTCAGGTCAGGAAACTCTTCAACATAATAGAGACGGACATCGGACGTCCCGTCAACCATATAACATACAACCTGGCCGATGACAATTTCCTGAAACGTATCAAGGAGGTTATGGAATCAGGCGAGAATCGTGAGAGAGAGGTCAAAACTGAAGCTGGTGATCATTACATTGAGAAGGTGTTACCATATTATGACGATGCCAATAAGATTGCCGGGGCGGTTCTCTCTTATGTTGACATAACCCGTCTCAAACACAGTGAGATCCGGTTCCAGGTTCTTTTCGATCAGACCCCGATAGCCACCGCCTTCACTGACATCGATGGGAGGGTGATAAACATGAACCCCGCAATGGAGAGGATCCTATCTCAACCGGAAGAGGTCAGAGAGGGAAAATCGTTGTTTGATTACGATATCTTCTCCGAAGACCTGCGGCAAAGATTGGCGCACGACCCCCATTTACAATGCGAGATGGAGATCGCCCCCTCCACAGACATGATAGCTAGGGAAACAGGAATAAGATGGGTTTCCATGCAATTGTCGCCGATCATCAAGGGTGATCGCTTAGAGGACAACACAGGTTACATCTTGCTCATACAGGACGTCACATCCAAGATGGAAGAGCATAGGTCCTTGGAAGATTCCCTCGACGAGAAGAAATTGATGCTGCAGGAGGTCCACCACAGGGTTAAGAACAACCTGGCCACGGTGAACAGCCTCCTGGCGATGCAAAGCATGGGTTCCAAAGACCCTCTGATAATCAAGACCCTTCAGGAGGCTGAGGCAAGGATATTCGTACTCTCGACGATACATGAGGAACTGTATCGGGCCGAAAGGTTGGACACGATAATAGCATCCAATTTCCTGAAAAAACTGGTGGAAAAGATCGTCGACCTGTTCGATATGGATGCCGATGTCAATTTCAACATCCAGGAGGGTTTGGCGCTCAACGATAAATATGCGATACCATTGGGCCTCGCCGTTAATGAGCTGATAATAAACAGTTTGATCCATGCCTTTGGGGATGTGGAAAGTCCTAGGATCGACATCTCGATGCGACAAGAGGATGGTTTCCTCAATCTGATGGTCAAGGACAACGGGTGCGGCGTATCGGACGACTCGAAGATCGGTGGCTCCAGTTCTCTCGGGACCCGTCTGATAAATCAATTGGTCACCCGTCAATTGAAGGGTACGATTGAACACTGCAACGATGACGGGTTGGTTTGGGAGATCCGTGTACCCTTTGTGAACTAGGCAAATCTTTTCAAGGTCCAATCGCTAACCGTTGATATGAATCTCAGTGCTGCGGAGCAGCGTATACTCGATGGCGAGGAGGGCGACGGCGCCCGCAAGGCCTTGGAACTGGTTGTGGCCTTGGGTAAGATATACGGTGCCGATGACCTGGTCCCTATAACGTCCGCCCATGTTTCTGGTGTTTCCTACAAGACCATAGGGGACGGCGGTATCGCTTATCTCGAACACGTCTCCCAGGGTGCCAAGGTCCGTGTTCCCAGCACACTCAACCCCTCCGGCATGGACAGTGTCCGTTGGCGGGAGATGGGCGTCAGCGAGGAATTCGCGGCCAAACAACTCCACATAATAGACCTCTACGGAAGCATGGGCGTAACGACCAGCTGTTCCTGTACGCCGTACCTTTCCGACAACGTTCCGCGCAAAGGGGACCATGTCGCCTGGGCCGAGTCATCCGCGTTGTCGATGGTTAACTCCATGATCGGCGCAAGGACGAACCGCGAAGGCGGGCCAGGAGCATTGGCGGCCGCCATCGTGGGCCGGACAGCTAACTACGGTCTCCATCTGAAGGAGAATCGCGCCCCCACAGTGATTGTGGAGGCGGACATAGACGGCAGCCTGTTCTCTCATTCCTTACTCGGGCAGGCGGTCGGCTCCCGAATCGGCAATGGCATACCCTACTTCCGCGGCATAAGGCCGGACTGGGAGGAGGCGAAGATAATGGCGGCGGCGATGGCCGCATCCGGTGCAGTGGCAATGTTCCATGTGGAGGACCACACCCCCGAGTCATCCGAGCACCCGATAGAGGGTCTGGATGTCATTCACGTCGGCGAGGCTGAACTGAAGGATGCCCAGGATTCACTCACTGTGGTGGAGGACGTGGAGCTGATAGCCTTCGGCTGTCCTCATCTCTCGATACGCGAGGTGAAGGAGATGGCATCATTTCTGGAAGGGAAGGAGAAGAAGTCAGACGTCAAAGTATGGTTCTGCACCTCACGCGAGGTCCGTGATGCACTCCCGGCCGAGGTTTCCATACTGGAGAGGTTCGGGACGGTACTTGCTGACACATGCATGGTGGTAACTCCGGTGGAAGGTTTGTTCGAACGTTCCGCCAGTGATTCGGCCAAAGCCTGCAATTACCTTCCCACGCTCTGTTCTCAGAAGGTCCGCTGCGATTCATTCCAGACATTGATGGAGGTGCTGTTGTGATAATCAACGGCCGTGCAATAGCCAGTGGCAGGGCTGAGGGCGAGGTTGTTGTACTGAATGACGATTTCAGTTTCCTCGGCGGAGTGGACACCGCCACCGGTGAGTTACGTGTGGGGGGAGGCGGGAACATCTCCGGAAGGATATTCGCCTTCCGCCGCGGCAAGGGCTCTACCGTCGGCTCTTACACCATATTCGACCTCAAATCCAAAGGACTCGCTCCAGCTGGCATAGTCAACGCCACGGCGGAGACGATAGTGACCACCGGAGCCGTCATCGCCGACATCCCTCTTGTGGACGGGATTGATATCGAAGCCTTGTGTACTGGAGACAGAGCGATCATCGACGGAGACGCTGGTACGATCGAACTGCCGGACCTCGAATTGCGTGAGGTTGTCACCGGCATAGTGCGACGCGGGGACCAGATACTATTGATGCGCCGCAGTGATGAGGAGCACCACTTCCCCCGTAGTTGGGGCGGGGCGTCCGGCCGTATCGAGGAAGGGGAGGGGCCCGAGGATGCCGCCTGCCGTGAACTCATGGAGGAGACGCAGATCGATGCCCGCCCGGTCCTCATTGGAAAACCGTTCCTCGTCCGCGGGGAGGGGATCATATGGAGGGTCCATCCGGTGCTGTTCGAGGCCGAGGCGGAACCCACCTTGAACTGGGAGCATTGCGACTATCGGTGGGTTAGCCCCGTCGAGGCGGTCGGAATGGACACCGTCCCCCGTCTCGACGAGGTCCTGTCGCGTCTCGGACTCTGATCAGAGAAGGATATCCGACTCCTTCTCCAACAGACTGAGCTCGTGGGCGTCCAAGGCCTTGCCGTTGACATCGAAGATCAGCACACCATCCCTGACCGAGGCCTGATCCCTCAGGTTCTGGACCAATCTCAGCACCGACAGGAAGTCGTTGTTGGTGATCAGGTATTCCAGCCCCTCGACGAGTATGGCCGCCTTCCCCCTCTCCAGACTGAGTGATATCAGCTGTTCCAGCCGATACAGCTCACGGGGGTTGAAGGAGTTGGCCTTGGTGATGCTGGAAAGCCATATGACGCTGTCATCGCTCAGCTCCTTGCTGATGGGCAGTTTCTCCGGAGGCGTCCTGGTGATCAACAAAGGCTTCATTCCCTTGGATATCGCCGCCCGCAGGATGGCCTGTCCCTTCTCGGCCTTGTTCACGGCCATGTAGACGTTGCCGGTCTCGATCTTCAATTCCTGAACCGGCACCGACTCCTTCTTGTGGATATCGGTGTCCACCGGCTTCACGGAAACGCCCTCTGACTTCTTCAGATGCTCGACGATCTTCATCGCCTCTGCGATACGGATGCCGGGTATGCTGAGTATCTCCTTACCTGTCAACGCATCCAGGCTCTCTCTGTCATAGTGACCCGCCTGATTGAGTGCTATCACGTCGTCGTTGCTGAGGAACGGCATCTCTGAGAATGCCTGACTAACCTGTGACAACTGCACTGGCTTGAGGCTTATGTGCACATCCTTACCTTGGATGTCCCAGGCCTTCGAGCCTTCCGCAGGCTCCTCGTTGAAGGAGATGGAACGGGACCTGGTCTCCTTCATGATGTGGTTGCGCCATTGGTTGAAGTAGGCACGCAGACGCTGCTCTGCGGACACCTCGGTCTTTATGTACTCCTCGACGTCGAGCTTCATGTCCTTGCGCATCTGCTGTATGCGTCTGATGAGCTCACGGGTGTATCCCTCGGCCTCGATCTCCGGCGACATCTCGAAATCAAGATACAGCAACCCGGAGGAGAACTCGGTCGATGATACGCTCTCAGGAAGGTCCAATCTGAAGGTGACCATGTTCGGTTCTATCTTCAGGTACTGTCCCTCTATGCCAATCTCGTAGGTGCCCTTGCTGACCGCGCTCTTGACCATGGCGGCAGGGCGGCTCTCCAGCAGCTTGGCTATCTTCGATGACCATTGCCTGTAGACCTTGCCGATGGCGTCCGGGTTCGGTATGACCCTCAACACCAGCGATTCCCATTCCTTGTCCGGTTCGACGAAGGTGATGTCCTTGACATTGGCCTGTTGCATCAGAACGTCACTGAAGAGCTCTATCGAACTGTTGACCAGTTCGGTGTTACCCTTTATGACCATCCTCTTCATCGGCCAGCGGAGCTTGACGCCCTTGCGCTGCCTCTCGGAGGCACCGATCTCCACTATCTCCTGGACCATGGCCATGCTCAGTTCCATACTCTCGTCGATGAGAGACTCGTTGAAACTGGGCCAATCGGTCATATGGACGCTCTCCAGACGACCGTCCATATGGGTGTATATCTCCTCGGTTATATGGGGGCAGAACGGTGCCAGTAACCGAGTCACACTCATGATCGAGTAGTGCAGGGTGAAGTAGGCGGCCTGTTTGTCATGGTCGCCCTCCTCGCTCCACATCCGGTCCCTTATAAGCCTCACGTACCAGCGCGACAGGTCCTCGAGGATGTAGTCCTCCAAGGCTCTCGCCGCCCTGTGGATATGGCGGTTCTCGATGTTCTCGCTGACCTCTTTACGCATCCTTTCGGTACGTGAGATCATCCACCGGTCCTCGTTGCGGAAATAGGCCTCCATGTCGGCCATCGTTTGCTTGTACGGCTCGTATGAGTCCAAGCTCATGTATGTGGAGGCGAAGTTGACCACGTTCCACAATGTGTTCAAGGTCTTCCGCGCGTTGCGGGGCCCCTCCTTCTGGAACGCGGTGTCCTCCCAGGGCGCGTTGGCCTTGAGCATGTAGAAGCGCAGGGAATCGGCCCCATGCTCGTTGATGATCTCCAAAGGCTCTATGACGTTGCCTTTGCTCTTACTCATCTTCTGACCTTTGGAATCGAGCATCCAACCGTGCATCAGCACCTCGTCGTAGGGGCTGCGGTCGAATGATATGACGCCGGAGGCGAGTTGGGAATAGAACCATCCTCTGGTCTGGTCGTGGGCCTCGGTTATGAAGCGCCCCGGGAACCATCTGTCGAACTGTTTTTTGTCCGAGGGATAGTTCAGACAGGCCCAGGAGGCAACGCCGGAATCGAACCAGACGTCAAGGACATCCTGGACGCGGTGCATCTCCCCGCTGCAACGGGTGCAGGGGAAGGTTATGGTGTCTATCCAGGGGCGATGGGGTTCGATACCCTCGATGTAACCCTTCCCCTCCGAGAGCTGGTCGAAGGTACCGATTACCTTCTGCTCGCCACAGGAGCACTGCCATATGGGTATGGGGATTCCCCAGTACCTCTGACGGGATATGCACCAGTCACGGGCACCCTCCACCCAGTTGAGCTGACGGGAGCTGCCGGCCCAATCCGGACTCCATTTCACCCTGGAGACCTCAGAGGCCATCTTCTCCTTTATCCCATCGACCTTTATGAACCACTGATTGGTGTTGCGGAATATGACTGAGGAGCGGCATCTCCAGCAATGACCGTAACGGTGGTCGGTGCCGTGATTGTGAAGCAGGACCTCACGGTCCTCCAGATATTGGAGGATGTCCTGGTTGGTCCCACGGGCCTTGCGTCCCTGATATTCAGGGACGGCCGCGGTGAACCTTCCCGATTCATCAACCGGGCAGAAGGGCTGTAGACCGTAGCGCTTACCGGTCTCGAAGTCATCGGGACCATGTCCAGGCGCGGTGTGAACGATGCCGGTGTTGGAATCCTCAACATAATCAGCGAGCACGATGCGGTGCGTCCATTCACTGTGCTTCAGGTGCTGCTCGGTGATCTTGAACGGAGGGTTGTAGTATCTTCCCTCCAGCTCTTTGCCGCTCAATGTCTTGACCACTTCGACACCATCGAAACCAGCCATTTCCGCGACCGTTTCGACCTGTGACTCGGCGATGATGAGCCTCTCCACCCGCCCTTTGTCGGACATGTCCACAACGGCGTAGGTGAGCTCGGGGTGAACGGCCACCGCCATATTGGCGGGGAGTGTCCAGGGGGTCGTGGTCCATATGACGATAGATGTGCTGGGGTCATCGGAGAGGGGGAACTTCACGAATATGGAGGGGTCCTCCTCGTCCCAGTATTCTATCTCCGCCTCGGCTAGTGCCGTCTCGCAGCGGGGACACCATGACAACACACGGTCATCGGCCACCAACATTTCCCGTTTGTAAGCCCGCTCTATGGTCCACCATGCGGCCTCGATGTATTCCTGTTTGATAGTAAGGTATGGGTTGTCCCAGTCCATCCAAACTCCGAGTTGCTTGAACTGGTCACTCATACTTCCATGAAGTTTCATGGCGAATTTCTTGCAGATGTCGACGAAACGGTCTATACCGTACTCCTCGATCTCCTGCTTGGATCTGACACCGACCTCCTTCTCCACCTGCACCTCTATCGGCAGACCGTGCATGTCGAAACCAGGTTGGTCCCTGACATTAAGACCGTTCATCCTCCAGTAGCGGATGAGCGTGTCCTTCAGGGTCTTGTTCATGGCGGTGCCGAGGTGAATGGAGCCAGTGGTGTATGGCGGTCCGTCCAGGAAGTAGAAATCGGGACCGTCCTCCCTCATCTTCTTGGTCTTGGTGTAAATCTCTTTCGAGTCCCAATGGCGTTGGATCTCGGATTCCATCTTTGCGGGTTCATAAGTCGGTCGGACCTGCTTTATCATCGCCATGTCCCTTCCTGGGAGGAACTGTCTTGCCCTCCCACATGGCGATTATCAACATCATTTATAAATAATTGTCTTATCAAAAGAACATATCCAGGGACTTCTGGCGACCGCTCTTCTCGATCTCCTGCCTCCCCTGATGCAGTTTCTCTATCGTGGATGAGACCCGTTCCGGTGAGAAGTCATGCCTCTCACAGAGGAATTCCATCAAGCCCTCGCGGTCGATGTCCTTCATAGAGAGGTCGTAATCCTCGTTGTAGGAGCCGTTGAGGAAGATGTCCATCACACTCTCGTATCCCGGCATCTCCATGCCGAGGTGTTCCAATGAAGCTTCGATGCTTCCATGTTTCCGTATGAGTGCCAGTCCTCTTTTCGGACCTATGCCCGATATCCCGGTGTTGAAGTCCGTCCCCATCATGACACACATCTGGACCAGTTCCTCGCGTGTTATCTCCAGGGATTCAAGTACTTTGGGCAGCTCAAGCATCTCCACCCTGACGTTACGGTAAACGTTCTTTCCGGGCATCTTGCGTCTGCCGGTTATGTTGATGTTCCTTACAAGACGGGGCGCTCCGAACAACAGGCTGTCAAAGTCCTGGGAGGATACGGCCCACACATCCCCTTTGATGCACATATGCGCCGCCTGTGCCTCTCCCTCCATAGGCGCCTCGATGACCGGGATCCCCATCAGGCCGAGGAGTTCACGTGATGATTGCAACACCTCTTTCGTCATGCGCGAGGATTGCATGGCCTTGCTGTACGCCCTCTCCATGTCTCCGTCGTCGAGGGCGGCCTCCCAATCCTTTATGGCGGCCTCCCGCCTCTCCCTCCGTTCCTTGACCGTGTCAAGTTTCAATTCGTGTATCCTGCCGTCGAACACATAGCAAGGTCTGATCCCATGCTCCATGAGGTTGACGTTCCGGTACAGGAGCCCGGAGAGATGGGAGGTCACGTTGCCGGCATGGTCCATCAGAGGGGTGCCGTCCGGCTGTCTTATGATGGATAGGAATTGATAGATGGTGTTGTGGGCGTCAACAGCAAGTGTACGGTTCGAGAGGTCCCGCAACTCCAACTCAGTAGGCTCGAGTATTCCAGACAGATTGACGCCCATGTCCTGACCTCAGGAGCGTTCTTCCCTTTCGGGGATGTTGGGGACGAAGAACAGGAATATCCCCAAGGTTATCCACACCAGCATTACGATGGCGATGCAGATGCTGGAATCAGTCATCAAAGCCCCCAACAGGATGGCCGCTGGTATTATCAGGAACACCGCCGCTTGTAACAATCTGTCGTTTGATAGGCTCATGCTGTTCAACCCTTCCTGCTGAACCCCTTCCACAATTTAATCTCTTCTGCCATGTCATCGGCTCCGAAGAGGGAGGAACCGGCGGCTAGGACGTCGACACCGGCCTCGACGCAACGCCTTCCAGTATCACGGTTTATGCCTCCGTCCACTGAGATATCGACGTCAAGCCCCTTATCATCCACCACCTCACGAATGGCCTTTATCTTCCCCAGACAGTGTTCCTGGAACGACTGTCCGCCGAATCCGGGCTGGACGCTCATGACCAGGACCAGGTCGAGCATATCGATAAACGGCAGGATGGAATCTATGGATGTGCCAGGATTCAGACTCAAGCCGGCCTTCGCACCCCCGTCCCTTATCATATCGAGGGCATCCTCGACGTTCTCGGTGGTCTCCACATGAAGCGTTATCATGTCTGAACCAGCAGATAGGAAATCGGGTACGTGCTTGACGGGGTTGACGATCATCAGATGAACGTCGAACGGCATGTCGCTGACCGGCCTGAGGGCCCTGACCACATGCTGGCCGATGGTTATGTTGGGGACGAACACCCCGTCCATGACATCGATATGCGCCCAATCCGCACCGCATCTCTCCAATCGTAGCAAGCCCTCGCCAAGTCTTGATGCATCGGCGGATAGCATGGAGGGGGAGACCTTTATCATCATCCCTCGTAAGGGGCATGTCGTTCTTCATATTTTCGTAGACGCCAGAAAAGAATAATATCCACCTGCGGTATAATCAGGCCATGGCCGAAAGAACGGAAGCGTCCAGGACCTGCTCGGTCGTTGGCTGCGGCAAGGATGTGGAAAGGTCGTTGGGATTCAAGAAGGTCGAGGAGTCTGGACTCGATATCGGAGAGGACGTCGGCAGGAAGGCCGGACTCTGCAAGGAGCACTACAAGGAATACAAGAAGCTCACCAAGAAGGATCGTGTTCTGGAGAGCATCGGACGATAGTGGTGTCATGGAGGTCCATTTCCTCGGTACGGCGGGAGGGGTCCCGTCCCCCGCCAGGTCACTCCCCTGTACCGCGTTGAAACGCAATGGCCAAGTCCTGCTCTTCGATTGCGGTGAGGGTGCTCAGAGACAGTTGATGATATCGCCGTTGTCGATGATGGCGGTCGATTGCATATTCCTGTCACACCATCATGGGGACCACGTGACAGGCGTGCCTGGACTGTTGCAGACCATGTCACTTTTCTCCCGCCAGCGTCCGTTAAGGGTCTTCGGGCCTGTGGGGACGGTCACCATGATGGAGAGGATGTCATCCATCCAGGATGCGGAGCCCTGCTATCCCGTGGAGGTAAGGGACCTATCGCCCGGGGAATCCTTGGAATCGGAGGAGATGACCATATTGGCCGTGGGTACCGACCACACCGTGCCATCCTTGGGCTATGTGTTGAGGGAGAAGGCCCGTCGGGGCAGGTTCGATGCCGATGCCGCCCGGCGACTCGGTGTCCAGGAGGGACCGCTGTTCTCTGAACTGCAGAACGGTTCGGCGGTGGAGGTCGGGGGGCGTGTCGTCAGACCGGAGGACGTTCTAGGGCCCGCACGTCGCGGCAGGTCGTTCTCCTATTCCGGTGACACCCGGCCCTGCACGGCGTTCATCGAGGCCAGTGAAGGTGTCGACCTCATGGTGCATGAAGCGACCTTCGCTGATGACGGCATCGACCGGGCGGCGGAGAGCGGACACAGCACCGCCCGTCAGGCAGCAGAGGTTTCGAAGCAGGCGGGAGCGGGGACACTGGTACTGACCCACATAAGTCCCCGTATCGAGGACGACACGATCCTGGAGGCCGAAGCCTCCCAAGTCCTGGAGTCAAGGAAGGTCGTGGTGGCACGGGACTTCGACAGTATCCGCATCGACCATTCCGATTGAAACTCAGATGAGTTTGAGCAGGTCCGCCGAAGTCAGGACTCCGATGATCTTGCCCTTTCTGGCAACGAGCACCGCATTGGCGTTGCCCATGAGCGTCGTCACGGTGTCCATGGGGGTGTTCTCATTCACCACCGGGAACATGTCCCCCATGACCCTTGCGACACTCATGCCGCTGAGTTCGTCCATGGTCTTCCCCTGACGGATAAGTTCGAGAATGGTCCTCTCCGAGATGCTGCCCACCGGCACCTCGCCCCTCATTACTGGCAGCTGCGAGAATCCGGTGGTCTTCATAAGGTCGGATGCGGCCCTTACCTTCTCGGTGCACTGGATGGTGACAACACCCTTGCTGGCAACATCGACGGCGGTCTTGTGGTTCTCATCGTTCCGGCTCATGTTCTCCAAGGTCTCGAACAATTTGACAACCGTTTCGTAGCTGGCCGATATGTTCTCCCTCTCGATCTTCGCAATTGCGCTCTGGCTGATGCCGGATCTTTTTGCTAGCTCCGCTTGTGTGACATCCAGCACCTTTCGTAGTTTACGGATGTCTGATGCGGGCGGGAATCTCATGCCCCTTGAGCATATTATTCCTATAAGAATAATTGTATCAATGTTGTTTATATGGCATCAAAAACTACGGAAATGACACTGGATTGTCACGTTGACGGTTTTTTCACTGAGGTAGTTTACGATGTCCAAGAATATTTACGTCGAGGAGATAAGGGACCTGCCTCTGCACATGCGGAGGGTGGAGCTGTGTGAGAGGAAAGGGATCGGCCATCCCGACAGTGTCGCCGATGGATTGGCGGAGACCGTCAGCAGGGCGCTCTGTAAGATGTACAAGAAGGAGTTCGGACACGTGCTCCACCACAACACCGACGAGGCCCAGATCGTGGCGGGATCCTCCGCCCCTGCTTTCGGCGGCGGCTACATAATCGACCCGGTCTACATTTTATTGGTGGGCAGGTCCACATCCTTCATCAAGGAGAACGGCGACATCCGTACCCTGCCCTGCAAGTCCGTGGCCTTGAGGGCTGCCAAGGAGTACATGAAACGTACGTTCAAGGACCTCGATACCGAGAACGACATGATAATGGAGGCCAGGCTCGGTCAGGGCTCGGATGACCTGATGGGCGTTTATGAGACATCCAAGTTCCTGGCGAACGACACATCGTTCGGTGTGGGTTACGCTCCTTACAGTCAGACCGAGAAGGTGGTCCTGGAGACTGAGAGGTTCATAAACGGTCCGCTCAAGGACATCATGCCGGAGGCCGGCCACGACGTCAAGGTGATGGCCTCACGTGTCGGTGACGAGCTCACACTTACCGTGGCCTGTGCCATGGTCGACCGGCATCTGGACAATGCCGACCATTACATCTCCGCCGTGCAGGAGCTCCGTTCCCGCACCATGGACCACGTCCTCAAGCACACCGACCTCGATGTGAGGATGGAGGTCAATACCGGTGACGACTATGACCGCGGCGTCTACTATCTCACCTGCACCGGTCTGTCCCAGGAGATGGGAGATGACGGTTCGGTGGGCCGTGGAAACCGTGCCAATGGACTGATCACACCCTATCGGCCCATGAGCATGGAGGCGACATCCGGAAAGAATCCGATAACCCATATCGGAAAAATATATAATATACTGTCACGGATAATAGCAGAGGATATAGCCAAGGAACTGCCCGATGAGGCCGAGGTGCGCGTCCGCCTGCTATCGCAGATCGGTAAGCCGATATCACAACCACTGAATGCCAGCATACAGTTGGTCTCGATGGAAGATGCGGCCGTCTCCCGTTACAGCAAGGACGCGGAGGCGATCGCGTACCAGTGGCTGGACAACATCGACAAGGTCTCGGACATGATAATAGAAGGGAAAGTTACGACATTCTGACGCCATGAAGATCATTGAGGTACCCCAGTACGGACCGATGTTCCGTTTCAAAGACCACCATGTTTATTGGACGCTCCATCTGCTCTCCAGAGGGAAGAGGATGGGAAGGAAGAAACTCTCCGAGATGGTGGGCATAGGCGAGGGAAGCATGAGGAGGATCATCGACACCCTGCGGGAATGGGAGATGATCGACATCAAGCAGACCGGCATCAAGATCAGCAGAGAGGGGATCGGTTTCCTGTCCGAGCTTCCGCTCAAGGTGTTGGACATCAACATCGGAGACCTGGTGGTGGGCGACCATCAGCAGGCGCTCCTGGTTAAAGGAGTGGCACACAAGATAGAGAACGGTATGCAGCAACGTGACGCCGGGATAAGGGCCGGTTCAGAGGGTTGCACCACCATCCTCTATCGGGATGGGAAGCTCTTGATGCCACCCGACTGGGACCTGGACGTCAACAGACCGGGGTTGGCCGGCATAATAAGGTCGATAGAGGACATGGAGGAAGGCGACGTCATAATCGTCGGCGGGGCCTTCGAGCACCTGGGGGCTGTGAACGGAGCATTGTCCGCGGCCTTTGAACTGTTCTGACCGTTCCTATTTTCTATGAGTTCGCGGATTCATAGGCGTGAGCGGCCCCGAGCATCTGTTCAACATCTCAGCTTACGATTTTGACCTGGAACGCATCGGCGGCGGTCAGGGGATGGAGCAGCTGGTCTCATCCCATGGTCTGGACGGTGTCGAGATGCTCACAGGGCATTTCCCCGCCCCCGTGGAGTTCAAGGATATCGTGAGGGGGGTGCATCTCCCCTATGCCGTGGACTGGTATTCAGGTTGGAAGGGGCTGCATGTATTCGATGGCATGGACGAAACTCAGGTGGCCTTCCTGTGCTATGGACGAGACCGTGAGGATATGGTCCGTACCGTACGTTCGATGATCCTCAACGCCGTTCCGCTGGAGCCGGCCTACGGTGTGATGCATGCCGCCAGTCCCAACATCGACAAGGTGTTCTCACAGGACAACGGTTTCACCGACCATGAGGTTCTCACGGCTTTCGCTGAGCTTTTGAACGATGTCGTGTCCGACATGCCTGGTCAGAGACCTCCTTTCAAATTGGCCCTGGAGAATCTCTGGTGGCCGGGACTGCGGTTGCTGGACCGCGCCGAGGTCCGTCTACTGGAGGAGAAGCTGGAGTTCGATGATTGGGGGATATGTCTCGACACCGGTCATCTGATGAACGCCCTGCGCGATTGTCGTGACGAGGAGGCCGCGGTGGACTCTGCCCTGAAGGCTCTGGACAATATCGGCGATGACGCTGTTGACCGCATATGTTCAATGCATCTGCACATGAGCCTTTCCGCGGACTATCAGGCGGAGTCCATGGCAAGCGGTGAGAGCGACGAGTACAGAATGGCGGACATCAAAGGCAAACTGAACATCGCCTACCCCCACTTCGGCCGCATGGATTGGCACATGCCGTTCCAGACCGCGGCCTGCGCCGAGCTGGTAGACCGTGCCGCCCCGGCGCACATCACCCACGAGTTCATAACCCCCTGCCGTGAACAATTGATGGAGCGGCTATCCGCCCAACTGTCACATTTCCCCATGCGTTGAAGATGGGTTTATTAACACTCTGGACATTCCCACCTCATGACCTCTGGTCCCGAAGAGATCGGCTTGTTCCGCAGACTGAATCTGGTGATGAGGTTCAGTTATACGCTGCCCTTCGTCCTGGCCTCCATCTGCGGTGTGGCCTATGGTCTTCGTTACAGCAACGAGTACCTGATAGCTTTGCTGATACCCCTGGACGTACTGTTCCTGGCGATGTTCGTGAATTTCTCCAACGACTACTTCGATTTCGTGAGCGGCGTGGACATTGAGGTCGGCAAGGAGCGGTTCGAGAAATTGGAGGAGTCACCGGTCTTCAAGGACAACGAGTTGCTCAAGAAGGTCTACTGGGACGGTAACCAGTTCGAGAGGGGTCTGATAACCGTTGAACAGGGACGTATGGTCATGGCATTCCTGGTCCTGATGTCCCTGCTGCTCGCGGTCCCCATACTTCTGCACGGTGGACTGCTGGTCATAGTCCTGGGTCTGGCAGGTCTGCTTCTGGCGTACTTCTACACCGCCCCGCCCATAAACATGGGGGCGCGCGGCCTGGGGGAGCTGAACGTCGGCATATCATTCTTCATGCTGGTCTTCTTCTCCCATTACGTCCTGTCCGGGGTTTTCAGCTGGGAGATCGTCGTGTTCTCCCTCGCCATAGGCCTGGCGGTCGGTCTGATGAGGGTCGTCGACGCCATGTCGGGATACGAATCACACCTGAAGCATGGCGAGAAGGACCTGGCGGTCAGGATGGGGGGACGGGAACAGGCGGTCCCGGTGATAAAAATCATACAGGCCACCTTCGTGGCCCTGCTCGCGGTTATGGTGCTCTTCCATCCGATATATGCGATCCTGCTGCTGACAGTCCCGTTGGTCCTGCGTTCCTGGAGGACCATGGATGCCAAGGAGGAGCTGTGGTACGTCCGTATAGCCCCGCAGTACTTCGGCGTTAGCCTACTGACGATGGTCCTCTACATCATCGCTTTGTCAGTGCGAACATTCCTGACATCTCTGTGATGGTGAAAGGGTCCCCGCGGTTCACCAGATAATACTCCCTTACAGCATCGAAACCACACTTACGGCAGGATTCGGTCCCGGCCATCGGGCAGCCTTGGGCATGGGAGCCGTCCGGCATCACGAAGGCGGACACATGGTGGGGGCACTTCTCGGAGAAGTCCTCCTCCAGCAGCAGTTTGAGGGCCTTCTTGGAGTTGAGTATCGGATAACCCTCCCCCTTCAGCATCTGGATCTCATGAATGACTGCGGCCTTCTCCTCCAAGGTCAGGGCCACGTCCTCCGGCGGAGGGGTGATGAAATTGTATATGATACCACGGATGGCAGGGTGGTCCTGGACTATCTCGGCAACCTCCCTGACGGTGTGCAGGTTGTCACGCTGAACCACCATGTTGGCGAAGACCGCGGGATGGTCCAGGGTCTCCAATCCCTCCATGAGGCGGTCGTAGACACCCTCGCTGCGTATGGCGTCATGGACCTC